>NZ_JBFTOB010000013.1:0-157443 GCF_056397765.1 Caulobacter sp. 05L422 | reverse complement strand
GGGCAGTCGACGTGGGCGTAGTGACGGTTGGCCGTCTCATATTCCACGTGCGCGGTGTTGATCGTGATGCCGCGGGCCTTTTCTTCCGGCGCGGCGTCGATGTCGGCGTAGTTCTTCGCGGTCGCACCACCCGACTTAGCCAGGATGATGGTGATCGCGGCCGTCAACGTCGTCTTGCCATGGTCAACGTGACCAATCGTGCCGATGTTGCAGTGCGGCTTGTTACGTTCGAACTTTTCCTTGGCCATTTTCTTAGCTCCAGGACCCCAGAGGGGCCTTCAATGGTTGAACTTCTGGGGTGGTAGGCGGACGGGCTCATCAGAGCCCGTCCTATTCATCTCGTACGCTTTTTCCGGGGAAAAAGCTTACGCGTACTTCTTGATCACTTCGTCGGCGACGTGTTGCGGCACCGGCTCGTAGTGGTCGTACTGCATGGTGAACTGGGCGCGGCCTTGGCTCATGCCGCGCAGGGTGTTCACGTAGCCGAACATGTTGGCCAGCGGCACGAAGGCGTTCACCACCGTGGCGTTGCCGCGCATGTCTTGGCCCTGGATCATGCCACGGCGAGCATTCAGGTCGCCGATGACCGAACCCAGGTACTCTTCCGGGGTCACGACCTCGACGGCCATGATCGGCTCGAGCAGCTTGGGAGCGCCCTTTTCACGCAGTTCCTTGAAGGCGGCGCGCGACGCGATTTCGAACGCCAGCACGCTGGAGTCGACGTCGTGGTACTTGCCGTCCGTCAGGGTCGCCTTGAAGTCGATCAGCGGGAAGCCGGCCAGCAGGCCGTTGTCCTTCACGGACATCAGGCCCTTTTCGACGCCGGGGATGTATTCCTTCGGCACCGCGCCGCCGACGATCGAGTTTTCGAACACGAAGCCCGAACCCGGCTCGCCCGGCTCGAAGGTGATCATGACGCGGGCGAACTGGCCCGTACCACCGGTCTGCTTCTTGTGGGTGTAGTCGATCTCGGCCCGCTTACCCAGGCTTTCGCGATAGGCAACCTGCGGCGCGCCGATGTTGGCTTCGACCTTGTAGGTCCGCTTCAGGATGTCGATCTTGATGTCCAGGTGCAGTTCGCCCATGCCCTTCAGGATCGTCTGGCCGCTTTCGAAGTCGGTCGAGACGGTGAAGGACGGATCCTCGGCGGCCAGCTTGGCCAGGGCGACGCCCAGCTTTTCCTGGTCGGCCTTGGACTTGGGTTCCACGGCGATCTCGATGACCGGGGCCGGGAATTCCATGCGCTCCAGGATGACCGGCGACTTCAGGGGATCGCACAGGGTGTCGCCGGTGCGGGTTTCCTTCAGGCCGGCCAGGGCGACGATGTCGCCGGCATAGGCTTCCTTGATGTCTTCGCGGTTGTTGGAGTGCATGAGCAGCATGCGGCCGACGCGCTCGCGCTTGTCGCGCGTGGCGTTCAGCAGGCTCATGCCGGTTTCCAGCTTGCCCGAATAGATGCGGCAGAAGGTCAGCGAACCAACGAAGGGGTCGTCCATGATCTTGAACGCCAGAACCGACAGCGGCTCTTCGTCCGAAGCGCGACGCACGACTTCTTCTTCGGTCTTGAAGTCGATGCCCTTGGTCGGCGGGATGTCCAGCGGCGACGGCAGGTAGTCGACGACGGCGTCCAGGAGCGTCTGCACGCCCTTGTTCTTGAAGGCCGAGCCGCAGAGGATCGGATAGAAGGCGCCGGTCAGCACGGCCTTGCGGATGCACTTCTTCAGCACGGCTTCCGAGGGCTCTTCGCCGCCCAGATAGGCTTCCATGGCTTCGTCGTCGAGCTCGACGGCGGCTTCGACCAGGTAAGCGTGGGCTTCCTTGGCCTTGTCCAGCAGGTCGGCCGGGATTTCTTCGTCGCGGAAGTTGGCGCCCAGGGCGTCGTTGTCCCAGATGACGGCCTTCATGCGGACCAGGTCGACCAGGCCGCTGAGGGTGGTTTCCGAGCCGATCGGGAATTGGATCGGAACCGCCTTGGCGCCCAGACGGTCGCGGATCGACTCGACCGACTTGTCGAAGTCGGCGCCGATCTTGTCCATCTTGTTGACGAAGACGATGCGCGGAACGCGATACTTGTCGGCCTGGCGCCAGACGGTTTCCGTCTGCGGCTCAACGCCGGCGTTGCCGTCCAGCACCGCCACGGCGCCGTCGAGCACGCGGAGCGAGCGCTCGACTTCAATCGTGAAGTCGACGTGTCCGGGGGTGTCGATGATGTTGAGGCGCTTGTCTTTCCAGAAAGCGGTCGTCGCGGCCGACGTGATGGTGATGCCGCGCTCTTGTTCCTGGTCCATCCAGTCCATGGTCGCGGCGCCGTCGTGGACTTCGCCGATCTTGTGCGACTTACCCGTGTAATACAGGATCCGCTCGGTCGTCGTCGTCTTTCCGGCGTCGATGTGCGCCATGATGCCGAAGTTACGGTAGTCTTCGATTTTATGCTGGCGGGCCATGGATCTAGCTCTGCGTGACAGCCCGGCCCCAAGCTGGGGCAGGGACATTTAAACGTGCGGCGCGGGCGGTTTATCTCAAACCGCCCGCGCCTGAAAGAGTGCTGGTAAGAAAGGTTACCAGCGGTAGTGCGAGAACGCCCGGTTGGCTTCAGCCATCTTGTGCGTGTCTTCGCGCTTCTTCACCGCGGTGCCGCGGTTATTGGAGGCGTCGAGCAGCTCACCGGCCAGCTTTTCGGTCATGGTGTTCTCGCCGCGCTTGCGGGCGGCGGTCACCAGCCAACGGATGGCCAGCGCACGGCGACGGTCCGGACGGACTTCCACGGGCACCTGGTAGGTGGCGCCGCCGACGCGACGCGACCGGACTTCGATCGCCGGGGCGACGTTGTCCAGGGCGGAGTGGAAGGTCTCAAGCGGACCTTGGTCCTTGCGCTTGTTTTCCAGGATGTCGAAAGCACCATAGATGATGTTTTCGGCGACGGCTTTTTTGCCCTCGTACATCACGTAGTTCATGAACTTCGTGACAATCAGATCTCCAAACTTGGGATCCGGCAGGACTTGGCGTTTCTCGGCGCGACGGCGGCGGGACATCTTCTTCTATTCCTTACTTCGGACGCTTGGCGCCGTAGAGCGAACGACGCTGCTTACGATCCTTGACCCCTTGGGTGTCGAGGACGCCGCGCAGGATGTGATAGCGGACGCCGGGCAAGTCCTTGACGCGGCCGCCGCGGATGAGCACCACCGAGTGCTCCTGCAGGTTGTGGCCTTCGCCCGGGATGTAGCAAACGGCTTCGATGCCGGTGGTCAGACGGACCTTGGCGACCTTACGCAGAGCCGAGTTCGGCTTCTTCGGGGTCGTCGTGTAGACGCGCGTGCAAACGCCGCGACGTTGGGGGCAGCCCTTCAGGGCGGGCACCTTGTTCCGGACCGGCTTAGGCTGGCGCGGTTTGCGGATGAGCTGGTTGACGGTAGGCATTAAGTCTCTGCTCTGATGGAAGCGTGTGCCTTTCGGCCGAAGCGCTTCAGGGTCCTTGTCGTTTTTATTCCGGCTTGTCTCGGCCCCCGAGGGGGACCTGATAAACACGAAACTCGCCGGGACGCGGAAGGCGTTCCGGCGGGCTATCCGTCGGGTAAGGGACGGGCGCTCATCAGGACGGACAGGGTCCGCCTCGAAAAGAGCGCGGAAACTACTCGCGAACGTTCGCCACGTCAATGCCGAGTCAAATCGCGGGTTTAGGTCGGTCAAGGCCGTCCTGACGGCCACGCTTTCGCGGTCGCCCGCTGGGTCGTCGTCCCGGGGACCTATCCCCGAAAACCCTAGTGGCGCAAGCGATCGCGCATCCCATCTAAAGTTCGCGGGCCACGGTTTCGCCACTTGCGGTGGCAAACCTCGCGCCCTTGCTCCTGTCGAGTTTGTCCTTGTCCCAGAACGCGGCGCGCAGAACCCGGTTGAGAAACGGCGCCGTCTTCTGCGGGTCCCTGCTGCTGCACGCCGTGATCCTGGCCGTCCTGGGCTGGCCGGTGGTGGCGCGCTTCCAGGACCGGTCCAACGACGAGGACGCCATCAGCGTCACCCTGGAGCGCGAGCTCGTGCCTCGACGGCTCGCGCCGGAGACCGTCGCCAGCCCCGACCGCGCCGCCGCGGCCCTGCCCGTGCAACCGCGCGCGCCGCGCCTGGTCGCGCCGCCCTGGGTGAGGCCGCTGGGCGTCGCGCCGGTTCCCGGGCCGCCCGCGCCCGCCAACCGCGAGACCGGAGCCCATCCCGCGCCGCTGCCGGAAGGCCCGCGCGGCGATCTTCGCACCGCCCTGCGCGGCAGCGCCGCCGGCTGCGCCAACGCCGATGCGGTCGGCCTCAACCGGCGTGAGCAAGAACATTGCGACGAGAAGTTCGGCGAGACGTCCCGCAACGCGCCTGTCTACGACGCGCCGATGGACGCCGGTAAGCGACGAGGCTTCGACGCCCAGGCGCTCAGGCAGCAGGCCGACCGCGCCTATCGCGACGCGCCGATGGGCGTCGGCGTGGACCATCGCAGCCGCGAAGGTCCGGGAACGATGAAGGACATCCCGTGGGTCGGCGGGGCCGGGCAGGACGGGCTAGGCCGACAGAAATCGGCCGAGCAGCAGGCTCTTAAGCGGCTGGACGATGCGCGGAAGGCCGACGAGCGTCGGAAGCAGGCCGAGCGCCAGACCGATCAGCGCTAGCCGCGCCCACTTTGAAATGGCTGATCAGGGCGGCCAGGCCCTCGACCTCGCGCACCAGGGTCATGCTGTCGGCGGCCGAGCGGTTGACCATGGCGGCGTTCTTCTGGGTGGCCTGGTCCATGTGGCTGACGGCGATATTGACCTCCGACAGGCCCGAAGCCTGCTCGGCGGCCGAGGCGGCGATCTGGCCGATCACCCCGTCGATGGCCCCGACCTGACCGGCGATCTTCTGCAGGGCCTCGCCGGTGCGCCCCACCAGCACGACGCCGGCCTCGACCTGGCGGGCGGAGTCGGCGATGTGGACCTTGATCTCCTTGGCCGCGTCGGCCGAGCGCTGAGCCAGGGCCCGCACTTCCTGCGCCACGACCGCGAAACCGCGACCGGCGTCGCCCGCACGCGCGGCCTCGACGCCGGCGTTCAGGGCCAGCAGGTTGGTCTGGAAGGCGATCTCGTCGATCACGCCGATGATCTGGGCCACCTGGTGCGAGGAAGCCTCGATGCCGCTGATCGCCTGGATGGTCTCGT
Organism: Caulobacter sp. 05L422; assembly: GCF_056397765.1. Classification (NCBI taxonomy): domain Bacteria; kingdom Pseudomonadati; phylum Pseudomonadota; class Alphaproteobacteria; order Caulobacterales; family Caulobacteraceae; genus Caulobacter; species Caulobacter sp. 05L422. The sequence continues at coordinate 152,275 of NZ_JBFTOB010000013.1, read as the reverse complement.
CGACGACGGTGCGCGAGCGGCCGGCCTCGGCCTGGGCCTGGCTGACCGCCTCGCGGGCGCCGCGGGCGCCGTCGGCGGCCACGCGGACGGCGTTGGTGATTTCGGTCAGGGCCGCGGCGGCCTCTTCCAGGCTGGCGGCCTGCTGCTCGCTGCGGGCCGACAGGTCGCCGGCCGCGCCCGCGATGCCGTTGGCGCCCGAGGTCAGGCCGCCCACGGCGGAGATCACCGCGCCCAGCGCGCGCTCCAGCCGCTCGACGGCCTGGTTGAAGTCGGCGCGCAGGCGCTCGTAGTCGGGAGCGAAGGCCTCGGTCAGGCGCACGGTCAGGTCGCCGGCCGACAGCCGGTCCAGGCCATGGGCCAGGCGCGAGACCACCAGGGCCTGCTGCTCGGCCTGCTGGCTGTCGCGATCGGCGGACAGGCGGCGCTCGGCCTCGGCGGCCTGGCGATGGCTTTCGGCGTCGGCCTCGATGCGGCCCTTCTCGCGGGCCTCGTCGCGGAAGGCGTGGACCGCGTCGGCCATCAGGCCGATGTCGTCGCGGCGGCCGGCGAACGACAGGGCGACGGTCAGGTCGCCGCCCATCACCCGCTTCATCGCGTCGCGCAGGTCGCGCAGCGGCGACAGCTGGCGGCGGACCACGATCACCGAGGCGGCGACGCCCAGGCCTGCCAGCACCACGCCGGCCACGGCCAGCCAGATCAGCTGACGATAGACCGGCTGGAAATAGTCGGCCTTGGCCACGCCGACATAGAGGATGCCGATCACCTCGCCCGAAGCGTTCTTGATCGGGTCGTAGGCGGCGAAGTACGGCTTGCCCAGCACCTTGGTCTCGCCGCGATAGGGCTCGCCCCGGCCCAGCACCGAGTCGTAGACCGGGCCCTTGGCCAGGGGCGTGCCGACGCCCCGGCTGCCGTCCGGCTTCTGGACGTTGGTCGCGATGCGGGTGTCGCCCATGAAGATGGTCATCGTGCCGCCGACCATGTCCTTGACGTGATCGACCGTGGCGATGTCGCCGTTCAGCGCCTTGCCGCCCACCGTCAGCTTGTCGCCGTCGCGCGCGAAGGCCGCGTCCTTGCCGCCCACCGCGTCCCAGGCCACGCGCATGCTCGCCTCTTGCTGGCTGACCGCCTGCGACTTGGCGAAGTCGAGCGAGTTCTTGCCGACGATAGCCAGCAAGGCCAGCAGCAGGGTTATGAAGGCCGCCACAACCGTGAGGCTGACCTTGGTGGAGATGTCAGAACGCATTGGGGCGCCGATGTCTGGAGAAACCTGTCTTTCGGTTTGCATCGCAACATCTCAAGCAAGGCTTAACCTTGCTGCACATTGGTCCGACAAACAAAAATCGCGACGTTGCGCCGCACCCAAGGCCTGGGCGCTTCGATTTCACGGTTCAGTCCGAGGAGCCGGCGACCTAGGCCGCCGCGTTCCAGGCCTGGGTCATCAGCGTCACCGGCGAGTAGTCGCCGAACGCCCAGCGCAGGGGCAAGGCGGCGGGGCGGCGCCAGGCGCGTTCGACCGTGAGCCGCCACTGGCGCTGGACGCCCTCGGGCCATTCGCCGCCCGGCGGCTCCCAGTCGATCTCGGCCCGGCCCTGCAGGTGCAGCAGGTCGCCGGTCTCGAAATCCACGAACAGCAGGGCCGCGCGATCGTCGAGCACCAGGTTGCCCAGGGTGTTGAAGAACCGGTTGCCCCGGAAGTCCGGGATGGTCAGCACGTCGCCCGCCACCTTCACGAAGCCCGGCAGGCCGCCGCGATGCGAGATGTCGACGCCGCCGTTCTCGCCAGCGGCGTTGGTGGCGACAAACATGGTGTCGGCGTGGACGATCTGGGCCAGCGCCTCGGCGGTCGGAAAGGCCAGGGCCGCGGCCGGGGTCGTGGAGGCCGGCCCCGGCGCCACGGCGCGGGTCTGGATGTACTGCGGGCAGTTGCCGAAGCTTTGGAGCACCTCGAGCGTCAACCCGCCCCGCCCCGCCGCCGTGATCTGGCCGTTGACGCGGTTGCGGCGGCGGGTGGCGAAGTCCAGGCCCAGCCCTCCGAACGGGCGACCGGCGACGAACAGCTTGGCCCCCGGCTCACCCGCCCGAGGCAGGGCCGCGACGGTCAGGGTGTTGGAGTCCGGGCTCCGGATGAAGCCGGGCTGGCCGGTCAGTACGGTGGCCACCGGCCAGCCATCGTCATCGGTCGTGGCGATGAAGAAGTAGGGCAGCAGGCCGAAGAACTCGCGGTGCTGGTCGGGCATGAACGGCCGGATGCCGGTCATGCCGGGCGCGCCCGTTCCGGCCAGGGTCTGGGCGATCAGCTCCCCGCGATGGAACGGGCTTTCCACCTTAGGCCGCCTTGGCGAAGTCGGGGATCGCCTGGAACCACGGCTGGACCTCGACCCGGGCCAGCCAGGCCCGCACGGCCGGATAGGGCTCCAGGTCGACGCCGCCGTCGGGGGCGTGGGCGATGTAGGAGTAGCAGGCCAGGTCGGCGATGGTGACGTGGTCGGCGGCCAGGAAGGCGCGGTCCTTCAGGTGCTCGTCCATGAAGGTCAGAATCCGCGCGGCGATGCGGGCGGCGCGAGCCGGGTCGTCGGGGAAGCCGAACAGCGTGATCAGCCGGGCCGTGGCCGGGCCGTGCGCGACCTCGCCGGCGGCGATCGACAGCCAGCGCTGGACACGGGCGGCGGCGACCGGCTCCTGCGGCAGCCAGGCGCTGTCGGGGGCGTAGCGGCGGGCCAGATAGACCAGGATGGCGTTGCTGTCGGCCAAGATCAGCTCGCCGTCCTGCAGCACCGGGATCTGGCCCAGCGGGTTGAGGGCCAGGAAGGCCGGGCTGGCGCGGACCGGGCCGGGCGCGTCCTCGAAGCGATAGCTCAGGCCCAGGGCGTTGAGCATCAGGGCCACCCGGTGGGTGTGGCCCGACAGGCTGACGCCGTGCAGGACGATTTCGGTCTTGGTCATGGGAGGTCTCCCCGTGTTGCGATGGGGAAGTTTCGCTCTTGCGTCGTGCGGAATGAATTGAGCAAATCGGCAAGTCATAATTGCGGGTTTTGCAATGGATCGTCTGGACGAGCTGGCCCTGCTGGTCGCGGTGATCGACGCCGGCGGCCTGGCGGCGGCCGGGCGCAAGCTGCGGCGTTCGCCCGCCGCCATGACCCGGGCCCTGGCGGCGCTGGAAGAGCGGATGGGCGCGCGGCTGATCGAGCGCACCACCCGCCGCCTGGCGCCCACTCAGGCCGGCCGCGACCTGGCCGAACGGGCCCGGCGGCTGCTGGCCGACTATGAGACCGCGCTCCAGGCTCCGGCCCCGGACGCGGTGCGCGGCACGCTGCGGATCACCGGCCCGACCGTGTTCGGCGGCCGGCACCTGACCCCGGTCGTCGCCGACTTCCTGGCGCAGCATCCCGGCGTCCAGGCCGACCTGACCCTGCACGACCGCAATCTGGACCTGATCGAGGGCGAGCTGCATGTGGCCGTGCGGATCGGGCCGTTGGCCGATTCCAGCCTGCTGGTCCGCAAGCTGGGCGAGGTGGCTCGCGTGGTCGTGGCCTCGCCCGACTATCTGGCCGGGCGCGGGACTCCGCTGGAGCCAGGCGACCTGGCCGAGCACGACTTGATCCTGACCACCGTGGTTTCGGCCTCGCCCGAGTGGCGTTTCGAGCATCGGGGCAAGGCCCGGGCCGTACGGCTGGAGCCCCGGCTGCGGGTCAACAATGTCGAAGCGGCCCTGGCGGCGATGCTGGCCGGGCGCGGGATCGGCCGGGCGCTGTCGTACCAGGTGGCGCAGGACCTGGCGGCGGGAAGGCTGGTCCGCCTGCTGCCCGACTTCGAGCCCCCGCCCCTGCCGGTGCAGTTGGTCACGGTGGGCGGCCGGTTCATGCCGCCGCTGGTGCGGGCGTTCCTGGACTTCGCGGGGCCGCGGCTGGAGCGGCTGGCGGTGCTGCGGGCAGCCGACGCGCGCCGCGACACGGCCCAGTGAGGCCTAGGGCGGCGGCGCGGGCGTGGCGACGCCGCCGGCGACGGTCAGGGTCTTGTAGCAACGGTCCTTGTGGGCTCGCCAGTAGACCGGATCGATGCTGTCGCAGCCGTTCTGGATGATGGCCTGCTGGATCTCGGGCGTATCGACGCTGGCCTGGCCCATGTGCTTGCGGATCAAGGGCTTGCACGCCTTCACGGCCCGAGGGCTGATGTTGTCGTGCTGGCGGATGACCTCGAAGGCGGTCTTGCCCGCCTCCTGCGTTGCCACGAAGCCCCGCGACAACTGCCCCTCCTCGGACGACTCTCCGCACAGGGTCCGTCCGCTGGCGTCTTCGCTGATGGTCAGGCCCTTGTACAAGACCTTGCCAGGCAGCTTGCCAGGCTCCTCGTAGGTCTTGACGACCTTGGCCCAGGCGGCCTCGACGAAGGCGCGATCGGCCGGCAGGAGGAAGCCGTCGGAGACCTTGGGCTTGGGCGCGAGCGGAGGCTCCGGCGCGCAGGCCTGCAGCGTCAGCATCACCAGGGCAGCGGCCCCCATTCCCCACTTGGTCATCGCTTCCCCCCGAACGCGAAAAGGCGGCCCTGATGGGTCCTGCCATAGCTTCACAATTAGCACATGCCCCCGATCGGGGAAGCCCCGCGATTACGACGCGTCCGCCACCGCCGGACGAGCCTCGACGCCCGTGCAGTAGCGTGCGTAGGCGAACAGATAGCGCTGGTCGAGCCGCCCCGCGCACCCGGCCCGCTCATAGTCCATCATCGTCGACATGAGCGGCCCGCCAGGATTCGCGAGCGCGCGCCGGAGGATCGCGCGGCACTGGAAGCGGGCCCTGGCGGTGAGGGTGTCTCCGCCGCGATAGATCATGAAACCGGCGGCCCCGGGGTCATGGGCGGCGATCATGCCCGTCCAGCCTCGGCCGGGTCCGCTGGCGTCGACGCACAGCGCCTCCGCGCCATTGGGCATGCGGCTGACCACCGGGTCCCAGAAGCTGACCTTTTCCGGCGCCTCGAACCGCCTGGCGATCTTGCCCGAGGCGAGATCGACGAACGCCTTGTCGGCGGGCGCGGTGAAACGGTCGGACAGTTTCGGCGGCTCCGGCGGCTTGTACAGGATCACGGCCGCCCCCGCGGCCGCCACGCCCAGGCCAAGCGCCCAGAAGACAATCTTACGGACCACGTTCCCCCCGAAACACGTGCGGCCATACGCAAAGAGCGGCCGGGACCAAGGTCCCKACCGCTCTTGACTAGCACAACCAGAAGGCTTGTCGCCGTCCAGTTATTCCACGGTCGCCGAAGCGATTTCGGCCGGCAGCGGCTCCATCGCTTCTTCGCGCTGCTGGGCCAGTTGCTCGTCGCGCTTGGCGGCGACGCGCTGCAGGCTGCGCAGGTAGGAACCCGTACCGGCGGGGATCAGGCGACCCACGATGACGTTTTCCTTCAGGCCTTCCAGGGTGTCGGTCTTGCCGTGCACCGAGGCTTCGGTCAGGACGCGAGTCGTTTCCTGGAACGACGCGGCCGAGATGAAGCTCTTGGTCTGCAGCGAGGCCTTGGTGATGCCGAGCAGCACGGGCTGCGTCGTGGCCGGACGACCGCCGCGAGCGACGGCCTTGTCCTGCTCGACGTAGAACTCGGGCTTGTCGAGGTGATCGCCCTTGATCAGACCCGTATCGCCCGGCTCGAGGATCTCGACCTTCTGCAGCATCTGACGAACGATCGTCTCGATGTGCTTGTCGTTGATCGGCACGCCCTGCAGTCGATAGACCTCCTGGATTTCGTCCACGAGGAAGTTGGCCAGGGCCTCGACGCCCAGGATGCGCAGGATGTCGTGCGGATCCGGGTTGCCGTCGATGATGTACTCGCCGCGCGCGATGAAATCGCCATCGTGCACCGCGATGTGCTTGCCCTTGGGGATCAGGAACTCGACCGCTTCGCCCTGGTTGCCGTCAGCGTCGACTTCCGGGGTGATCTTGATGCGGCGCTTGTTCTTGTAATCCTTGCCGAATTCGACACGGCCGTCCATTTCCGCGATGACCGCGCAGTCCTTGGGACGGCGGGCTTCGAAGAGTTCGGCGACGCGCGGCAGACCACCGGTGATGTCCCGGGTCTTGGCGCCTTCGGTCGGGATACGCGCGATGACCTCGCCCGGCTTGACCATGTCCCCGTCGGCGACGGAGAGAATGGCGCCGACCGACATCAGGTAGCGAGCCTCGCCGCCGTTCGCCAGGCGAACATAGGCGCCGTCTTCACCCAGCACGCCCATGGCGGGACGCAGGTCCGAAGCGCGGGCCGAGGTCCGCCAGTCGGCGATCACGCGTTGCGCGATGCCGGTGGCTTCGTCGGTCTCCTCGCGGACGGAGAAGCCGTCCACCAGGTCTTCGGCGCGGATGCGGCCGGCCACTTCGGTGATGATCGGGGTGGTGTAGGGGTCCCAATCGGCGAGGCGCTGGCCGCGCTTCACCTTGTCGCCGTCCTTGACCTTCAGGCGCGCGCCGTACGGCGGCTTGTAGTTCTCGCGTTCCTTGCCGTCGACCAGGACGCTGACGGCAGTGTTGCGGCTCATGACGACCAGCTGGCCGTCCGAACCCACCACGGTGGCGCCGGTCACGCGGACCGTACCGTCGTTGCTGCTTTCGAAGAACGACTGCTCGGCCACCTGGGCGGTGCCGCCGATGTGGAAGGTCCGCATCGTCAGCTGGGTGCCGGGCTCGCCGATGGATTGGGCGGCGATGACGCCGACCGCTTCACCGATGTTCACCGGGGTGCCGCGGGCCAGGTCGCGGCCGTAGCAGGCGCCGCAGACGCCGACCTTGGCTTCGCAGGTCAGGACCGAACGCACCTTCACCGACTGCACCGCAGCGGCTTCGATGGCGTCGGCCATGTTCTCGGTCAGGTAGGTGTCGGCCGGGATGATGATCTCGCCGGTCGCCGGGTCCTTGATGTCCTCGGCCGAGAAGCGGCCCAGGACGCGCATGCCCAGCGAGACGAGGACGTCGCCGCCCTCGACCACGGCGCGCAGGGTGATGCCCCGCGTGGTGCCGCAGTCTTCCTCGACGATGATGCAGTCCTGCGCCACGTCGACCAGACGACGGGTCAGGTAGCCCGAGTTGGCGGTCTTCAGCGCGGTGTCCGCCAGGCCCTTACGGGCGCCGTGGGTCGAGTTGAAGTACTCCTGAACGGTCAGGCCTTCCTTGAAGTTCGAGACGATCGGGGTCTCGATGATCTCGCCGGAGGGCTTGGCCATCAGGCCGCGCATGCCGCCCAGCTGCTTCATCTGGGCTTGCGAACCACGGGCGCCGGAGTGGGCCATCATGTAGATGGCGTTGATTTCCTTCTCGCGGCCGTTCTCGTCCTTATGCTTCATCTGAAGCTCGGCCATCATCTCGTCGGCGACGCGGTCGGTGGCCTTGGCCCAGGCGTCAACGACCTTGTTGTACTTCTCACCCTTGGTGATCAGGCCGTCGGCGTACTGTTGCTCGTACTCTTCAGCCAGGGTGCGGGTTTCGGCGACGATCGCCTCCTTCCGCTTCGGGATGATGATGTCGTCCTTGCCGAAGGAGATGCCGGCCTTGGCCGCTTCCTTGAAGCCCAGGCCCATGATCTGGTCGGCGAAGATCACCGTCGCCTTCTGACCGCAGTGACGGTAGACGACGTCGATCAGGTTGCCGATTTCCTTCTTGGTCAGCGCCTTCTCGATCAGTCGGTGACCGATCGCGGTGTGCTGGGGCAGAAGGGCGGCGATCTTCATCCGGCCCGGGGTGGTGTCGATCACCCGGCGACGGATGACGCCGTCGGCGTCCATTTCCGTGAAGCGCGACTTGATCTTGGCGTGCAGGCTGACGACGCCGGCATCCATGGCGGCTTCGATCTCGCCCAGGTCGGCGAAGATCTTGCCTTCACCCGGTTCACCTTCGCGGGCGACCGACAGGTAGTACAGGCCCAGGACGATGTCCTGCGACGGCACGATGATCGGGCGACCGTTGGCGGGCGACAGGATGTTGTTGGTCGACATCATCAGGACGCGCGCTTCCAGCTGGGCCTCGAGGCTCAGCGGGACGTGAACGGCCATCTGGTCGCCGTCGAAGTCGGCGTTGAACGCGGCGCAGACCAGCGGGTGCAGCTGGATGGCCTTGCCCTCGATCAGCTTCGGCTCGAACGCCTGGATGCCCAGACGGTGGAGCGTCGGCGCGCGGTTCAGCATCACCGGGTGCTCGCGGATAACCTCTTCGAGGATGTCCCACACCTGGGGCTGCTCGCGCTCGACCATGCGCTTGGACTGCTTGACGGTGCCCGAAAGGCCCTTGGCGTCCAGGCGCGCGTAGATGAACGGCTTGAACAGCTCCAGAGCCATCTTCTTGGGCAGGCCGCACTCGTGCAGCTTCAGGTCCGGACCCACGACGATGACCGAACGGCCCGAATAGTCGACGCGCTTGCCCAGCAGGTTCTGACGGAAGCGGCCTTGCTTGCCCTTCAGCATGTCGGCCAGCGACTTCAGCGGGCGCTTGTTGGCGCCCGTGATGACGCGACCGCGACGGCCGTTGTCGAACAGGGCGTCGACCGACTCCTGCAGCATCCGCTTTTCGTTGCGGATGATGATGTCGGGGGCGCGCAGCTCGATCAGGCGCTTGAGGCGGTTGTTACGGTTGATGACCCGGCGATACAGGTCGTTCAGGTCCGAGGTCGCGAAGCGGCCGCCGTCCAGCGGCACCAGCGGGCGCAGTTCCGGCGGGATGACCGGGACGACCGTCAGCACCATCCATTCCGGGCGGTTGCCCGACTCGGAGAAGGCTTCGAGGATCTTCAGGCGCTTGCTGAACTTCTTCTGCTTCATGTCCGACGGGTTGCCCGCCAGCTCTTCGCGCAGCTTCTCGGCCTCCTTGTCGAGGTCGATGGCCTTCAGCAGGTTCTGGACGGCTTCAGCGCCGATCTCGGCGGTGAAGCTGTCGTCGCCGTACTCGTCCTGGGCGCGCATGAAGTCGTCCTCGCTGAGCAGCTGGTGCTGCTTCAGCGGGGTCAGGCCCGGCTCGGTGACGATGTAGTATTCGAAGTACAGGACGCGCTCGATGTCCTTCAGCGGCATGTCGAGCATCATGGCGATGCGCGAGGGCAGCGACTTCAGGAACCAGATGTGGGCGACCGGCGAGGCCAGTTCGATGTGGCCCATGCGCTCGCGACGGACGCGGGCCAGGGTGACTTCGACACCGCACTTTTCGCAGATGATACCCTTGTACTTCATGCGCTTGTACTTGCCGCACAGGCATTCGTAGTCCTTGGTCGGGCCAAAGATACGGGCGCAGAACAGGCCGTCACGCTCGGGCTTGAACGTGCGGTAGTTGATGGTTTCCGGCTTCTTGATCTCGCCGAACGACCACGAACGGATCTTTTCGGGCGAGGCCAGCGAGATGCGGATCTGGTCGAAGGTCGGAGCGGCCTGGACCGGATTGAAGATGTTCAGGACTTCCTGGTTCATCTTGGTTCCTTCTGCGGGATCACCCGCGAAAATTCAAAGTGGAGAGAGGCTGAGCAGAGGCCCCTCCCCCACCGCTAGGTGGAGGAGGGAGATCCGGATCAGCTGTTCTCCAGCTCGACGTTCAGGCCGAGCGAGCGCATTTCCTTGACCAGCACGTTGAAGCTTTCCGGGATGCCGGCTTCGAACGTGTCGTCGCCGCGGACGATCGACTCGTAGACCTTGGTCCGGCCGGCCACGTCGTCGGACTTCACCGTCAGCATTTCCTGCAGGGTGTAGGCCGCGCCGTAGGCTTCCAGAGCCCACACTTCCATTTCCCCGAAGCGCTGACCGCCGAACTGGGCCTTACCGCCCAGCGGCTGTTGCGTGACGAGCGAGTACGGACCGATCGAACGGGCGTGGATCTTGTCGTCGACCAGGTGGTGCAGCTTCAGCATGTAGATGTAGCCGACCGTGACCGGACGCTTGAACTGGTCGCCGGTCTGGCCGTCGAACAGGATCGACTGGCCCGACGGATCGACGCCCGCCATGCGCAGGTGCTCCTCGATGTCGCCGATGCGCGCACCGTCGAACACCGGGGTGGCGATCGGAACGCCCTTGCCGAGGTTGCGGGCCAGTTCGACCAGCTCTTCCTCGGTTTCCGGCAGTTCCTCGTCCGGGCCGTAGATCTCGGTCAGACGATCGACCAGGGCCTTCTTCTGACCGCCGGCCTGCCAGTCTTCCAGCAGGTTGGTGATCTGCTTGCCGAGGTTGGCGCAGGCCCAGCCCAGGTGGGTTTCGAAGATCTGGCCGACGTTCATGCGCGAAGGCACGCCCAGCGGGTTCAGAACGACGTCCACGTGCGTACCGTCGGCGAGGAACGGCATGTCCTCGATCGGCAGGATGCGCGAGATGACGCCCTTGTTGCCGTGACGGCCGGCCATCTTGTCGCCCGGCTGAAGCTTGCGCTTCACGGCCACGAAGACCTTGACCATCTTCATCACGCCCGGGGGCAGTTCGTCGCCGCGCTGCAGCTTGTCGACCTTGTCCTCGAAGCGACGGTCCAGACGCTTGCGGTTCTCGTCGAACAGACGACGCAGGCTTTCCAGTTCGCCCATCGCCTTCTCGTCCTCGAGGGCGATCTGCCACCACAGACCCGGCTGGACTTCAGCCAGGCCCTCGGCGGTGATCGCGCCGCGCGATAGGCCCTTGGGACCCGACAGGGCGACGTTGCCGATCAGCAGTTCGCGCAGGCGGCCCGAGATGTTGCGGTTCAGGATCGCGAATTCGTCGTCGCGGTCCTTGCCCAGACGGTCGATCTCGGCGCGTTCGATGGCCAGGGCGCGTTCGTCCTTGTCGACGCCGTGACGGTTGAACACGCGCACGTCGACGATCGTGCCGGCGACGCCCGGGGGCAGGCGCAGGCTGGTGTCGCGGACGTCCGAGGCCTTTTCGCCGAAGATGGCGCGCAGGAGCTTTTCTTCCGGCGTCATCGGGCTTTCGCCCTTCGGCGTGACCTTGCCGACCAGGATGTCGCCCGGCTGGACTTCGGCGCCGATCGCCACGATGCCCGCTTCGTCGAGGTTGCGCAGGGCTTCCTCGCCGACGTTCGGGATGTCGCGCGTGATTTCTTCCGGACCGAGCTTCGTGTCGCGGGCCATGACTTCGAATTCCTCGATGTGGATCGAGGTGAAGACGTCGTCACGGACGATGCGTTCGGAGATCAGGATCGAGTCTTCGAAGTTGTAGCCGTTCCAGGGCATGAACGCGACGAGCGCGTTGCGGCCCAGGGCCAGTTCGCCCAGCTCGGTCGACGGACCGTCGGCGATGATGTCGCCGGCGCTGATCTTGTCGCCCACCTTCACCAGCGGACGCTGGTTGATACAGGTCGACTGGTTCGAACGCTGGAACTTCGACAGGCGGTAGATGTCGACGCCCGAACGGGCGGCGTCGGTCTCTTCCGTGGCGCGGACGACGATACGCGTACCGTCGATCTGTTCCACGACGCCGGTGCGCTTGGCGATGACCACGGCGCCCGAGTCACGGGCGACCACGGCTTCCATGCCGGTGCCGACCAGCGGGGCGTCGGACTGCACCAGCGGCACGGCCTGACGCTGCATGTTCGAGCCCATGAGGGCGCGGTTGGCGTCGTCGTTTTCCAGGAAGGGGATCAGGGCCGCGGCCACCGACACGACTTGGCGCGGCGACACGTCCATCAGGTCGACTTGCTCCTTCTGGAGCAGGGTCGGTTCACCGTTGATCCGGCCGGGGACCAGGTCGTCGACGATCTCGCCGTTCAACACCTTGATGTTGGACTGGGCGATGACGTGCTTCGACTCTTCCATGGCCGACATGTAGACGACCTCTTCGAGCGGCTTGCCGTCGGCGACGCGACGGTAGGGGCTCTCGATGAAGCCGTACTTGTTCACGCGGGCGTGGGTGGCCAGCGAGTTGATCAGGCCGATGTTCGGGCCTTCCGGCGTTTCAATCGGGCAGATGCGGCCGTAGTGCGTCGGGTGAACGTCGCGGACTTCGAAGCCGGCGCGCTCGCGGGTCAGACCGCCCGGGCCAAGCGCCGACAGACGGCGCTTGTGGGTGATCTCCGACAGCGGGTTGGTCTGGTCCATGAACTGCGACAGCTGCGAGGAGCCGAAGAATTCACGCACCGAGGCCGCGGCCGGCTTGGCGTTGATCAGGTCGTGCGGCATCACGGTGTCGATGTCGACCGACGACATGCGTTCCTTGATGGCGCGTTCCATGCGCAGCAGGCCGACGCGGTACTGGTTTTCCAGCAGTTCGCCGACCGAACGCACCCGGCGGTTGCCCAGGTTGTCGATGTCGTCGATTTCGCCGCGACCGTCGCGCAGGCCGACCAGCAGCTTCAGGACGGCCAGCACGTCTTCCTTGCGGAGCACGCGCATCTCGTCCGAAGCGTCCAGCTCCAGGCGCATGTTCATCTTCACGCGGCCAACGGCCGACAGGTCGTAGCGCTCGGCGTCGAAGAACAGCGACTTGAACATCGCTTCGGCGGCTTCGACGGTCGGCGGCTCGCCCGGACGCATCACGCGGTAGATGTCGAACAGCGCGTCTTCGCGGACGGCGTTCTTGTCCACGCGCAGGGTGTTGCGCATGTAGGCGCCGACCGTGACGTGGTCGATGTCCAGCACGTCGATGGTGCTGAAGCCTTGGTCGGCCAGGGCCTGGATCGAGGTGACGTCCAGTTCGTCGCCGGCTTCGGCGTAGATCTCGCCGTTCTCGAAGTTGACGGCGTCGCGGGCCAGGTAGCGGCCGGTCAGGGCTTCCGGAGCCAGCAGCAGGGTCTTCAGACCGCCGTCAGCCAGCTTCTTGGCCTGGCGGGCGGTGATCTTGGTGCCGGCCGGAGCCACTTCTTCGCCGGTGTCGGCGTCGATCAGGGCGAATTCCGGCTTCACGCCGCGCCAGCGCTCGGGCTTGTACGGGGTGGCCCAGCCTTCGGCGCCGGCGGCGGTGCGCTTCTCGAACGGGACGACGTCGTAGAACGTCGTCAGGATCTCTTCGCCGTCCATGCCCAGGGCATAGAGGAAGGTGGTGGCGGGCAGCTTGCGGCGGCGGTCGATGCGGACATAGACCACGTCCTTGGCGTCGAACTCGAAGTCCAGCCACGAGCCGCGATACGGGATCACGCGGGCGGCGAACAGCAGCTTGCCCGAGGCGTGGGTCTTGCCCTTGTCGTGGTCGAAGAACACGCCGGGCGAACGGTGCATCTGCGAGACGATGACCCGCTCGGTGCCGTTGACGATGAAGGTGCCCTTGTCGGTCATGAGCGGGATGTCGCCCATGTAGACGTCCTGCTCCTTGATGTCCTTGACGGACCGGGCGCCGGTTTCTTCTTCCGTTTCGAACACGATCAGGCGGAGCTTGACCTTCAGCGGCGCCGCGAAGGTCATGTCGCGCTGGATGCATTCCTCAACGTCGTACTTGGGCTCTTCGAATTCGTACGAGACGTATTCGAGCACCGCGCGCTCGTTGAAATCCTTGATCGGGAAGACGGACTTGAAGACCGCCTCGATGCCCTCGTCCTTGCGCACGCCCGGACGGACTTCGCGCTGGAGGAACTGCTCGTAGGAGGAGCGCTGAACCTCGATCAGGTTCGGCATCTGCACAGCTTCGGGGATGCGGCCGAAAGACTTCCGGATCCGCTTCTTGCCGGTGAAGGATTGCGCCATGTTTTTTCCCTGCGGCGCGGAACGGAGTCCGCGCGTAAATTCGAATGCCTTAGCGTCCACCCTCGCCGTTCCCCTCGCGGGAGAACGCTGGACGCTGGAATTCCCCTGTCAGGGCAACCGGGACCGGAAGCCTGACGGGCGCCCCTTCGCGCTGATCGGAGGGCGGCTGACCGCGCCTCGGGGCGTATCTTGCGGACACACGCGTACGCGCTCCGCCGAATATCTTCGTGAGCCGGCGGATATAGGACACCCCGGCTGGGTTGGGAAGGGGGTTTATCCACAAAAGAATGCGGAGACGCCTGGAACCGGCCTTGCGGTCGTCAAAGCCCTGCTCGAACCCCGGGGGAATACGAGGCCGGTCGGAAGTTCCTGCCGACCGGCTAGACGCTCATGTCCACGAACTGCGGAACCGAGACGCCGTCCTTGCCCTGCTTGCGGGCGCTTTCCATGGCTTCCTTGATCTTCTGCTGGACGGCTTCCTCGACCATCTTCAGCGCCGCCGAGCGTTGCTCGGGCGGCATGGCGTCGAGGCGCTCCGACGTGAGGCCCATGGCCTTCATCGCCTCCTCGCGCCATTGCTTGAGCTTCTCTTCCCAGGCGGTCTTCTTGGCGTCGCGCGCGAAGGCGACGAGGCCCTTCTCGCGAACCGAATCCACATCGCTCTGCGCTTCGGTCTTGATCCCGCCGACGGCGAGGGCTCGGCCGACATTCATGCCGTAGCCCGAATAACCTCCAGAGATCCCTGAAATGGTCATGCTCGCCCCCTCGCGGTTCGCCGAGAGGTTGCAAGTCTTGTGCCACAACGGGACGCCAGGGCGGCTTGCTCGCCATTGAACCGTCCCTCTCCCGGCGAACGCCGGAAGAGGGGCGGGAGCGAAAGCCTATTTGACCGAAACCACCTGCACGGCCGCCAGCGCCTGGGCCGCCAGGGCCTTGTCGCCAGTGGCCGTCAGCTTGCCGGCCTTGTCGTCCCAGTGCAGCTTCACGGTCTTGCCGACACCCTTCTCGTAGGCGTTGGTCACCCCGTCGTCGTCATACAGGGTGAAGTCGGCGTCGCGGCCCGGATAGACCTTCACCGCATTGATCGCCTGGGGCTGGCTGGTGTTCTGGATCGGCGCGCCCATCGGGATGATCGAGCCGGCCCGGACGAACAGCGGGATGGTGTCGATCGGCGCATGGACGCTGATCGTCTGACCGCCGCTGAACTTCTTGCCTGTCCAGTAGTCGTACCAGTCGGCGCCCGCCGGCAAGTAGACGTCGCGGGTCTCGACGCCCTGCTCGGTGACCGGGGCCACCAGGAAGGCCGGGCCGAACATGTACTGGTCGCCCAGGGTCGCCGTCTTGGGATCGTTCGGGAAGTCCATGAACAGGCCGCGCATGAACGGCGCGCCGGTCTCGTAGGTCGAGTGGCCCATCGAGTACAGGTACGGCATCAGGGCGTAGCGCAGCTTCAGGTACTTCACGACCACCGCCTCGGCGCCCTTGCCGAACGACCAGACCTCGGTGTCCTTGCGCATGCCGTGCACGCGCAGGGTCGGGGTGAAGGTCCCGTACTGGAACCAGCGGGCGAACAGTTCGGGATAGTCGTTGTTCTGGCCGACCACGTCGCGGGCGTCCGACGGGTCCAGCAGCGGCGCCTTGGTGGCCGTCGTGGTCTGCGGCAGCCACTGCCAGCCGCCGATGTCGTTGCCCCAATAGGCCAGGCCCGAGGCGGTGAAGTTCAGGCCGGTCGGCACCTGACGCTTCAGCGCTTCCCAGGTCGGCTGGATATCCGACGACCAGAACAGCGCGCCGTTGCGCTGGGCGCCGATATAGGCCGCGCGCGACAGGATCAGGTTGCGCTTCTCGGGACGGTCGCGGCGCGAGCCCTCGGCCACGCCCTGGGTGTGGACCAGGGGGAAGACGTTGCGGTAGCGGTCGCCCGAACCGATGCTCCAGAAGTGGCCCTCCGGCACCAGGTCCGGCTCGGTCTCATCCAGCCAGAACCAGTCGAAGCCCTTGGACGCGATGTTGTCGCGGATCTTGCCCCAGAACCATTCGCGGGCCTGGGGGTTGGTGCTGTCGATCAGCGCGCCGGTGCGGTCGCTGCGGAACGGCAGGCCGTCGACCGGCTTGCCCTCGGCGTCCTTCAGGAACCAGCCCTTGTCGGCCAGATAGTTGAAGTAGCGGCCTTCCTTCTCGTAGCGCGGCCAGACGCTGATGATCGTGTGCACGCCGTTGTCGTGCAGTTCCTTGTTCATCGCGGCGGGGTCGGGGAACTGGGTCGGATCGATGTCCATCTGGCCCATGCGGGTCCAGTAGAACCAGTCCAGCACCATGATATCCAGCGGGTAGCCGCGGTCGCGATAGCTCTTGGCCACGCCCAGGAACTTGTCCTGGCTGTCGTAGCGGGCCTTGGACTGGATGTAGCCGAAGGCGGCCTTGGGCGGCAGCGGCGTGACGCCGGTCAGCTTGCGATAGCCGGCGTAGATCTCGTCATAGCCGCCGGTGATCACGAAGAACGACACCCGCTCGCCGACCTTGGACTGCCACAGGGTGCGGCCGTTGACGCCCGGATAGACGTGGGTGTCGGACGGGTTGTCCCAGAGAATCCCGTAGCCCTTGCTCGAGACCAGGAACGGCACGCAGACCGTCTCGCCGTGCGGGGCGTCGTAGTCGTGCTTGCAGTCGATGGCCCGCCCGCGCAGGTCCAGGATGCCCTCCTGGTTCTGGCCCAGGCCGTAGAAGTGCTCGTCGGCGCTGGTCGAGAAGCTGGCGCCCGCCTGATAGGTCCGCTCGCCCGAAACGACATGGGGAGCCATTTCCCAGCCCGTCATGCTGACGAGGGGGGCTCCATCCGCCTTGCGGATCTTGACCGAAACCGGCGGCAGGGACGGCGCGAAGTAGCGCTCCATCTGCGAGGGCGCGCCCGGCCAGGGCTGGGCGACGACTTCCAGCGACAGGGCGCCGGAGGTGAAGATGTCGGCCCCGGCCTTCTGGTCGTGGCGCCAGCCCTTGTCGTCGGCCGCGCCCGTGAAGCCGTAGCCCGGCGCGGCTTCCACCAGGGCCTTGTCCTGGCTGATGGTCACCCGGACGATGTTGGGGGCGTAGGTCTCGACCGAGACGTACGAGCCGTTGCGATCCATGACCGCCGGCGCGGCGGCCGCGGCCGTCGGCGCGGCCAGGTTTGCCATGATCCCCGTGGCGAGGCTCAGCGCCAGGCCCGAGGCCAGTCCCGCCGTCCAGCGCCGCGCGCTCTCACGAAGCCGATCCATCGCTTCCCCCCATGTTACCGCTATCTATTGCGGCAATGGCTAGAGATGCGCCGGGGCAGCGTCAATAAGATTGATAGTATCAATGACGCTCAGTCGCGTCGCAGGACCTTGCCGACCAGCGAGATCGCGAAGCCGATCAGGCAGACGAAGAACGCGATCTTGGCCAGGCCGCCGGCCACGTCAACGACGAAGCCGAGGATGCCGAAGACGATCATCAGGACCAGCAGGATTCCGGCGAGCTTGAGCATGCTGAGGCAACGCGATCCGGACGCGCGCGGTTCCACTCGCGCCTTCCAAACTCAAGGGCTCGGCGAACTCAGAGGTTCGGCGTGGCGGCCGCCGGCGCGGGCTCCCAGCCTTCGTCACGCATCAGGGCGCGCGCGCCCGCCGGGGTGATGGACTGGCCTTCGCTGTCGAGCAGCCCCGTCAGCATGCCCTGCTCCACCAGGTCCACGCTGGGAACCCGATAAAGCCTCCCCGCCCCAAGCCGGGCGGCCGCGTCCAGGGCCGCCTTCGATGCGCCGCGACGCTCCATGTAGCGCTGGGCTTCCTGGCCCTGGCGGCCGGTCATGACGTCCCACCAGTCACTGTCCAGGTCCGCGACGGTGTCGACGGCGTGGAAGTGGATGTCCATGTCGTAGTCGGCCAGGCGCCTGGTCCCGCCCATCAGCACGATGATGCACGCGCTGGCGCACTGCGACCGCGCCGCGACTTCCAGGCTCGGCCGCGTCTCCAGGAACCGCGCGCTGATCATGGCCTCGTTGACCAGGCCGCCCCGGCTGGTGATGTCGACCCGGCGGACGTCGTGGCGGTCGAACTCGGCCTTGAGGCCCCGCGCGAAGCCCGGCCCGATCTGCCCGTCAACCCGCAGCGCCTTGGCGGCGGGATCATAGACGAACCTGTAGTCCCGCATGCCTTCGGAGGCGGCGGCGATCCGGCCGATATAGGCGGACTGGAACAGCTCGAGCCCGGCCAGGCTGACCCCGGCGATCGCCAGCAGCACGACCATGATCCGGACCATGCCGCCGGCCTCGCTGCGGCCCGACCGCTTCCACCACATCAGAGGCAGGCCGAGCGAGGTGAGGACCAGCACCACCCCGCACCCGATCCAGACCTGGGTCATCAGGCCCAGCGGCACGAAGTCGGTGTCGATATAGACCAGCACGAAGCTCGCGACCGCCGCGGCGAGGAAGACCAGCGTCGCCAGCATTGAAACCGCAACGCCCAGTCCGCCACGCTTTGGCGCCGCGCGGGGCCGAGGAAAATATTCGGCGATCGGCGCCCAGTCGCTCATGCCTTCGCGCCAGACCCGCGCCTTGGCGAAGGCTCCGCGATCGCGGGCGGCCCGCAACTCGTCGTCCGAGAACGGGCCGAGCCGCCGACCCTGGTCGGCCACATGCCAGAGCGACATCAGCTGGCGTGCGACAGCATGTAGAAGCCGATGCGCGCGGCGATCAGGAACGGGATCGCCAGGCACATCAGCACGACCTGCAGGGCGTTCATCGGGCGGTGAAGCACGACCACGCGCTTGGGCTCGTCCCAGGCGGCGTGGCCGTCGCTCGTCAGCCTGCGGAAGGAATTGATCAGGGTGAACAGCGAAACGAACGGCACGCCAGCGCCGAAGCCCGCGAAGAACACGTTCAGTTCGCGCATCAGTCCGGCGAGGACGCCGATCGGCCGCCCGTCGCGCCGCACCACCTTGACGCCGAACAGCCACTTGCCCACCGAGAGGCCGGTCAGCCCGACCATCAGCGCCGTCCCCGGGACGGTCGCCAGCAAGGTCAGGATGAGATCGAGGATCCGGCCGCCCGGCCCGTCGAACAGGGCGAAGAACGCCATGGCCCCCGCCGGATTGACCAGTCCGAAGACGATGCCGATCACGGCCCAGGTCAGCCCCCCGACCACGACCACGTCTATCGCCCGCGCGAAGTAGCGCCGCCAGGGATGCGGCTTGGTGTCGATCCAGGCGCCCTTGACCGGCGGGATCTTCGGCGGCTCGGGCGGGGCCGGCGGCGCGAGCTGGGGCAGCCAGGTCAGGACCGGCGCCCAGCTGACCACGTCGCTGGGGCGGATCAGGGTGTCGCCGGTGATGAGCCCCTCGCTCAGCAGCCGCGCGATTTCCTCGACGGTCACCGGTTCGCTTGAACCATTGGCGCCGTCATAGACCCAGAGTCCCGTCGACATAAGCATCCCCCCAATCCCCGCTCCCATCTACGCGAAGCGTTCGCGGGACCGCAACCAGGATGACGCGACAGGCGAGTTGACGACCGTTCGACGGTAGCGGCGGCCAAAGAAAACGGCCCCGGAGGTTTCCCTCCGGGGCCGTCAACTCGTGCGTCAGAGAACTGACGCCGGCAGGTCCCCCACGCGCGAGGCGTGGGGACGTGAATTACTTCACGGTGACCTTGGCGCCGGCTTCGGTCAGCTTCTTGGCGACTTCTTCGGCGACTTGCTTCGAAACGTTTTCAACGACGTTCTGCGGAGCGCCTTCGACCAGGTCCTTGGCTTCCTTCAGGCCCAGGTCCGGACGAACGCCGCGGACTTCCTTGATCACGTTGATCTTCTTGTCGCCACCGTCCGTCAGGACGACGGTGAATTCGGTTTGCTCTTCGGCGGCTTCGGCCGGAGCGGCGGCAGCGCCACCAGCGGCGGCGACGGCGACCGGAGCGGCGGCCGAGACGCCCCACTTTTCTTCGAGCAGCTTGGAGAGCTCAGCAGCTTCCAGGACCGACAGGGTGGACAGTTCTTCAACCAGCTTATCGAGCTTCGACATGTTCAATTTCCTATGGAATGAGGGGATTTATGCGGAGATGACCGTTACGCGGCGTCTTTGGTCGCGTAAGCGTTGAAGACGCGGGCCAGTTGGCCAGCCGGGGCCTGCAGGACGCCAGCGATCTTGGTCGCCGGAGCCTGGATGAGGCCGATAAGCTTGCCACGGAGCTGGTCGAGCGACGGCAGCGTGGCCAGGGCCCGCACCGCGTTTTCGTCCAGAACGTTCGTCTGACCCAGGATGCCGCCGACGAGCTTGAGCTTGTCGTTTTCCTTGGCGTACTGGGTGACGATCTTGGCGGCGGCGACAGGATCCTTGCCGAAGGCGATGGCGACCGGGCCGGTGAACAGGGCATCGCCCTTTTCGCCGATCGAGCCGTCCAGAGCCTTCTGGACCAGGGTGTTCTTCACCACCTGGAACGTAGCGTCTTCCTTGCGGAGGCGGCTACGCAGTTCGGTCATTTCCGCAACGGTCAGACCCATGTAGTGGGTCACGACGACAGCGCCGGCGCCGGCGAAGACGCTTTTCAGCGACTCGATCGACTCCTGCTTTTGAGCGCGGTCCATTGCGGTCTCCTACTCAATTACAGCGGCCGGACCATTCCGGCAGCCAAATGCTCGGCGCATGAAGGATCGCTCCCGCACGCGAGTTGCATCAGCCTGTTCCAAGGAAAGTCAGCCGCGCGTCCCCATCCCGAAGGAGGTATTGCGTGGTCTTGTCCATCCCTGTCTCCCGACGGCGAGGAAGGGCTCTTCCTCGATTATGGCGTTGGTGACCCCACGCCCCGCTGTTCACAAACAGGTCTTCGCCGGGCGAACCCGACGGAGAAGGGGCGGCGTATAGACGGTTTGGGGAAGGATTTCAACCGGTCACCTTGTCCTTCTCCCCTCGCGGGAGAAGGTGGCGGCGAAGCCGACGGATGAGGGGTCGCTCAAACCTGACCGCTCTACGCGGCTGACCGGGCCATCGACCCCTCACCCGACGGTCCTACGGACCGCCACCCTCTCCCGCAAGGGGAGAGGGGAAGCTCTGGCCCCGCCCGGGGTTTCCTGGCTAACAAAGGAGACCGCAAACCGGGGACCCATCCATGAAGCGCACGCTCACCGCCGGCCTCGCCGCCCTGCTGCTCATCGGCTTCACCGCGCCCAGCCACGCCGAACCGCGCTTCGCCCCGATCCCCAAGGCGGTGATCGCCGATCCGGCCCGCGACGCTGCCCATCCGGCCGACATGGCCGTCTTCACCGTTCCGACCGGCGGCGTGCGGGTCAACGCCATGATGTACCTGGCCTCGGGCGACCAGCCGCATCCGACGATGCTGATGCTGCACGGCTTCCCCGGCAACGAGACCAATATCGACCTGATGCAGGCCGTGCGCCGCGCCGGCTGGAACGTGATGCGGGTCAACTACCGCGGTTCGTGGGGCAGCCCGGGCAAGTTCTCGTTCGCCAACAGCCGCGCCGACGCCGAGGCCGCCCTGGCCTTCCTGCGCGACCCGGCCAATGTCGCCAAGTACCGCATCGACCCGACCCGGATCGTGGTGGCCGGCCACAGCATGGGCGGCTTCATGGCCGCCGACGCCGTCGCCGGCGATCCCCAGGCGGCGGGGGCGATCCTCATCGACGCCTGGGACATCGGCAAGCAGAAGACCGACCTGGTCGATCCGGCCAAGCGCAAGACCGCCCTCGAGAGCCTGCGCGACAGCACCCCGCCCCTGGCCGGAACCAGCGCCGAACTGCTGGCCAAGGAGATCGAGACCACCTCCGCCAAGCTGGACCTGGAAGCGCTCAGCGCCCGCATCGCCGACCGCCCGGTCTTGATGATCGGCGCCGAACACGCCGGCGCGCCCACCACCCGCAAGCTGGCCGCCGCCGCCCGCCAGGCCCGGGCCAAGGCTCTGACCGAAACCTACATGGACACCGACCACAGCTTCTCGGACAGCCGCATCGCGCTGGAGGCCGAGGTGCTGCGGTGGCTCGGCCAGTTCGATCCCGCCTCGGCCAAGGTCGGCACGCCGCAGGTGCCGCTGAAGGGCGCCTATGACGAGGCCAATCCCTTCGCCCGCATCCTGCGCGGCGAGATCGTCGTGCCCAAGGTCTACGAGGACGACCAGGTGCTGGCCTTCATGGACCACGCCCCGGCCGAGCCGGGCCACGTGCTGGTGATCTCCAAGACCTCCAAGGCCCGCAACCTGCTGGAGATCTCGCCCCAGGACCTGTCGCGGCTGATGGCCGTGGCCGCCCGCGTGGGCCAGGCCCAGGTCGACGGCCTGGGCGTCGAGGGCTTCACGATCGTCCAGAACAACGGCGTCGGCCAAAGCGTGCCGCACCTGCACATCCACGTCATCCCGCGCACGGCCGGCAAGCCGTTGATGTTCGTCGAGAACGAGAAGGGCGATCCGAAGGCGATCGAAGCTGTGGCCGCGAAGATCAGAGGGGCGATGAAGTAGGGGCCAACCGCTCCACCACCGCCCGAGCCGCCGCCACGCCCGTCGCGAAGCAGGCCTGCAGCAGGTAGCCGCCGGTCGGGGCTTCCCAGTCCAGCATCTCGCCGGCCACGAACACGCCGGGGGCGGCCTTCAGTTCCAGTCCGTCGAGCGCGTCGAAGCCCAGACCGCCGGCCGACGAGATCGCCCGCTCCAGCCCCTGGGCGCCGGTCAGCACGAGCGGCGCGGCCTTGATCGCCGCCGCCAGGGCGTCGGGCGCGACCGGCAGGGCCACGCCGTGCGCCTCGCGCAGCAGGCCGATCTCGACCGGCGACAGATGGGCGGCCTTGCGCAGCCAACTCGACAGCGACTGCCCGCCGCGCGGCCTGGACAGGCGCGCGGTCAACTGCTCCAGCGAGACGTCGGGCCGCAGGTCGATCTCCAGCCTCGCCGAGCCCCGCGCCTGGATCGCGTCGCGCAGAGCCGCCGACAGCGCGTAGACCGCCCCGCCCTCCAGCCCGTAGCCCGCCGCCAGGGCGTCGCCGCGCGAGATCTGTCCTTCAAAACTCAGGGCGACGTTCTTCAGCGGCGAACCGGCGAACCGCTCGCGGAACACCTCGGTCCAGGCCACGGTGAACCCGACATTGGCCGGCCGGAACGGCGCGACTTCCGCGCCGCGCGCGGCCAGCAGCGACGCCCAGGCGCCGTCCGAGCCGAGCCTGGCCCAGCTGGCCCCGCCCAGGGCCAGGATCGTGGCGCGGGGCCGCACCGTTCGAGGCCCCTCGGCGGAATCGAATGTCAGGTCGCCGGCCGCGCTCCAGCCGGTCCAGGTCGAGCGGAGGTTCAGCGCCACGCCCTGCCCTTCCAGCCGCGCGATCCAGGCCCGCAGCAACGGCGAGGCCTTCAGCGCCTTGGGAAACACCCGGCCGCTGGTGCCGACGAACGTCGCCTGCCCCAGCCCCTCGGCCCAGGCCACGAGGTCGGCCTGCGTGAACGCCTCCAGTATGGGTCGCAGAACCGGCGCCGCCGCGCCATAGCGGGTCACGAACCGTTCGAAGCCCTCGGAATGGGTGAGGTTCAACCCGCCCCGCCCGGCCATCAGGAACTTGCGCCCCAGGGTCGGCATCCGCTCGAACACCGCCACCGACAGCCCGGCGCCGCTCAGCACCTCGGCCGCCATCAGCCCGGCCGGCCCGCCGCCGATCACGGCGACGTCGAGAACTTGGGGGTCGGTCACGCGGGCTGGATGTCCGTCAGCGAGAAGAGGTTATCGCTCTTATAGGGCCCCAAACGCAAAGCGGGCGCTGGATCGCTCCAGCGCCCGCTCGCATAGTCTAGGCCGTGAGGCTTAGGCGTTGATCGAAGCGACGTCGATCTTGAAGCCCGGGCCCATCGTCGACGACAGGCCGATACGCTTCACGTAGATGCCCTTGGCGCCGGTCGGCTTGGCCTTGTTGAGCGCGTCGACCATGGCCTTCACGTTCAGCAGCAGGGCTTCGTCAGTGAACGAGACCTTGCCGATGCCGGCGTGGACGATGCCCGCCTTCTCGACGCGGAACTCGACGGCGCCGCCCTTGGCGTCCTTCACGGCTTGGCCGACGTTCGGGGTCACGGTGCCGACCTTCGGGTTCGGCATCAGGCCGCGCGGGCCCAGCACCTTACCGAGGCGACCGACCAGGGCCATCATGTCCGGGGTCGCGATGACGCGATCGAAGTCCATGAAGCCGCCGGCGATCTTTTCGTACAGATCTTCGGCGCCGACGTGTTCGGCGCCGGCCGCGGTGGCTTCGGCCGCCTTGGCGTCCTTGGCGAAGACGGCGACGCGGACGTCGCGGCCGGTGCCCGACGGCAGGTTCACGACGCCGCGGACCTGTTGGTCGGCGTGGCGCGGGTCGACGCCGAGGTTGACCGAGATTTCGATCGACTCGTCGAACTTGGCCTTGGCGTTGGCCTTGACCAGGGCGATGGCGTCGGCGACGGCGTGGGCGGCTTCACGATCGCCGGTCCAGGCTTGGATGCGCTTGGGTTGCTTGGCCATGGTCTTAGGCCTCCACGATCTTCAGGCCCATGGCCTTGGCGGAGCCTTCGATGATCTTGGCCGCGGCCTCGAGATCGTTGGCGTTCAGGTCCTTCATCTTCTTTTCGGCGATCTCGCGCAGCTGGGTGCGGGTCACTTCGCCGACGGTCTCGCGACCGGTCAGCTTGGCGCCGGACTTCAGGCCGGTGATCTGCTTCAGATAGTGCGTCGCCGGGGGCGTCTTGGTGACGAAGGTGAACGACTTGTCTTGGTACACGGTGATCACGGTCGGCAGGGGGGTGCCCTTTTCGACGTTCTCGGTGCGCGCGTTGAACTCCTTACAGAAGCCCATGATGTTGACGCCGCGCTGGCCCAGTGCGGGGCCGATGGGCGGTGAAGGCGTGGCGGAGCCGGCCTTCACCTGGAGCTTGATATAGCCCAGGATCTTCTTAGCCATTGTATCCTCTCAAGAAAGCCGAGCTAACGGCCTTCGCTGGTTGGCCGTGGTGCGGGCTTGGCGTCCCTTCCACGGATTTGATCTCGCCATAACGACGAGCACGCCCCGGGACAGGGTCCTGGAGCGAGGCGCGGCATGTAGCAGGTGGGATGCGGGGAGTCTAGCACGGGGCGGCGCGCCAAGACGCTCGACGCCCGTGCTCGGTCGGCTAAGCTTGCGCCACTTGCCGGGGCTGGAGCGACGCCGATGTCTGGGAGACTTTCGCGTCGCGCAACGCTCAAGGGGGCGGTCGCCGCGACGCTCGCGGCTCCCATCGCCTCGGCCACGGCGGCGGCCAAGGCGGCGACGCCGCCGATCGTCCTCGACGACGCCAGCGGTCTGGATGCGACCCGGGTCGCCCGCCACCTGCGCCCTCGAAGCCACGACAGCGCGTTCGTCGACGCCCTGCGGCGGGAGCTGAAAGCGGCCGCCGCCGACAATCGCCCCGTCTGCGTGGGCGGCGCCCGGCACTCCATGGGCGGACAGAGCCTTTCGCGCGACAGCACCGCGATCACCTTCGACCAGGGATGGTGCGCCCCGAACGCCAGGGCGATGAGTTATCGCGCCCCGGCCGGCACGCGGTGGCGCGAGGTGATCGCCGCGCTGGACCCCGTCGGCTTCGCGCCCAAGGTCACCCAGGCCAACAGCGACTTCACCCTCGGCGGCGCCTTTTCGGTCAACGCCCACGGCTGGGCCGCGCCGCTGGGTCCCATGGGGTCCACGGTCCGCGGCGCGACGATCATGCTGGCGGACGGCGAGGTCGTTCGCTGCTCGCCGAGCGTGGAGTCGGACCTGTTCAGCCTGGCCATGGGCGGCTACGGCCTGTTCGGCGTGCTCCTGGATTTCGAGGTGGAGATGGCGGCGAACACCCGCCTGACGCCCAGCTATGCGCAAATGCCGGCGGCGGAGTTCGGGCCGCGCTTCGTGAAGGCCTTGCACGCCCCGGGCGTCACCATGGGCTATGGCCGCCTGTCCGTGGCGCGGCGCAACTTCTTCCAGGACACGCTTCTGGTCACCTACAAGCAGGTCGAAGGGCCGCCGGCGCGCCTATCCAGCGAGCCGGACCACCTCTCGGGCCTGACGCGGCAGGTCTATCGCTCTCAGATCGGTTCCGAGACCTGGAAGCGCGCCCGGTGGTACGCCGAGACGGTGCTGAAGCCCGAACTCGATCCGAAGCTCACCACCCGCAACACCTTGATCAGTTCGCCGGTCAGCGATCTCGCGGAGCGGAACCCGCATCGCACCGACATCCTACACGAGTACTTCCTTCCGCCCGCGAACCTGGGCGGCTTCCTGGCCGATTGCCGGGACATCATTCCCAAGTCGGACGCGGAGCTTCTCAACGTCACCCTGCGCTACATCGCCGCCGATCCCGTCAGCGTCATGGCCTTCGCCCCCACCGAGCGCGTGGCGGCGGTCATGTCCTTCTCTCAGCCGAAGACGACCGAGGCCGACGCGAAGATGAAGCCCGTGACCCAGGCCTTGATCGACCGCGCCATCGCGCACGGCGGATCCTTCTACCTGCCCTACCGCCTGCATGCGCGCGCCGACCAGCTGGATCGCGCCTATCCCAACCTCGAGCGCTTCATCGCCGCGAAACGCCGACGCGATCCGCGCGGCCTGTTTCGCAACACGATGTGGGACCGCTACTTCGCGAGCCGCGCCTGAGCCGAGGACCGGGGAGCGGCAATGGCCCCCGTCCTCCGAAGGACGAGGGCCAGCGCCGGAGGCCGATAGGCCCTAGAACGTCTCGCCGACCATCCGCTCGCTCAGCGCCCACAGCGCCTGAGCGCGGGCGGCATCCAGGGCGTAGGACCGCACGCCGGCGCGGATCTGCGAGGCGTCGTCGACCAGCTCGGCCACGTGGCAGTCCTCGCTATAGCGGCCGGCGACTTCTTCGACCGGCGCCTTGACCCCGGCCCAGACGCTGGTGGCCGCGCCCTGCGGAATGGTCTTCCATTCGATGGGCGGCTGGCCGGCGGCGGCGGCCTGGGCGTTCAGTTGGTCGATCCAACCTTGGATGAAGGCCGGGTCCAGGTGCCGGGCCAGCTCGGTCTGGATGCCGCCCGGATGGACGGCCGCGGCCCGCACGCCGCGATCCTTGTGGCGGCGATCGAACTCGACGGCGAACAGGATGTTGGCGGTCTTGGAGCGGCCATAGGCCTCGAACGGCACGTATTCGGTGGTCTCGAAGTTCGGATCCTCGAGGTTCACGTCCGAGAAGCGGTGGCCCGACGAGGCCAGCGACACCACGCGCGAACCCGCCTTCAGCAGGCTGGCGATGCGGTTGATCAGCACGAAATGGCCCAGGTGGTTGGTGCCGAACTGGGTCTCGAAGCCGTCGGCGGTCTTGCCGAACGGCGGGGCCATCACCCCGGCGTTGGCGATGACCAGGTCGAAGGGCTTGCCGTCGGCGACCAGGGCGTCGGCGCAGGCGCGGACGCTCTTCAGGTTCGCCAAGTCCAACTCGACCAGCGACAGCGAACCACCGCTCTTGGCGGCGGCTTCGCGGACGACGGCGGTCGCGCCTTCGGCCTTGGCCAGGTCGCGGGCCGCCCCGACGACGTCCGCGCCGTGGGCGGCCAGGACGCGGGCGGTCTCCACGCCCAGCCCGGCCGAAACGCCGGTGACCAGGACGCGCTTGCCCGTCAGATCGACGCCGGCCAGGACGTCGTCGGTGGTGGATTTGGCGCCGAATTGTTCGCTCATGACTCTCGATTCCCTTGCAGGGTTGTTGTCCGAGCCCGCCGGGGAGATTAAATGGAGGAAGGCTCCGGATACATATTCGGAGGCACCCTCCGTTTTTCAAGGCCGATGCCCGAAGATTCCCAAATCAAGGCCCGCAAGCCCCGCGCCGACAGCCTGCGAAACCGCGACCTCCTGCTGACGGCGGCTAAGACGGCCTTCACCGCGTTGGGCGCCGAAGCGCCGCTGGAGGAGATCGCAAGGCGGGCCGGCGTCGGCATCGGCACGCTCTATCGCCACTTTCCGACGCGGGAGGCCCTGATCGCCGCCGTCTACGCGCGGGAGATCGAGCAACTCGCCGCCTCGGCCGACGCCCTGCTGGCGGAGCGCGCCGCCGGCGAAGCGCTGGAGGCCTGGCTGAACCTGCTGATCGACTACATGGCCACCAAGCGGGTCGTGGCCCCCGCGTTGCGCGCCGATCCCGGCGAAGGCTCGAGACTCTACGCCAGCTCGGGCGCGACCATCCTGCCGACCCTGGAGCGCCTGACCGAAGCCGCCAGCGCCGCCGGCGACATCCGGCCCGACATCGGTTTCGAAGACATCCTCAGGATGATGAGCGGCCTCAGCATCGGCTACGAGCAGCCTGGCTGGGACGCCGGCGCGCGGCGGCTGCTGAGCGTGATGATGGCGGGGCTGCGGGCGAGGTAGCGCCTTCCCGCGCGGAAGAGGTCAGAGCAGCTTGCGATAGGCGACGAACCCCGACTTCTCGGCCACTTGGTCGTACAGCCGCATGGCCGTGGTGTTGGTCTCGTGGGTCTGCCAGTAGACCCGGCTCGCCCCCGCCGCCCTGGCCGCGTCGTAGACCGCCTCGATCAGCGCCCGGCCGACGCCCTTGCCGCGCGCCCCGAGCGTCGAGAACAGGTCCTGCAGGTAGCAGTTGGGCTCGATCGAGATGGTGCTGCGGTGGAACAGGTAGTGCGCCAGGCCCAGCAGGCGGCCGTCCTGTTCGGCGACCAGGCCATGGACCGGCTCGTAGGCGTCGAAGAACCGCGACCAGGTCATCGCCGTGACCACCGGATCCAGCGCCGTGTCGCCCGAGCGGCCGTAGTGGGCGTTGTAGCCATCCCACAACGGCAGCCATTGCTCGAAGTCCGCGCGGGTCACAGGGCGGATCACGAGGTCGGTCATGGTCGGGTCCTGGAAGCGGCGGCGGGCGGGCGCATCCTCCCTATTCCTTGGCGCGGCGCAACGGCTTGGGCCGTTCCTGGCGCCCGACCGCCTCGGTCAGGTCGAAGACCAGCTTCGACGCGCCCGCCGCGACCAGCCACAGGAAGGCCAGGATGCGCAGCAGCGGCGCCTCGTGCGGATGCTGGGCGGCGAGCACCAGCAACAGGACGAAGCCCCCGACCGCGGCGAGGGCCAGGGCCAGGGAGGCGAGCTTGCAGTGGAAGGCGGACATCGGATGGGTTCCAGTCTGGGAAACACCCGTCCTTGTCGCGCCGAACCGCGTAAGGGCTCCATTCGACTCCGCGCCGCCGGCGTAAGCGGGGCGTAAAGGCCGCTACATCGCCAGCATCCAGATCGCCATGACCACCATCATCAGGTTCTCGACCAGCGAGACGAAGCCCAGCGGCACATTGCTGTCGCCGCCGACGCAGGCGCATTTCAGCTCGCGTTTGTCGACATAGACGGCCTTGAACACCGACACCGCCCCGACGCCGCCGATGAACAGCGCCACCGGCGCCGACAGCCAGGTCAGGACGCCGGCGATCATCAGCACCCCCGCCCCGACCTCGGCGAACGGGTAGAGATAGCCGTAGGGCGGCCAGCGCCGGGCCAGCAGGTCGTAGCCCAGGAACATGGTGGCGAAGGTCTCGACGTCGCGCAGCTTCAGGACGCCCAGCACGCACATCGAGAAGGCGATGAACCACTGGAGGGCTTGCGGGGTCAGGGCCTGGCCGGTGGCGGCGCGGCTCGCGGCCAGGGCCATCAGGGCGGTGACGGCGAACACCGCGATCACCGGCGTGTAGGTCTTGGCCTTGGGGTCGCGCATCGGCTTGCCGAAGTGGCGGCGCAGGTCGTCGTAGCCGCCCATCCTCCGGCCGTCGATGAAGGTCTGGGGCGTGGTCGCCACGCCGTGGTCGGCCTTGAAGGCGTCGATCGCCTCGCGCGTGGTCAGCAGGTGATCCTCGACGGCGTAGCCCTGGCGGCGCAGCAGGTCCTTGGCGCGCAGGCCCCAGGGACAGAGGTGCTGGGCGGTGGCCATCCGATAGAGGACGGCGGTCCGGGGCGGGGTCTTGGCGGCGGCGGTCATCGCGAGGGTCTCTCCGGCTTGCCCGAGAACGGGACCCCGCTCATATGGGTTCCGTACCATGGTACGGAGTCAAGACATGAAGACGACGACGATCGCGGGACTGGCCAAGGCCGGCGGGGTGGGCGTGGAGACCGTCCGCTACTACCAGCGGCGCAGGTTGCTGGACCAGCCGGCCCGGCCCGAGGGCGGCGGCTCGGCCGGCGGCGTGCGCCGCTACGGCGAGGCCGACGTGCGTCGCCTGCGCTTCATCCGCGCGGCCCAGGCCGCCGGCTTCACCCTGGAGCAGGTCGCCGAGCTGCTGGCCCTGGACGCCAGCGACGATCACGCCCGGGCCCGCGGCCTGGCCCTGGAGCGCATCGCCGCCCTGGACGCCAGGATCGCCGAGCTGGAGACGGCCCGCGATGCGCTCAAGCGCCTGGCCCGAGCCTGCGGCGAGACCACCGCCGGCACCTGCCCCATCCTGTCGGCGTTCGAGGAGGCCTGAGGTCACGCTTCGGGGTAGGTTCCTGTCGCCTTGGCGTAGGCCTCTCCCCAGTCGGCGATTGGCGCCAGGGCCGCGTTCAGCCGTTCGCCCCAATCCGTCAGCTGGTAGTCCACGCGCGGCGGAACCTGCGGAAACATGTGACGCGTCACCAGTTGATCCCGCTCCAGTTCCCGAAGTTGCTGGATCAGCATCTTCTCGGTCACGCCCCGGATGCGGCGCTTGAGTTCGCCATAGCGGAGCGGGCCGTCGCGGAGCTCCCACAGCAGGGCGGCCTTCCACTTGCCGCCGATCACCGCGAACGCCGGGCCGATGCCGCAGGCGTAGTTCGGCGTCGCCGCCGCTCCATGACTGACCATTTGGTAAGTACCTGACAAATTGGTGAGTTCTTGCGGTTGGGAAGGTAGCTTCCCCACTTCCGACGTCCAACGGATTTGCATCGGAGAAAACGCAAATGTCGGACGTCAGCTTGATCGGACTGGGCCAGATGGGCGTGGTCCTGGCCAAACTCCTTGTCGCCGCGGGCCATTCCGTCACGGCCTGGAACCGCTCGCCGGACAAGACCCGCGCGCTGGCCGCCAGCGGGGTGAAGGCGGCTTCGGGTCCGGCCCAGGCCATCGCCGCCAGCCGGGTCACGCTGGTGATCCTCTACGACGACGCGGCCACGGACGCCGTCCTCTCGGCCGAGGGCGTCAGCCAGTCGTTGGCCGGCCGGTTGATCGTCAATCTCGGCACCAGCGGCCCCGAGGCCGCACGCGCCTTCGAGCAGCGCGTCGCCGCGGCCGGCGGCCGCTATGTCGACGGCGCGATCCAGGCGGCGCCCAGCCAGATGGGCCAACCGGACACGCCGATCCTGATCTCGGGCGCGTCCGGCGATATCGACGCCGTCGAACCCGTGCTCCGCGTGCTGGGCGGCAACCTGGTGCGGGTGGGCGAGCGGATCGACGCCGCCGCCTTCATGGACCTGGCGACTCTGTCCTATGTCTACGGGGCCTATGCCGGCTTCCTGCACGGCGCGCGCATCGCCGAGACCGTCGGCATCGACGTGGCCGTCTACGGCAAGCTGGTGGAGGACATCTCGCCCTCGTTCGGCGCGTTCTTCGCCCACGAAGGCCGCGTGATCCAGTCCGACGACTTCACGATCAGCGAAAGCCCGCTGCGCATCTCGATCTCGGCGGTGGAGCGTATCCTGGCCAGCTCGCGCGACCTGGGCCTCGACGACGCCGTGCCCAACCTGGTCAACACCTGGCTTCGCAAGGCCGAGGCGCGAGGTCTGGCGGACGAGGAGTTGGCCGCCTTGATCAAGGTGCTGCGCGGCGCCGCCTAGCCCACGGGCGGGGACACACACTCACACCTGAGTCTTCACGACATTTGGCGAGGCCTTGCCATGAGTGTGCGTCCCCAGATCCGCCTCAGTCCGCCTTCGCCTGCAGCGCCGCGGCCACGCCGGCCAGCTGATCCAGGCCCGAGTTCGTCCCCTCCTTGAAGCCCAGCTCGACATACTGATCGCGCACGGCCTTGGACTCAAAGGTCGAGACCATGGTCAGGGTCGTCTTGCCGCCGGCCTCGTCGAAGGTGATGGCCACCTCGAAGCGCGGCGAGCCCGGTGCCTCGAAGCCGTTGGTGTAGACGAGCCGCTTGCCGGGCTCGATCTCGAGATACTCTCCGCCGAACAGCGGGCCCTCGGCGCCGTCCGGGCCGGTCATGGCGAAGCGGTAGAGCCCGCCGACCCGGAAATCCATTTCGCACCGCGTCAGCGGCCAGCCCACCGGACCGAACCACTGCTTCAGGTGCTCGGGCTTGCTGTAGGCCAAGAACAGGACGCGGGCCGGGGCGTCGAACTGGCGGACGATGATGATCTGACGATCGGTTTCGGACTCAGTCTTCGTGGGGGGCGTCATGCGAGGTCTCCTCGGCTTGCAGGATTTTGACATAGGCCTCGAGGCGGTCGTGGCTCTGGGTCCAGAACTGGCGGTAGCCGCCGACCCATTGCTCGACGCTGGCCAGGGGGCCGGCCTCCAGGCGCACGGGGCGGAACTGGGCGCTGCGGCCGCGCGACACCAGGCCCGCGCCCTCCAGCACCTTCAGGTGCTTGGAGATGGTCGGCTGGGCCAGGTCGAACGGCGCCACCAGGTCGTTGACCGTGGCCTCGCCCTGGGCCAGCCGCGCCAGGATGGCCCGCCGGGTGGGATCGGCCAGGGCGGCGAACACCAGGTCCAGCTGCTGGGGTTGAGCGGCGAGCATCGTGGATTGCCTCTTAGCTATATTGCTAATTGGCTATATTGAAGTGGCGACGTCAACCCTCGCCCGGCGCTCCGGACAGCAAAAACCCCGCGCCGTTTCCGACGCGGGGTTTTCGAAGCTTCGGCGATCAGGCCGCCCTTAGGCGATCTTTTCGACCTGGCTGTATTCCAGTTCCACCGGGGTGGCGCGACCGAAGATCGAGACGGTGACGCGCAGGCGGGCCCGCTCCTCGTCGACCTGCTCGACCGAGCCGTTGAAGCTGGCGAACGGACCGTCGGTGACGCGGACGTTCTCGCCGACCTCGAACAGCACCACGGTCTTGGGACGCTCGACGCCCTCTTCGATCGTGCCGATGATGCGCTGGACTTCCTTTTCGGAGACCGGCTGCGGCTTGGAAGCGCTGCCCAGGAAGCCCGTGACCTTCGGGGTGTTCTTGATCAGGTGATAGGCTTCGTCCGAGAGGTTCATCTTCACCAGCACGTAGCCGGGGAAGAACTTGCGCTCGGCGTTGACCTTGCGGCCGCGACGGATCTCGACGACGTCCTCGGTCGGAACCAGGATTTCGGAGAAGCTGTCTTCCAGACCGTGGCTTTTGGCCTGTTCGCGGATGCTTTCGGCCACCTTCTTCTCGAAGTTCGAGTAGGCGTGGACGATGTACCACTTGTGGTTCGGATTGGACGCGGTTTCGGTGCTCATGATGTTTCTTATCCCGCGGCGATCTTGAGGAGCAGGTTGGCGCCCAGGCCCAGGATCCAGTCGGCGAAGGTGAAGAACAGCGAAGCCAGCACCACCATGATGAAGACCATCACCGAGGTGATCCAAGTCTCCTTGCGGGTGGTCCACGTGATCTTGCGGGCTTCGGCGCGGACTTCCTGCGCGAAGCGAAGCGGATTGAACGGCTTCTTCGGCGCGGCCGGAGCCTTGGCGGCGGCGGTCGACGCCTGACCGGCGGGCGCGAGCGCCGCGGCCGTCTTCGCGGCGCGGTTCTTGATCGCAGACGGGCTAGAACCCGGTTTCCTGGCCATGACTTAAGAGGCTCGCGACTTTCGATAGGTCAGCCCGAAAGCCGGGGTGACCGATGACATATAGTGGCAGGAGTGGAGGGACTCGAACCCACGACCCTCGGTTTTGGAGACCGATGCTCTACCAGCTGAGCTACACTCCTGCGGAACCGCGATCCCCTTAGCGGAGATTCCGGCTTTCCGACAATGAACATCGCGCCGGTAGGCTCTTTGAAGCCCGCCAGCGCGTTGGTCTCATCGCCAGAGCCGCGTCGTTTAGCAGGGTCGTTCGAGCCCGGCAAGCGGCCGGAGCGCGATCCGCGCATTCGATGGCTCCGGGTCCGAAGGATCAGCCGTCGGCGCGACGCGTTAGGCCTTGGCGTCAAACCAAAGTCCGGAGGAAACGCGCCATGCCGACATCCGCCAGCCCGAACCCGGCCAACCCTAGCCAGGAACGTCCCTCGAACCGCGAGGTGGAGAACGAGAACCAGCGTCCCGCCCAAGGCGTGGACCAGGGCGCCGATCGTGACGGCGGAAAGGCGCCGCGTCCCGCGACCGAGCCTGCCGGCGCGAAGGGCAGTTCGACTTCACCGAAGACCCGGACGGATCCGGGCTCCGGCGAAGCCTGAGGTCTATCAGCCGGCCTTTTCGGCTTCCGGCGCGGGCGCCGGGGTAAGGGCGGCGCATTGGATGTTCAGGTACGACCACTTCACGTCCGCGAGCTTGCGGCCGCATTGGGTGTTCTCACCCAGGTCGCGTCCTTGAAGGGAGATCGCCACGCCCTTGGTGGGATCCGGCGCTGGAGCAGCCCCGGAGATGTCGTAGTAGCCGCCGCCTGGGCCGCGAACCACCATGCACGACGTCGATTCCACGGGCCGGACGCAGCCCGAAGCCGTGACCGACTTGCCCTCTAGGGAGACCTGTTGGGCTTGTTGAGCTGAGCTTCCGGTTTCCTGCCCGCAGGCAGCTACGCTTAACGCTAACAGACTGGCCGCCGCGGCGGCCTTTACGAACCTTACCCGCATACGTTCCTCCGTATCATTGGCCCCCGCGTCGTCTTGCGACGTGGAAACAAGAGGAAGAGTGCGCCCCGTTTCGGGAGGCGGCAATCACAATTTTGACACGGTTCAAAAAACAGGCGCCCGCCATTTTGACGCTTTTGGGGAAGATTTTCTCAAAGCCCTTTCAGACCACCAAAGTTGACATCCACGCGCCTGTGCTCACATGAGACGCAGTCGCTTCAGGGCCGTGGCGGCGCCATCTTTCGAACCTCGCGGTCCGCCGCGCGTCCAGGACTTGAAACGCACATTATGACGGCCATCGAAACCACCGCTCCCGCGTCCGCCCCCCCGGCTCCCAAGGAAGCCGCCTGGCACACCGAGACCGTGCTGTGGGTCAAGCACTGGACGGACCGCCTGTTCAGCTTCGCCATCACCCGCCCGGCCAGCTTCCGCTTCCGCTCGGGCGAGTTCGTGATGATCGGCCTGCCGCCCCGCGAGGAGCTGGGCGAGAAGAAGCCGATCCTGCGCGCCTATTCGATCGGCTCGCCGCACTTCGCCGAGGAGCTGGAGTTCTTCTCGATCAAGGTGCCCGACGGCCCCCTGACCTCGCGCCTGCAGCAGATCAAGGAAGGCGACCAGGTCCTGCTGGGCAAGAAGCCGACCGGCACCCTGGTGCTGGACGCCGTGCGGCCCGGCAAGCGCCTGTTCCTGTTCGGCACCGGCACGGGCCTGGCGCCCTGGCTGTCGGTGGCTCGCGACCCCGACGCCTACAGCCGCTTCGAGCAGGTGATCGTCGCCCACGGCGTGCGCGAGGTGCAGGAGCTGGCCTATCGCGACCTGTTCACCGCGCAGATCCACGACGACCCGCTGGTCGGCGACGAGGCCAAGGCCCAGCTCGTCTACTATCCCACCGTCACCCGCGAGCCGTTCGAGCGCCAGGGCCGGTTCACCGACCTGATCGAGAGCGGCCAGCTGTTCGCCGACCTCGGCCTGGAGCAGGTGAAGTTCGACCCCGAGCACGACCGCGCCATGCTGTGCGGCTCGATGGCGATGATCAAGGACACCGCCCACCTGCTGGAAGCCCACGGCCTCGTCGAAGGCTCGAACGCCGAGCCGGGCGACTTCGTGATCGAGCGGGCCTTCGTGGGGTGACCCACCGACGGGGACAGGCGCATGCGCCTGTCCCCAACCGTGCCTAGACGCCCAACCGCTTGAACGTCCGGTCCCAGCGCATGTGGCTGACCAGGGTCCAGGGCTGGAGCACGCTCGCCCCCGGGCTCATCGAGGCCACCACCAGTTCGGCCCGGCCCACCAGGTCGTCGGCGGGGATGTAGCCCATGCCCAGTTCCGGCGGCAGATAGGCGTCCAGCGCGCCGTCCCAGGCGCAGGCCGACTGACCCTTGGGGATCGCGCCGGCGTCGAAACGGCTGTCCAGGCTGTTGTCGCGATTGTCGCCCATCACGAAGAAGCAGCCCTCGGGCACCGTGTAGACCCCGGTGTTGGCGCCGGGCGTGCCCGAGCCCCAGCTGTTGGTGACATAGGTCTTGCCGCCCGGCAGGGTCTCCCTGAACCGGCCGACCGGGATCGCCTCGCCGAACGGGGCCTCGACCGAGGTTTCGACCAGCTCACGCGGCACGGGGCGGCCGTTGATCCGAACCACGCCCTCGACCATCTGGACCTTGTCGCCCGGCAGGCCGATCAGCCGCTTGATCACGTCGGTGCGGCCGTCGTTGGGCTTCTTGAACACCACGATGTCGCCCCGCGCGGGCGCCTGGCCCAGCAGCCGGCCCTGCGGCAGCGGCGGGCTGAGCGGGATCGAGTGCCGGCTCCAGCCATAGGGATACTTGCTGACCAGGATGTAGTCGCCGACCTGCAGGGTGGGCTCCATCGAGCCGGACGGGATGGTGAAGGGCTGGCACAGCACCACCCTTGGGACCAGCACGATGGCCAGGGTCAGGAGGATGGTCCTCAGCCAGCCGCGGAGGCTGTTGTCGCCGTCGCCGTCGCGCTTGGTGGTCACGAAGATCTCCCCGATCAATTCTAGGACCGCTATCGGAAAACCATAACAGCGCGGCCCGGCGACGCGCGTTACAAATGGCTCATGGTTGCGGGAGTGCGGGTGTGGGCGGCGACGAGCTTCAACTTAAGAACCTGACCGTCGTGGAGGCGCGGAGCCGGATGCTGGCCGACGCCGCGCGGCTGGGGATCGAGCAGGTCGCCTTGGCCGACGCCATCGGCCGGGTGCTGGCCGCGCCGATCGCCGCCGACCGCAACCAGCCGCCATTCGACGCCTCGGCCATGGACGGCTGGGCGATCCGCCGCGCCGACCTGTTGCCCGAAGCGCGGTTCCGCATCGTCGGCGAGAGCGCCGCGGGCCGGCCCTACGCCCAGCCGGTCGAGGCCGGCCAGGCGGTGCGGATCTTCACCGGCGCCCCCGTGCCGCCCGGCGCCGACTTGGTGGTGATCCAGGAGAACGCCGTGCGCGACGGCGACACGGTCGGCTTCACGATCGATCGCGACCCGCCGCCCGGCAACATCCGGCCGGCCGGCGGCGACTTCCGGTCCGGCGATCTTCTGCTGGCGGAAGGCGCGCGGATCGACGCCTGGCGACTGTCGCTGGCCGCCGCGGCCGGACGCGCCGACCTGAGCGTCGCGCGCCGCCCCGCGTCGCCATCCTGGCCACCGGCGACGAGCTGGTCCCGCCCGGCGCGACCCCGGCGCCCGACCAGATCTTCGAGTCCGGCTCGTTCAGCCTGGCGGCCCTGGTCACGGCCTGGGGCGGCGAGGCCGTCAAGCTGAAGGCCCAGGCCGACGACCTGGCCGCCATCGCCCGCGCGGTCGACGCCGCCGAGGCCGACCTGATCGTCACCGTCGGCGGGGCCTCGGTCGGCGACCACGACCTGGTCAAGCCGGCCCTGGAGACCTTGGGCCTGGACCTGCGCGTCCAGACCATCGCCGTGCGCCCGGGCAAGCCGACCTGGTTTGGAACGCTGGCCCCAAAGAACGGGAAGGACGGCCGCCGCGTGCTGGGCCTGCCCGGCAACCCGGCCTCGGCCCTGGTCTGCGCCGAGCTGTTCCTGCGGCCGCTGCTGGCCGCCCTGACCGGCGCCGATCCGGCCCTGGAGATCAGCGCCGGGGTCCTGACCGCGCCCCTGCCCGCCACCGGCCCGCGCGAACACTGGATGCGCGCCGCCCGCGCCATCGACGCCGAAGGCCGGGTGACGGTCACGCCCTTCCCCGACCAGGACTCCTCGCTGATCGGCGTGTTCTCCCGCGCCGACTGCCTGGTCATGCGCCCGGCCGGCGCGCCGGCGGCGGCGGTCGGCGAGGTGGTCCAGTTGCTGCCCCTGGCGCGGGGCTGACGCACGACGTCGACGACACGGCCACCTCAACCGGCGACGACGCACGCGGAGCGTGCTAAGCCGCGTTCGAAGCGGCTCTACGGCGACCGCGGCGGGAGTTTGCGTATGGGTCGTATGGGCAAGATCGCGGCGCACATGGTGCTGGCCTTCATGGCCATGCTGGCGGCCCAGGCGCTGACCGCCGGCGCGACGCCCTTCACCGCCTCACCCCTTGCCCTCGCCGCCCTGTTCGCCGGCTGCGCCCTGCTGGTCGAGATCCTGTTCCAGGTGGAACGTTCGCCCTGGCGGTTCTTCGCGGCCAGCGACGGCCTGCGCCTGGCGCGCTCGGCCCTGCTGGCGGTCCTGACCTTCGCCCTGGTCGCCCGCCTGATGGACGTGCGCCAGCCGGGCGGCCTGCGCACCCTGGCCGCCGCCTTCCTGCTGCTGACCGCCCTGCTCGCCGGACTGCGCATCGTGCGCCGCGCCCTGCACGAGAAGGTGCTGGTCGACGCCCTGACCCGACTGCGCCCGGCGCCCGCCTCACCCGCCCTGCCCCGCCTGCTGATCGTCGGCTCGGCGAACGAGGCCGAGGCCTTCCTGCGCGCCCCCGCCGCCCTGGGCGAACGCTACGCCCCGGTCGGGGTGCTGACCCCCGAGGCCCGAGAGACCGGCGATGAACTGGGCGGCGTCTGCATCCTGGGCGTCATCGACGATTTCGACGCGGTCATGGCCCAGCTGCGCGACGGCGGCCTGCAGCCGTCGGCCTTGCTGTTCCTCAGCGACGGCCCGCTCAGCGCCTTCGGGACCGAGCGTCTCGGCCGGCTGAAGACCGAGGGCGTGCGCCTGCTGCGCCGCCAGGGCCTGGTGGACATGGCGGCCTCGACGGGCAGCGGCGCCTCGGCCCTGCGCGAGATCAGCCTGGAAGAACTGCTCAGCCGGGCGCCGGTGCGGCTGGATCCCCAGCCCGTCCGCGCGCTGGTGGCCGGCAAGCGGGTGCTGGTCACCGGGGCCGGCGGCAGCATCGGCTCGGAGCTGGCCCGCCAGATCGCCGCCAGCGGTCCGGCCCAGCTGACCCTGCTGGACGCCGCCGAGGCCAACCTGTTCCACATCGACCGTGAACTGGGCGAGGCCTGGCCCGCCCTGCCGCGCCGCGACGTGCTGTGCGACGTGCGCGACGCCGCCCGCCTGGACCTGGTGTTCGCCGCCGAGAAGCCCGAACTGGTCTTCCACGCCGCCGCCCTCAAGCACGTCACCCTGGTCGAGAACCACCCCTGCGAGGGCGTGCGCACCAACGTGCTGGGCAGCCGCAACGTCGCAGCCGCCGCCAAGGCCTGCGGCGCGGCCCACCTGGCCCTGATCTCCACCGACAAGGCCGTGGCCCCGGCCAGCGTGATGGGCGCGACCAAGCGGGTGGCCGAAGCCGTCGTCCGCCAGTTCGCCCAAGGTTCCGAAGGGGACGGATCCCATACCCGGGTCAGCGTCGTACGGTTTGGCAACGTGCTGGGCTCGGCCGGCTCGGTGGTGCCGATCTTCCAGCACCAGATCGCCCGCGGCGGTCCGGTGACCCTGACCGACGCCGAGGTCGAACGCTATTTCATGACCATCCCCGAGGCCGTGCAGCTGGTGCTGCGGGCCGTGGCCCTGTCGGCCGGCGACGTGGAGCCCCCCACCGGCGTCCTGACGCTAGAAATGGGCGAGCCGGTCAAGATCATCGACCTGGCCCGACGGATGATCGAGCTGCAGGGCCTGGTCCCCGACCGCGACATCGAGATCAAGATCACCGGCCTGCGCCCCGGCGAGAAGCTGACCGAGGCCCTGGTCGACATCAACGAGACCGCCCGCCCCAAGGCCGAGGGCGTCACCGAGGCCACGCCGCTGACGCCGCTGACGCCGATCCCGCCCGAGGCCCTGGCCGCCCTGGAGACCGCCGCCCTGGCCGGCGACGAGTTCAGCGTACGCACCCAGCTGTTCGCCCTGGTCGAAGGCCTGCGGGCCGTTTCTCCCGCCCAAGCCGCCACGAGCAAGGGCAGGATCGCCGCGGCCAAGACCCAGGTCTGATCCGACCGAATCTTGTCGCCTCGACATCGCGTGTGAGGCGAGCGGGAAAGCCAGAATCAGCCTCCCATGCTCTGTCTCGCCACGCTTGCAATGGCGAGCCGTCTCAGCCTTGGGACATCAGTAGCGTCGGCGGGAGCCTGGATGTTCGAACAGACGGTGGACGTCACCCGCCTGGACGGGTTTGTTCGATATACGCGCGGCATCGTGCGCGCCCGCCTGGCTCTGGTCGCCGTTTTCGTGGTTCTGCTGGCGCTTTATACGCCCCTGAGCATGACCCTGTTCGGCCTGGTCGAGATCGCGATCTACGCGGCCCTCTTCATGGCCACCGAGCTGGCGCTGCGCCATGCCGATCCCATCCAGGCCCTGCGGCGACTGCGCTGGCAGTCGATCACCCTGGTCTTCCTGCTGTCGGCCAACGCCTGTTTCCTGGCCGTGAAGATCCGGCTGATGGGCGAGCCGACGATGCGGATGGAAGCCGCCCTGCTGGCGGTCTGCGTGCTGCTGTTCGCCGCCCTGCGCG
The DNA here is from genome assembly GCF_056397765.1 of Caulobacter sp. 05L422. Classification (NCBI taxonomy): domain Bacteria; kingdom Pseudomonadati; phylum Pseudomonadota; class Alphaproteobacteria; order Caulobacterales; family Caulobacteraceae; genus Caulobacter; species Caulobacter sp. 05L422. Next base: position 112,063 of record NZ_JBFTOB010000013.1, on the reverse strand, counting down.
TGCACACCGGCAAGATCAGCTACGCCACCGCCGTCGCCCCGCCGGTGGCGACGCTGCTGTGGATCGCCTTGGACCGCCACACGCCGCTGGCCGCCAACCACTATGCGGCGGCCATGCTGCTGTTCATCGCCGCCGTCCTGACCGCCACCTGGCGTCAGCAGACGACCGACCGCGCCCTGGCCCAGGCCCTGCGCGACGTGGCCCGCAAGAACGCCGACCTGACAGAGGCCGTCGCCGAGGCCAAGGCCGCCAGCCTCGCCAAGTCCGACCTGCTGGCCGTCGCCAGCCACGAGATCCGCACCCCGCTCAACGCCGTGCTCGGCTTCGCCCACGCCCTGCGCCGCGACACCTTCCTGACCCCGACCCAGGCCGACCTGGCCCAAGGCGTGCTGGAGGGCGGCGCCCAGCTGACCCGGCTGCTCGACACCGTGCTGGACCTGACCAAGGTCCAGGCCGGCCAGGCCGCCCTGACCCTGGCGCCGGTCGACCTGCGCCGCCTGGTCCGCACGGTGGTGCGGGTGTGGAGCGCCCATGCCCAGGCGGTCGGCGTGCTGCTGAGCTTCGAGGACGCCGATCCCAGCCTGGCCTACGGCCTGCTGGCCGACGAGGCCAAGCTGGAGCAGACCCTGGTCAACCTTGTCTCCAACGGCCTGAAGGCCTCGCCGTCGGGCGGCGCGGTGGTGGTCCGCCTGGCTGGGATGGCGAAGGACCAGAGGCTGACCGCCCTGATCGAGGTTCGCGACGCCGGCGCGCTGGTGCCGCCGGAAGATCGCCCACGGATGTTCGACGCCTTCGACCAGACCGAGCGCGGACGAAGCCTGGGCGGCAGCGGGCTGGGCCTGTCGATCTGCGCGGCCAACCTGGCCCTGATGGGCGGCGAGATCGGCGTTGACGACATTCCCGAAGGCGACGCCCAGCCGCCCAAGGGCGCCAAACGCGGCGCGGTCTTCTGGTTCGCCTTCGAGGCGGACGTTCTGGCGGCGCCCGCCGCCGCCGCCGCGGCGGAGGCCCGCGTGACCACGCCGATCCGGGTGCTGGCGGCCGAGGACAACCCCGCCAACCGCCGGGTGCTGGCCGCCCTGCTGGCCGCCTCGTCGGTCGAGCTGGTCTTCGCCGAGGACGGCGCCCAGGCCCTGGACGCCTGGCGGGCCGAGGCCTTCGACCTGGTGCTGATGGACGTCAACATGCCGGTGCTGGACGGGGTGGCGGCCCTGGCCCAGATCCGTCAGCTCGAGATCGCGACCCTGCGTCCCCGCACCCCGGTCTGGATGCTGACCGCCAACGTCTTCGACGACGACGTCGCCCGCTACCGGGCCGACGGCGCCGACGGCGTGCTGCGCAAGCCGATCGACACGGCGGCCCTGTTCGCGCTGCTGGCCAAGGTGGCGGGGACGAAGGTGGCGATCGAGGAAACGGCAAGCCGCGCATCCGAATCCCTCTCTCTTTGAGAGAGGGAAACCCTCAATGGAAATCCCGGCTCCGCTGCAGCCGGCCGGACGTCCGCATCCGCACCGACGGGGCCGGCCCCTCGGGGTCCTCCTTCATCCGCGCCAGTTCGGCCGACAGGTCGGTGAAGCCCTCGGCCACCACGTGGATCACGCCGTCGGCGGCCTGCACCTTGCCGTGGACGATCAGGAACGAGGCGCTCATCACCGTGCGGCGGTTGGCGTCGAAGCAGTCCTTCCAGACCACCGCATTGGCCACGCCGGTCTCGTCCTCCAGGGTCAGGAACACCACGCCCTTGGCGGTGCCTGGCCGCTGGCGGATCAGAACCAGGCCGCCGACGCTGACCTTGCGGCCGTTGGGCAGACCCTTCAGCCGCTCGGCCGTCGTGACGTTCAACCGGTCCAGCATCGGTCGGAAGAACCGCAGCGGATGCGCCTTCAGCGACAGGCTGGTGGTGCGGTAGTCCTCGGCCACCTGCTGGGGCAGGGCCATGGTCGGCAGGGCGACGGCGTCCTCGAACAGCGGCAGGCCGGCCAGCAGCGGCGCCTGGCTGTCGACCTTGACCTCGCCCTTCAGCCCCTTGACCGCCCACAGGGCGTCGCGGCGGGAGAGCCCCGTGGACGCGAAGGCGTCGGCCTCGGCCAACAGCTCCAGCCCGCGCTGCGAGACCCCGGCCCGGGCGAAGTCGGCGGGGGCCCGTGCGCCGGCGTCGCGGGCGGCCATGATGAGATCGGCGTCGAGGTCGGCGTCCTCCGGCTTTTTCTTCTTCTTCAGCCCCTTGATCTGACACAGGCCCAGGCGCACCGCCTTCCAGGATGGGCGGGTATCTGGATTGAAGAGCTTGTCATCGGCGATCCGCTTCTCCTCCCCCGTGAAACGGGGGAGGTGGCGCGTCGCTAGCAGCGACGTGACGGAGGGGGCGTCGTGCGGCGGCTGGACGCCCCCTCCGTCACGATGCGTATCCGCATCGCGCCACCTCCCCCGCGTTGCGGGTGAGGAGTGGGCGGGTGAGGAGAAAGTGCTGGCCTCCAGCGTGCAGTCCCAGTCGCTCATCAGCACGTCCGGGGCCCGCACCTCCACCCCGTGCTCGCGGGCGTCGCGCACCAGTTGGGCCGGTTGGTAGAAGCCCATCGGCTGGGAGTTGATCAGGGCCGCGCAGAACACGTCCGGCCAGGCCCATTTGAGCCAGGCCGAGACATAGACCAGCTTGGCGAAACTGGCCGCGTGGCTTTCCGGGAAGCCGTACGAACCGAAGCCCTCGATCTGCTTGAAGCACCGCGTGGCGAAGTCGCGTTCGTAGCCGCGCGAGACCATGCCCTCGACGAACTTGTCGCGGTACTGGGCCGGGTCGCCCAGGTTCTTGAAGGTGGCCATCGCCTTGCGCAGGCCGTCGGCCTCGTCGGGCGTGAACTTGGCCGCCTCGATGGCCAGGCTCATGGCCTGCTCCTGGAACAGCGGCACGCCGTAGGTGTTGCCGAGGATGCCTTTGAGTTCGTCCTTATGCCCGTGCTCAGGCGACGGCGCGGGCCACTCGGCCTTCTCCAATCCCTGTCGCCGCCGCAGGTAGGGATGGACCATGTCGCCCTGGATCGGCCCCGGCCGCACGATCGCCACCTCGATCACCAGGTCGTAGAACTTGTTCGGCTTCAGCCGGGGCAGCATCGACATCTGGGCCCGGCTCTCGACCTGGAACACGCCCACGCTGTCGGCCTTGGACAGCATGTCGTAGACGCCCTTCACCTCGACCGGCACGTCGGCCAGGTCGACGATCGGCTGGCCATGATCGGCGCGCAGCATGCCGAACGCCCGCTGGATGGCGGTCAGCATGCCCAGGGCCAGCACGTCGACCTTCATCAGGCCCAGGCTGTCGATGTCGTCCTTGTCCCACTCGATGAAGGTGCGGTCCTTCATCGCCGCGTTGCCGATCGGCACGGTCTCGTCCAGCCGTCGCTTGGTCAGGACGAAGCCGCCGACGTGCTGCGACAGGTGGCGCGGGTGCTGCAGCAGCTCGGTGGCCAGGGCGATGGCCCGGGCGATCTGCGGGTTCTTCGGGTCCAGTCCCGTCTGCTGGATGTGCTCGTCGGGCAGGCCGTCGCCCCAGCTGCCCCAGACGGTGTTGGCCAGGATGGCGGTGATGTCCTCGGTCAGGCCCAGGGCCTTGCCGACGTCGCGGATGGCGCTGCGCGGGCGGTAGTGGATCACCGTGCCGCAGATGGCGGCGTACTCGCGGCCATAGCGCGCATAGACGTACTGCATCACCTCCTCGCGCCGCTCGTGCTCGAAGTCGACGTCGATGTCCGGCGGCTCGCCGCGGTTCTCGGAGATGAAGCGGGTGAACAGCAGGCGGTGCTCGGTGGGGTCGATCGCCGTCACCCCCAGGCAGAAACAGACCGAGGAATTGGCCGCCGAGCCGCGCCCCTGGCACAGGATGCCCATCTCCCGCGCCTTGTGGACGATGTCGTGCACGGTGATGAAGTAGTTGGGGTAGTCCATCTTGGCGATCAGCCGCAGCTCCTCGCGCAGTTGGTCGGCGACCTTGTCCGGAACGCCTTTCGGATAGCGCCAGGCCGCGCCCTGCCAGGTCAGGTCGGTCAGGTGCTGCATGGCCGTCTTGCCGGGCGGCACGGGCTCGTCGGGGTACTGCTCCTTCAGGTCGCCCAGGTCGAAGCCGATGCGCTCGACGATCTCCATCGTGCGCTCCACCGCCTGGGGCCAGCGCTCGAACAGTCGGGCCATCTCGGCCGGGGTCTTGATGTGGCGCTCGGCATTGGCCTCCAGCCGGAAGCCCGCCTCGGTGATCGTGCAGCCCTCCCGGATGCAGGTCATCACGTCCTGCAGCGGCCGCCGCTCGGGGCCGTGATAGAGCACGTCGTTGGTGGCGACCATCGGCGCGCGGGCGTCCCGCGCCAGGTCCGACAGCCGCGACAGGCGCTTGAGGTCCTGGGCGGCGTAGGCCCGGCTGGCGGCCAGCCAGACCCGGCCGCGCAGCTCGCCGGCCATGCGGGTCAGGTCGGTCTCGAAGGCCTCGTCCAGCTTGGCCGGCGGCACGATCAGGGCCAGCTGGCCGTCGGCGTGCTCCAGGAAGTCCTTCCAGAACAGGTGGCACTCGCCTTTCTCGGCCCGGCGCTGGCCGACGGTCAGCAGCCGGGTCAGGCGGGCGAAGGCCTCGCGGTCGGACGGGTAGCAGAGCAGGCTGGGCGTGCCGTCCATGAAGTCCAGCCGGCAGCCGGTCAGGGCGCGGATCGACAGGTCCTTGGCCGCCGTCCAGGCCCGCACCACCCCGGCCAGGCTGTTGCGGTCGGCGACGCCCACGGCGCTCAGACCCAGGGCCTGGCCGGTCAGCATCAGCTCCTGGGCGTGGGAGGCCCCGCGCAGGAAGGAGAAGTTGGTGGTGGTCTGAAGCTCGGCGTAGCGCGCCATCAGGTCCTCCCCCTGTGGGGGAGGCGGCCCGAATGGGCCGGAGGGGGGAGTGGTCCCACCCCAGCCGTATCCCCCCACCGATCGCTACGCGATCGCCTCCCCCACAGGGGGAGGGACTGCTCAGCCGAACAGGCCATGCAACCACCACTTCGGGACCTTCTCCCCGTCGCCATACAGCCCCGCCCGGAAGATCCAGAACCGCTCGCCCGTCTCGTCCTCCACCCGGTAATAGTCCCGCACCTTGCCGGGCCCGACATCGTCGAAGGCCTTGCGCCACCATTCCTGGCCGATCCGTTCGGGGCCCTCGGCCAGGCGCACGCGGCGCGACTTGCCGCGCCAGCGGAACTGGACCGGCGGGTCGTCGGGCAGCTTGGCCATGACCTCGATCGCCTCCGGCCGGCGCAGCAGGCGGGACGGCCGGGGACGGTCGGGGTCCCAGCCCGTTTCCGGCGTCGGATCCAGCGGGGCGGCGCGCGTCACCGAGCGTTCCGGCACGTGGCTTTCATAGGGATCGGCCCGCCAGACCCGGTCCTCGCCCAGGCGGTTGATCAACCGGTCGACCAGCGGCGCCAGGCCCTCCTCCAGACTGACCCCGCCGTCGGCGTCCAAGCTGCGTTGCGCCGTCGACAGCGGCTCGACGTCGGCGGCCCACAGGGTGACGACTTCGATCCCGAAGCCCGGATCGACCGTGTCCAGTTTCGGCTTCAGCAGCTTGGCGATCCGGGCCGGATCGCGGCCCGGACGCGACAGCCCCACGCGCACCGGCTGGTCCTTGCCGTCCAGGCGGTGGAACACCAGCTCGAACCGCCGCGCCCCCTGCCCCTCGGCTTCCAGGCGCGCGCACAGCAGGGCGCAGATGTCGGCGGTCACCCGCTCCAGGTCTTCCAGGGCGCTGATCGGCTCGAAGAAAGCCAGACGGTCGAACCACGGGGTGGCCGGGCGACGGAAGACCAGGGCCTCGCGGGCCGCACCCAGGGCCTGGTCGATGCGCAGCACCGTGCTCAGCCCGAACCGCTTGGCCAGCTGGGCGCGCGGCAGGCTCAGAAGTTGGCCGACCTGGAACAGGCCCAGACGCGGCAACTGGGCCTGGGCCGCTTCGTCCAGGCGCAGGGCGGCGACCGGCAAGGACGCCAGCAACGAGCTTTGGCCGCCGGGCGGGGCGATCGTGCGGTCGGGAGCGTAGCGGGCCAGGGCCCAGGCCGCGCCGGGGGTGTCGGCGATCGCGCCCCGGGCCGGCGCGCCCCAGCGTTCCAGCCGGGCCAGCAGGTCGTCCAGCATGGCGGCCTCGCCGCCCCACAGGTGCGAGACGCCCTCGACGTCCAGCAGCAGGCCGTCCAGCCCGTCGAGGGCCACGGCCGGCGAGAACCGCACGCACCAGTCGCACAGGATCTCCAGCGCCGCGCGGTCGCCCTCGGGGTCGTGGTCGGCGGTGACCAGGTCGGGAACCAGAGCCGCGGCGTCGGCGGCCTTCTGGCCGACATGCAGGCCGAGGGCCGCGGCCGCGTCGTCGACGGCGGCCAGGCGGCGGGTTCCACCCTCGGTGGCGACCAGGGTGACGGGGGGGACCAGGGGCATCGGCCCTCCCCCTGTGGGGGAGGTGTCGGCGAAGCCGACGGTGGGGGGAGTCTTGGGCCGCCGGCCCGTGGCAGGATCGACCTTCCGATCACTCCCCCCACCGGTCGCTTCGCGACCGCCTCCCCCACAGGGGGAGGGCCTAGGCGGCGCGGATACGCTCTGGAGGGGGTTCGTTCGCCGCCACGTCGTGATCGGCCAGTTGCGACACCAGACGGAAAGGATGCGGGCCATCGGCGGCCTCCGCTTGTTCGAGGATCCAGGCGCCGGGACGGCCGCCCCGGCAGCGTTCGAGTTCGACCCGCCAGCGCGGCGGGCCCAGCCCCGGCTCGCCCGGCGGCGGCTGGCTGGGGGCGGCGGCGACGCGCCAGCGGGTCTGGGCCGCCGCGCCCGACACCTCGCGAACCTTGCCGGCCGGACCGCCATACGGCCGTCGTCGCAGCAGCACCCCGGTCGAGCCGCGCCGCTCGCAGGCCAGTTGCAGGCGGCGGCCGGCCTTGAGGTCGGGAGTCTCGGCCTCGCCGATCGCCGCGGCGACGCCGACCGTGGCCAGGGCGTCCTCCAGTACGGCCAGCACCTCGGCCTCGTCGCGGGCGCGGACCTGGATCAGGCGCTCGACCGGAAAGCTCAGGTTCACCAGGCCCGGCGCGTGCAGGTCGTCGCGCCGCATCACCCAGACCACAGCGCCCTTGGCGGCCAGCGGGCGCAGCATCAGGGCGGTGAAGGCGGCGGGGGCGGCGCCGGTCTCCTCCTCCAGCCCCGAACCGCCCACCTCGTGCCAGCCGCCGCGTTGCAGGCCGCCGGCCGGGAAGCAGCCGTCGATGCGTGGATCGCCGAACGGCAGGACGGGAGGCGGAGTCCGAGTCCCCGCTTCCAGGGCGGCGATCTGGGCTCTCAAAGCCGAAAGGGCGGGTTTCGCCCCGGGCATGCTCCACTCTCCAATGTTCCACTTTTGTTCTGATCCTCCGGGGTTGGAGAGTCAAGCGGAGCCCGTCATGGTGGCGCGGCCTGGCGCGGCGGCGGAATGACGCGGCCCGGGTCGGGAGGCTTGAGATGACCGAAGTCGAACTCCACACCGACGGCCCGGTCTGGACCGTCACGATCAACCGCCCCGAAAAGCGCAACGCGGTGAACCCGGAGACCGCCCTGCAGCTGCGCGCCGCGTTCGACGCCTTCGAGGCCGATCCGGCCGCCGCCGTCGCCGTGCTGACCGGGGCGGGCGGTACGTTCTGCGCCGGGTTCGACCTGGCCGTCGCCGCCTCGGGCGAGGGCGAGCGCTACGACCCGGTCGGCGAGGGTCCGATGGGGCCGACGCGGCGGCTGTTGTCCAAGCCGGTGATCGCCGCCGTCGAGGGCCACGCGGTGGCCGGCGGGCTGGAGCTGGCCCTGTGGTGCGATCTGCGGGTGGCGTCGCAAAGCGCGATCTTCGGGGTGTTCTGCCGCCGCTGGGGCGTGCCGCTGATCGACGGCGGCACGGTGCGCCTGCCGAGGATCGTCGGCCAGGGCCGGGCGCTGGACATGATCCTGACCGGCCGGGCGGTCGAGGCGGCCGAGGCGCTGAGCTGGGGCCTGGCCGACCGCGTGGTCCCGGCGGGCGAGGCGCTGACCGCCGCGCAAGGCCTGGCCGCCCAGATCGCCGCCTTCCCGCAGGTCTGCCTGCGCGCCGACCGCGCCTCGGCCTTCGCCCAGTGGGACGTCTCGCTGGAGGCGGCGCTGAAGGTCGAGGGGATCGGCGGGCTGGAGCCGCTGCGCCGCGAGGCCCGGGCCGGCGCCGCGCGGTTCAAGGACGGCGAAGGGCGCGGGGGAAAGTTCGAAGAGCCCAAATAAGCCCTTCAGCTCCAAATCATGTCATCCTGGAAAAGCGCGCAGCGCGCCGATCCGGGACCGACGCGTGAACTCAGAGCTTCCGGCGGTCCCGGGCCTTCGCTGCGCTACGCCCGGGATGACAACCCGATAGAGAGCTAGAACCGAGCCTTCGCCCGCCACCACTGGCTGACCAGCATCGGTCCGAACGCCGCGCTGATGCCGCAGGCGTCGGCGAACAGGTCGAACCACGAGGCGTCGCGGCCGACGAAGCCCTGAAGGATCTCGATCCCCCCGCCGAACGCCAGGATCACCAGGCCGATGCGGTGTAGCCGGCTGTTGGGCAGGGCCAGGCTGGCCAGGACGCTGAGCACGTAGAAGACGATGAAGTGCTTGGCCTTGTCCCACGGGATCAGGCCGATGCTGTCGTTGTCCGGCAGCAGGGCCCGGGCCAGGGCGTAGGCCGACGCGGCCAGGAAGACGATGAAGACCAGGCGGTTGATCTTGCGGGCGCGGATGGACATCGAAGCTCCAGGCTGGGTCCTCCGCACCTAGCCGGTCCGGTGAGGCTTGAAAATGGCGAGACGGCGTCTCGGCCGTATCCTGTCGTTGTCTGCACGCGGCCTGCACCAACTTCCCTCTCCCCTTGTGGGAGAGGGTGGCCCGTGAAGCGGGTCGGGTGAGGGGGCGCACGAAACGAAACCGCCGCGCCCAGCGGTCAGGCTGGACACGGCGATCAGGTCTGAGAGACCCCTCATCCGTCGGCTGCGCCGACACCTTCTCCCGCAAGGGGAGAAGGTTTCAGGATCAGAACGTCAGGGCGCGGGCTTCCTTGACGTGCGGAAGGGCCTGAATCTTGGCCAGCAGGGCCTCGTCCGGGGCCTGGTCGACGCCGACCAGGGCGATCGCGTCCTCATCCGCCGACAGCCGGCCCAGGTTGAAGGTGGCGATGTTGACGCCCGCCTCGCCCAGCAGCATGCCCAGCGCGCCGATGAAGCCCGGCTTGTCCAGGTTGTTGATGTAGAGCATGGCCGGCGAGAAGCCGGCGTCCAGCTCCATGCCCTTGACCTCGACGATGCGCGGGGCGCCGGCGATCACCGTGCCGGCGAAGGCGCGCTTGCCCTTCTCGGTGGTGATGGTCACGCGCATCAGGCTGTCATAGGTGGGGCTGACTTCCTGGCGGCTCTCGGAGACGGTGATGCCGCGCTCCTTGGCCACGGCCGGCGCGGAGACCATGTTGATCTCGGCCAGCATCGGCTTGAGGATCCCGGCCAGGGCCGCCGAGGTCATCGGCTTGACGTTCAGCTTGGAGACCTCGCCCTCGAAGGCGATGTCGATGGCGGAGATGCCGAAGTCGACCATCTGGCCGGCCAGGGCGCCGATCTTCTCGGCCAGGGCCACGAACGGCTTCAGCTTGGGGGCTTCTTCGGCGGTGATCGACGGGCTGTTCAGGGCGTTGGTGACCGCGCCGGTCAGCAGGTAGTCGCTCATCTGCTCGGCGACCTGCAGGGCGACGTTCTCTTGCGCCTCGTTGGTGCTGGCGCCCAGGTGCGGGGTGGCCACGACCTTGTCCGAGCCGAACAGCGGGTTTTCCTTGGCCGGCTCGGTGACGAACACGTCGAAGGCCGCGCCGCCCACGTGGCCGTCGTCCAGCAGCTTGCGCAGGGCGGCTTCGTCGACCAGGCCGCCGCGGGCGCAGTTGACGATCATCACGCCCTTCTTGGTCTTGGCCAGGTTCTCGGCCGACAGGATGTTGCGGGTCTTGTCGGTCAGCGGGGTGTGCAGGGTGATGACGTCGGCGCGGGCCAGCAGGTCTTCCAGCTCGACCTTCTCCACGCCCATCTCCACGGCGCGCTCGGGCGACAGGAAGGGGTCGTAGGCCACGACCTTCATCTTCAGGCCGAGAGCCCGGTCGGCGACGATGCCGCCGATGTTGCCGGCCCCGATCAGGCCCAGGGTCTTGGCGTACAGCTCCACGCCCATGAAGCGGTTCTTCTCCCACTTGCCGGCCTGGGTGCTGGCGTCTGCGGCCGGCAGTTGGCGGGCCAGGGCGAACATCATGGCGATGGCGTGCTCGGCCGTGGTGATCGAGTTGCCGAACGGGGTGTTCATCACCACCACGCCCTTGGCGGTGGCGGCCGGGATGTCGACATTGTCGACGCCGATGCCGGCCCGGGCGATGACCTTCAGGCGGTTGGCGGCGGCGATCACGTCCTTGTCGAGCTTGGCGCCCGAGCGGATGGCGATGCCGTCATAGTCGCCGATCACGGCGATCAGTTCGTCCTTGGTCAGGCCGACCTTGATGTCGAAGTCCAGGCCGCGGTTCTTGAAGATGTCGACGGCGGCGGGGGAAAGCTTGTCGGCGATGAGGACGCGAGGAGCGGTCATGGGAGCTCTCTTGTTTTCGGGCCTTCCGGCTGCGGGAAGGACGGAATGGGGGTGTGTGCTGAAGCGGCTGGGCCGCTGATCCCTCCCCCTCCGAGGGGAGAGGGAAGGCGCGTTACAGGCTTTTAGGCGGCGGCCAGTTCGGCCGAGACCGAGGCGAAGGCCCAGTCGAGCCACGGCGTCAGGGCCTCGAGATCCGAGGCCTCGACGGTGGCGCCGCACCAGATGCGCAGGCCGGCCGGGGCGTCGCGATAGCCGCCGATGTCGAGGGCCGCGCCCTCCTTCTCGAGCAGGCCGGCCAGCTTCTTGGCGAAGTCGGCCTGGGCGTCGTCCGACAGGGCGCTGATCTTGGGGTCCACGACCTTCAAGCACACCGAGGTGTTGGAGCGGATCTCCGGCGTGGCCGCCAGGAACTCGACCCACGGGGTGCGTTCGACCCAGTCGGCCAGGACGGCCAGGTTCTGGTCGGCGCGGCCCTGCATGGCTTCCAGGCCGCCGATCGAGGCGGCCCACTTCAGGGCGTCCAGCGCATCCTCGACGCACAGCATCGACGGCGTGTTGATGGTCGCGCCTTCGAAGATGTCGGCGGCGATCTTGCCGCCCTTGGTCATGCGGAACAGTTTCGGCATCGGCCAGGCCGGAGTGTAGCTCTCCAGGCGGGCCACGGCGCGGGGCGACAGGATCAGCACGCCGTGCGCGCCTTCGCCGCCCAGGGCCTTCTGCCAGGAGAAGGTCACGACATCCAGCTTCGTCCAGTCCAGGTCCTGGGCGAAGGCGGCGCTGGTGGCGTCGCAGATGGTGATGCCTTCACGGTCGGCCGAGATGAAGTCGGCGTTCGGGACGCGGACGCCCGAGGTGGTGCCGTTCCAGGTGAAGACCAGGTCCTTGGCCGGATCGACCTTGGAGGTGTCGGGCAGCTGGCCGTAGGGCGCGTCGAGCACCTCGACGTTCGGCAGCTTGAGTTGCTTGGTGACGTCGGTGACCCAGTCCTTGCCGAAGGACTCGAAGGCCAGCAGTTGAACCGGGCGAGCGCCCAGCATCGACCACATCGCCATCTCGACGGCGCCGGTGTCCGAACCGGCGACGATGCCGATCAGGAAGTCGGCGGGGACTTCCAGGACTTCGCGCGTCTGGTCGATGGCGGCCTTCAGGCGGCCCTTGCCCAGCTTGGAGCGGTGCGACCGGCCCAATACGGCGTTTCTGAGATTTTCGGGGGTCCAGCCTGGGCGCTTGGCGCAGGGGCCGGAAGAGAACTCGGGGCGAGCCGGGCGGATCGCCGGCTTGGCGAGGGTCGTCATATCGATGTCTCCCATCCTTACAGATGGACTGCATCCCGTTGGGGGGATGTGGCCCGCCGGCGAGAAACCTCGTTTCGGCGGCGAAGGCAAGGAGAGATTTTGCCGCGCGTCGGACAAATCGTCCGATTGCGGAAATTATTTTCCCGCGGCGCGCTGGCGCTTGCGCCAGGCCAACAGACATCCGGCGACCAGGCACAGGAGCACGCCGAGGCTGACCAGGTTGTTCACCATGGCGTAGAAGGTGTCGTACATCTTGCCCGCCACCAGATAGTAGGCGTGAAGACTGAACTGCGCGGCCTGCAGGAGAACGGCGACGCCCAGCCAGGCGGTCGTGTAGCGCAGGGCCAGGATCAGCAGTCCGGCCCCGAACAGGCCGTCGACCAGGAAGTAGCTGGGTTTCTGCATCCCCTTGTCCGGCATCAGGCCGATAAGGGTGATGGCGAGAGACATGATCACCACCAGAGCCGCGACTTGCCGCTCCACCTGGCCGCCCAAACGCCATGCCAAAAGGCTGACGCCCAGGATCAGCATCCAACCGAACAGGATCAGGAGCTCTAGGTGCATGTCTTGGGTCTCTAACCGAAATTAGAGACCCAAGGTATTAAACTATCGCAATGTGGCTTAGCTGGCGGCGCGCATGTCGTGCTGGACCAGCGAGCCTTCCTTGCCGATCACGCCGATCAGCTTGGTGCGGATGCCGATGCGCTGACGGACTTCGTCCAGCTCGAGGTGAGCTTCGACGACGGCGGTGCGGGCGGCGGCGAGGGCCGAGACGGCGTCGCCGAGCTTGGCGCTGACGCCGTTACCGACGGTGGCTGACAGGCCCAGGTCCTTACGGGCCTGGATCAGCTCCGCCATCATTTCCATGGTTTCAACCATCGCGGCGTCCACAGCTGCTTCCGTAGCAAACAGCTTATTGGCGACACGTTGAGCAACGAAAGCCTTTTCCACGCCCATCTCCCTTAACGAAAACCTAAGATAGAGGGTAAACCAAATGTTAAGGGCGGGGAAAGAAAAACAACCATTAGCGTTAGTTTGGCGTGGACAAGCGCGTTCGTGGAAGCGATCCGTTAGGAAGATCGCGCGAGAATAAGGCCGATAAACCACCCCGGACGGGTCATGATCGACGAAAGCCGCGACTTCGAAGGAATGCCGCACGCGCCCCTGCAGGCGCGAATCGCTGGCGTGGCCTTGCTGACGACCGTGGTGGCGTTGGTCGCCGCGTGTCTGTGCTTCATGCTGCAGCAATGGAGCGTCGCGCGCCAGGAAGCCCGGGCCAATCATGAGATCCTGACCCAGATGGTCGCCGCCGGCGCCGCCGTGCCCCTGGCCGACCACGACGCGGTCGGCGCCAACCGGGCGCTTGAGGCGGTCGGCAAGGCCCAGCACGTGGCCGCCGTCCGGCTGATCGACATGGACAACCAAGTTGTCGCCCAGGTCGGCGCCCTCAACGTCAAGAACGTCGGTCAGATCGTTCAACCCGTGTACCTGGCCGGCAAGCGCGTGGGGCGGGTCGTGCTGGTGGTGCGCCAGCCCAGCATCGCCGAGATCCTGACGCGCGACCTAGCCCTGACCGGGGCCCTGTTCTTCGGCTCGGCCGGCCTGGCGATCCTGCTGGCCAACGGCCTGGCCCGCCGCATGACCAAGCCGATGGAGCGCCTGTCCCAGGCCATGCGCRAGGTCGCTGCCGACGGCCGCTTCAAGCCCGTGGAGCAGGCGGCCGATGACGACGTCTTCCAGAGCCTGACCGACAGCTTCAACCACCTGGTCTCGCGGCTGGAGATCAACGACCACGACCTGCGCGGCGCGATGGCCGAACTGGTCAAGGCGCGCGACGACGCCAACGCCGCCAACGTCCTTAAGTCGCACTTCCTGGCCAATATGAGCCACGAGATCCGCACCCCGCTGAACGGCGTGCTGGCCATGACCGAGGTGATGGCCATGGGCGAGCTGAGCGCCGCCCAGCGCGAGCGCCTGTCGGTGATCCGCGAGTCCGGCGCGCTGCTGCTGTCGGTGCTCAACGACGTGCTCGACCTGTCGAAGATCGAGGCTGGGCGCCTGGACCTGGTGGAGCGCGACTTCGACCTGGCCAGCCTGGCCCTGTCGGTCCGCGAATCCTACGCCACCCAGGCCCGGGCCAAGAACCTGGAGTTCGGCGTCTTCGTCGCCCCCGAAGCCCTGGGCTCGTGGCGCGGCGACGCCGACCGCCTGCGCCAGATCCTGGGCAACCTGGTCTCCAACGCCCTGAAGTTCACGCTGGAAGGCAGCGTCTCGGTGCGCTTCGCCTCGGCCGACGACGGCAGCGGCCTGCGCATCGACGTGGTCGACACCGGCATCGGCATCGACGCCGAGACCCTGCCGCGCCTGTTCGACAAGTTCGTCCAGGCCGACAGCTCGACCACCCGCCGGTTCGGCGGCTCGGGCCTGGGCCTGTCGATCTGCAACGAGCTGGCCACCCTGATGGGCGGCGGCGTCCATGTGCAGAGCCGCGAGGGCCAGGGCTCGACCTTCACCGTCGTGGTGGCCATGCCGCGCGGCGAGGCCACCGTCCCCGCCCAGATTGAAGCCGCCCCGCCGCCGATCGAGTCCGAACGCCGCCTGCGGGTGCTGGCCGCCGATGACAATCCGACCAACCAGAAGGTCATCGCCGCGGTCCTGGCCCCGCTGGGCGCCGAGGTCGAGCTGGTGGCCGACGGCGCGGCCTGCGTCGAAGCCTGGAAGCGCGGCGGCCACGACATCGTGCTGATGGACATCCACATGCCGGTGATGGACGGCGTCGAGGCGGCCCGCACCATCCGCTCGCTGGAGGTCAGCGAGAACCGCAAGCGCATCCCCATCGTGGCGGTCACCGCCAACGCCCTGGTCCACCAGGTCGAGGGCTACATGGCCGCCGGCATGGACGGCCACGTCGCCAAGCCGATCGAGGTGACCAAGCTCTATGACGCGATCGAAACCGCCGTGGCCGCCGCGCGGCGCGACGGGTCCAAGGTCGCGGCGGCTTAACCCTCCGCCAAAAGGGGGCGCAGGGGTTCAGGTACCTGAACAGAACATAACGAGCGGCTCAGAACCGTTTCAGGTTGGGTGTGGTCTCTTGAGGTCAACGTCGTCCCGTCGGGCGTCGGAAAACATTTCGAGAGGAACCGTACCGATGAAAAAGATTCTGCTTTCGATCGCCGCGGTCTCGGCCGTCGCCGCCGCCGTTCCCGCCGTCGCCTCGGCCCAGTCCTATGATCGCGGCTATGGCCGTGGCGGTTACCAGGATGTCGGCGGCGACCGCGTCGCCCGCCTCGACCAGCGTATCGACGTGGGCATCCGAAACGGCGCCCTGACCCGCAACGAAGCCTGGCGCCTGAAGGGCGACCTGCGTGAAACCGCCCGCCTGGAAAGCCGCTATCGTCGCGGCGGCCTGAGCGGCTGGGAACGCGCCGACCTGGATCGTCGCTACGACCGCATCAGCGCCCAGATCCGCTACGAGCGTCACGACCGCGACTATGGCTACGGCCGTCGCTACTAAGGTCTAGAGACCTAATCGAGAGCCGGTCCCCCCCTCAGCCGGCTCTCGACCATCGTGAAGCCGCGGCCGCGCAGGAGAACGCGCGCGCCGCGGTTTTCGCATTCCAGGTCCCCGCCCCGGCCGGGATAGGCCTGATGGAAGCGCAGGGTCGCCGCGCCCAGCTTCTCACCATAGAGCGGCATCAGGATGCAGTGGGCCGAGCCCGTGGTCGGGTCTTCGGGGATGCCGCAGCCCGGGGCGAAGAACCGGCTGATCACGCTGTAGTCGCGGCCCGCATCGGCCAGGGCGGCGACGATCACCTGCCCCGCCCCGCCCTTGGCCAGGTCAGCCCCAATCGTGTTCAGCAGCGCCAGATCGGGCGACAGCCCGCGGACCGTCGCCTCGTCGGCGACCACGGCCAGCAGGTACTGCCCTGCCCAGACCTCCAGCGGCGTCACGTTCAAGGCCTTGGCCAGGTCCGGCCCGGCCTCGACCCGGCGCGGCGGATCGGCCGGGAAGTCCATTTCCAGCCCCGGCCCGCCCAACACCTCGCCGGCCCGGCGCACGGTCAGGTCGCCCGCCAGGGTGTCGAAGGTCAGCAGCGGCGCGTCGACGCCCAGTTCCTCGAACAGGGCGTGGGCGCTGGCCAGGGTGGCGTGGCCGCAGATCGGGGCCTCGACGGTGGGCGTGAACCAGCGCAGGCCGAACCGCGCCGGATCGGCGGTCTTCAGCAGGAAGGCGGTCTCGGCCTGGTTGTTCTCGGCGGCCAGGGCCTGCATCCAGGCGGTGTCAGGCCAAGTCTCGAACGGCTCGACCACGCAGGCCGGATTGCCCTTGAACGGGCCCGAGGCGAAGGCGTCGATGGTCCACTGGCGCATGGCGAGGCTCCGAACGATCGGTCGATCTCGCGGTCGTAGGATCAAGGCGTCCCTGGATCAAAGGCAACATTGTCTCGGGTGACAATGTTTTCGGATGCGGACGGGGACAGGCGCACGCGCCTGTCCCCAGCTCTGCCCCGGGCCTACTGCCCCTCCACCGTGATCTCCGGCCACCGGGCCTGGGCCGAGCCCGTGGTGCGCGCCCAGCCGCCCGCGCCCTTCACCCTCAGAGGGTTGGGCCGCAGGTGCAGGGCGAACAGGTCGTCCAGCCCGAACGGCGCGAACACCGACAGGCTGTCGTCGGCCTCCATCCGCACGCCCACGCAGAAGGCCGTGGCCACGAAGCGCTTCAGGGCGTCGGCGCTGTTCAGCAGCGGCGGATAGGGCTCGTCGGCCCCGAACTTCTTCTCGAACCACAGGTGCACCCGGGCCTGGTTGCGCACCTCGACCAGGCTCTTCAGCGGCTCGTCGAACTGGGCCGCCACCCGCTGGATCACCACGTCCTCGGCCTCGTACGAGGTGTCGGAATCGTCGTGATAGGCCACGTCGTAGTCCTTGATCCCGTAATCGGGCGTCCGGCCGGTCAGGTGGTTCCAGACCGGCTGGTAGATCGCGCCGGAGAAGATCATCGCGTCGGGCAGGTCCAGCTCGCGGATCGTCCGCAGCACCTGCATGGTGGTCGGCACGCCGCGGACGATGTCGACGAGGCGGGATTCCAGATCACTCATTTACGCATCACCCACGCATGATCCAACGGTCCATGCCCGGCCCCGAACCCCGGCGCGCGCAGCATGGCCTCGTGGACGTAGTTCCAGGCCCGGGCGACCGACTCGGTCAGGCTCAGGCCCTGGGCCAGGCCCGTGGCGCAGGCGCTGGCCAGGGTGCAGCCGGTGCCGTGGGTGTGGCGGGTCTCGATCCGCTCGCCCTCGAAAGCCGTTTCGCCCTGGCGGGTGATCAGCAGGTCGACGACCCGCTCTCCCGACACATGGCCGCCCTTCATCAGCACCGCGTGGGCGCCCAGCTCCAGCAGCGCCTCGCCGGCCCGGCGCAGGTCGTCGGTGGTCTCGACGCTCAGGCCCGTCAAGGCGGCGGCCTCGGGGGCGTTGGGGGTCAGCAGGGCCGCGCGGGGGATCAGCAGACTCTTCAAGGCGCCGATCGCCTCCTGGGCCAGCAGCGAGGCCCCGCCCTTGGCGATCATCACCGGGTCGATGACCGCCGGAATCCCTTTGGCGCTGTCCAGCACCCGCGCCACGACCTCGACCATGGCGGCGTCGCCCAGCATGCCGGTCTTGAGGGCGTCGGCCCCGATGTCGTCGAGCACGGCGCGGGCCTGGGCCTCGACGATATCCAGCGGGATCGGATGCACGCCGGTCACGCCCAGGGTGTTCTGCACGGTGATCGCGGTGATCGCCGTGGCCGCGTAGCCGCCCAGGGCGGTGATGGTCTTGATGTCGGCCTGGATCCCCGCCCCGCCGCCGGAATCCGATCCGGCGAGGACGAGCACGCGGCCTTGATGCGAGGCTTGGGTCATGAGGTGGTTCTAGCGGGGAGTCGGGGGTCTGGGGTAGGCGGTTTGAAACGACGCCCTCAGCGGAACCTTCACCGCAACCGGCGCTTATCCGTTGTCAGGTTGCGTGGTCGGGATCTCCGTATGAGAAAATCGTTTTGCGTCGCGTTGATCGCCGCCGCCTGTCTCGCGCCGGCTTCGGCCTGGGCCCGCGACGACGCCGAGATCGATCCGGCGACCATCGACCTGGCCAAGCTGATCGAATGCCGGACCTACGACGTGCCGACCTACAACGCCCTGGCCTTCTGGCTGGTCGGCGACGAGGCGCCCAAGGCGCGGGCCGCCTTGGGCCTCACCGAGGAAAAGTCGGCCAACTTCCTGCTGAGGGCCTATGCGCTGAGGGCCCCGATCACGGTGTTCGGCCGTCAGACCCGCCACATCGTCTTCAACAGCTCCGGCCCGATGGCCGTGCTCGACGAGGCCGACCCGCATCCGCTGGCCCGGGAGTTGAAGATCGAGCCGGCCATCGACGTGCCCGCCAAGTTCCTGGGCGAGCGCGAGATGGCGACCACCACCGACAAGGGCGAGGCCGGCGGCTTCACCTACAAGACCCATGTCACCCTCAACGTCTCCACCGTCACCTCCCATCCGGGCAAGACGCTGGCGGGCTGCAGCTACACCTTCGAGATGATCGAAAATGCCGCTCCGTAACCTGCCCCTCGCCGCGCTCTGCGGCCTCGCCGCCATGGCGACCGCCGCGCCGGTCCTGGCCCAGGACCTGTTCATCGGCACGCTGGACGTCCGGAAGGACCAAGTGGTGCTGACTCGCTGCGACCTGGCCCAGAACCGCTACGTCCTGCGCGACCGCGCGGGCGAGTCCGAAAAGCCGGTCGCCCGGTTGCGCGAACGCCTGAAGACCCTGAAGGCGCCGGTCTATGTCGAGGTTCTCGGCGAATACGCCGAGATCGAGGGCGAGGACGGCCATGCCCTGGACGTGATCGGCCTGGAAAACCTCACGGCCGGAAAGTCCTGCCACCTGATGGACGCCCTGCCGGGCGGCTAGTCCTCCCGCTCGTCCTTCAGCCGCGCGCTCTCGGTCTTCAACGGCTTGGACACCGGGCAGACCTCCTGGACGAAGTCGTTCAGCGTGTTGACCAGGCTGTCCCGCACCAGGCTGTAGTGCACGAACTGGCCGCGCTTCTCGCTGCGCACCAGACCCGCCGCCTCCAGGATCGACAGGTGCTGCGACACCGCCGGCTTGGAGATCTGGAACCGCGAGGCGATCTCGCCCGCCGTCAGTTCGGCATGGGCCAGATAGGCGAGGATCTTCCGGCGGACCGTCGAGGAGAGGGCTTCGAACACGCGTTGCATGCGAGGGTATTTAAGCTGTTCGCTAACCGCTTGCAAATAGGTGATGAGGTATTTAAGGAATAGCTTACTCAATGCCGGAGACGCGACCATGGCTTGCCTCCTGATTCCACGGCCCACCGCCTCGCTCCCGCCGGATCGCGTGCTGTTCGCCATGCTGACCGGCGCCGGGTACGGCGGCCTGCTGGTCGCGGCCGTCACGGTCGTGGTGATGGTCGTGACGGGCGCGGGCCCCCTCGCCTTCTGGGTCGGCCTCATGAGCCTGGCCTTCGCCACGCCGATCTGGTTCGCCGGCATCCTGGTGGTCGGCGGCCCGGTCTGGTGGGTCCTGCATCGCCTGGGCCTGCGGTCGCGGGCCGTCTCCTCGGCGGCCGGCGCGACCCTGGTCCTCCTGGTGGTCGGAGGCGGTTTCACGCTGACCGACGCCGCCCCCGAGGGCGGTGAAGGGTTCGGGGTCCTGTTGATCATCGCCCCCCTGGTGGCCATCGGGGCGGTCGTCGGCTGGACCGTGGCCAGGAGCGCCTATCGCGCCGAAAGGACCGGCCAATGACTGACAGTCATCCCGACCACGACGATCCCTACGCCGTCCATTCCATCATCCCCTCGCCCGCCGACGACGCCGTGACCGGCCGCGTGGTCTGGGCGCCGGCGACCTCGCTCTGGCAGGGCGCGATGCTGGCCGGGGCCCTTGCCGCACCGTGGTTCTTCAGCTGGAGCGGCCTGGCCGTCTTCGTCGCGCTGACCGGCGCCACCCTGCTGGTCGGCCACTCGATCGGCTTCCACCGGCGGCTGATCCACGGCAGCTTCCAGAGCCCGCTCTGGCTGGACCATCTGATGATGTACGCCGGCACGCTGGTGGGCATGAGCGGGCCGCTGGCGATGATCCGGAGCCACGACCTGCGCGACTGGGGTCAGCGCCAGTCCGACTGCCATCCCTATCTGTCCAACCGCGCCGGCTTCTGGACCGACTACGCCTGGAACCTGCACGGCCGGCTGGTGCTGGCCTCGCCGCCGCGCGTCGAGATCCCCGCGCGGATCGCCGGCGACCGGTTCTACCGCTTCCTGGAACGGACCTGGATGCTGCAGCAGTTGCCGGTGGCCGTGGCGCTGTTCGCCCTGGGCGGCTGGCCTTGGCTGCTGTGGGGCGTCTGCGCGAGGGTCTGCGTGTCGGTGACCGGCCACTGGTTCGTCGGCCGCCTGGCCCATCGCGCCGGGCCGCAGCGCTGGCTGGTCGAGGCCTCGGGCATCCAGGCCCACGACGTGCCCTGGGCGGCGATCCCGACCATGGGCGAGGCCTGGCACAACAACCATCACGCCTGGCCCGGCTCGGCCAAGCTGGGGCTCTATCCGGGCCAAGCCGACTGGGGCTTCATGTTCATCCGCCTGCTGGAGCGGCTGGGGCTGGCGTGGGACGTGCGCACGCCGGAGACCTTGCCGGAGCGGGCGGGGCTGGCGCGGGTCTAGACCTGCGCCGGAGGACGGGAAATGCTAGCGATCTCCAGCCGGCGCGCCCCGTCGCAAGCGGACCAGATCGTGATGACCAAGCACCGCATCTACACAATGAGCTTCGCCAGCGTCTATCCGCTCTACATCGCCAAGGTGGAGAGGAAGGGGCGCACCAACGCCGAGGTCGACCAGATCATCCTCTGGCTGACCGGCTTCACCCAGGCGGAGTTCGAGTCCCATCTCGCGGAGAAGACGGACTTCGAGACCTTCTTCGCCCAGGCGCCCGAACTGAATCCCGCGCGGACCGAGATCAAGGGCCTGATCTGCGGCATTCGCGTCGAAGAGATCGCCGAGCCGCTGATGCGGGAGATCCGCTACCTGGACAAGCTGATCGACGAACTGGCCAAGGGCAAGGCGATGGAGAAGATCCTGCKACGCCAGGCGCCCGGCTAGGCTCGCGAGCGGCCTAAACCCTGCCCCCGATCGCGCTCCACACCGTCAGCGCCTGGGCGGTCTCGCGAACGTCGTGCACCCGCACCGCCGCCACGCCGGCCGCCGCGCCGTGCAGGTGGGCGGCCAGCGAACCGCCCAGGCGCGCCGTCGGCTCGGCGCCCAACGGATCCAGCGAGGCGATGAAGCGCTTGCGGCTGGCGCCCAGCAAAATCGGATAGCCCAGGGCGACGAAGCGCGGCAGGGCGGCCAGCAGGGCCACGTTGTGGGCGGGCGTCTTGCCGAAGCCGATGCCCGGATCCAGCCAGATCTTCTCGCGCTCGACCCCGGCGGCCATGGCGGTGAAGGCCCGGGCCAGCAGGAAGGCCTCGACCTCGGCGACCACGTCGTCGTAGCGCGGGGCGTCCTGCATCGTCCCGGGCTCGCCCAGCATGTGCATGAGCACCACCTCGCAGCCCAGCTCGGCCGCGACTTCGGGGGCATCCGGAGCGAAACGCAGGGCGGCGACGTCGTTCCAGAGGCTGGCCCCGGCGGCGACGGCGGCGCGGGCCACGGCGGGCTTCATGGTGTCGATGGAGATCGCGACGTCGCTGGCGGCGCGGATCGCCTCGATCAGCGGGACGACCCGGGCGATCTCCTCGGCCGCCGGCACAGGCGTCGCGCCGGGCCGGGTGCTTTCGCCGCCGATGTCGAGGATGTCGGCCCCCTCGTCGATCAGCCGCCGCGCCTGGTCCAGGGCCGCGGCCGGATCGAAGAACCGCCCGCCGTCCGAGAAGCTGTCGGGCGTGACGTTGACGATCCCCATGACGCGGGGGCGGGGGTGGGCGGCGGTCATGGATGGGGTTCTAGAACAGGTTTGCTCTCGCTCCCACCGATCCGCTCATCCCAGCGAATGCCGGGACCCAGATGGAATGGCGGGGTGGCTGACGCCAAGGGCGCTGAGCGCTTCCAATCATCCACACCGCTAAGGGATCCGGGTCCCGGCATTCGCCGGGATGAGCGGGGTTTTGTGGGAATCCGAAAGCAGCCCGCCTACCAGTCGATGAACTTGGTGAAATCGCCGATCATCCCCGTCCAGACTCCGAAGTCGTCGTCCAGGCCCGAGATCGTGCGGCCGGCGTTCACGTTGACGTCGTACTGGACGTAGGGGTCGCCGTCGTCGTCGAGATAGACCTTCAGATAACGGTTCTTGCGGTTCCACTCGTTGGCCTTCTCAAGCGCCAGCGGGGTCTTCAGGTCGAAGCCGGCCGAGAACTGCAGGGCCTTGCAGCGCTTGGCCTCGTTGCAGTCGTAGAAATAGATCTTGAAGGTCTGGCCGTCGGCGGCGCTGTTGATCAGCGGATCGCCGCCGTCGTCCTTGGTCAGCTCGGCCTTGTAGCCGCCCTTCTGCAGCCAGGCCGACACTTCCGGGCCGGTCATGCCTTCCTTGTCGATGGCCTGGGCGTGGGCCGCGCTCCCCAAAGAGAATTGGGCCAGGGACGCCGCAGCGGCCGCCAGGGCGATGATCGCCTTCTTGTTCATGTCATGCCTCCCCGCCGCGCGTCGCGGCCAAGGCTCAGGTTAGTCCGCCCGATGTGACACGCAAAGAAAAAGCCGGATCGGCGAACCGGTCCGGCTTTTCCAACTCCGTTTCGACGGAAGCCCTAGGCGGTGACGCCCGTGGACACCGGCACCGAGGCTGTCGGACCGGTCGGCATCTTGTTGCTCTCGTCCTCGACGCGAACGGGCGGGATGCCCTTCATCACGTTGATGATCTCGTCGCCGCTGAGGGTCTCGAACTCCAGCAGGGCCTTGGCCACCTGGTGCAGCTCGGCGAGCTTCTCGGTCAGGATCTGGCGGGCCTCGTCCTCGCCGCCCTTGACCAGGCGGCGGACCTCGGCGTCGATCGTCATCATGGTCTCGGGCGAGACGTTCTGGGTGCGGGCCACCGAGTGGCCCAGGAACACCTCGTCCTGGTTGTCGCCATAGGCCACGGTGCCCAGCTCGTCGGAGAAGCCCCAGCGGGTGACCATGTTGCGGGCCAGGCTGGTGGCGGCGCTGATGTCGCTGGAGGCGCCCGAGGTGATCTTGTGCTTGCCGAAGATCAGCTCCTCGGCCACCCGGCCGGCCATCATGATGGCCAGGCGCGAGGTCATCATGTCGAAGCTCATCGAGTAGCGGTCGCCCTCGGGAAGCTGCATGACCATGCCCAGGGCGCGGCCGCGCGGCACGATGGTGGCCTTGTGGACCGGGTCGGCGACGGCGACGTTGAGGGCCACCAGGGCGTGGCCGCCCTCGTGATAGGCCGTCAGCTTCTTCTCGTCCTCGCTCATGGCCATCGAGCGACGCTCGGCGCCCATCATGACCTTGTCCTTGGCGTGCTCGAAGTCGTGCATGGTGACCATGCGGCGGTTCTTGCGCGCGGCGGTCAGGGCCGCCTCGTTGACCAGGTTGGCCAGGTCGGCGCCCGAGAAGCCGGGGGTGCCGCGGGCCAGGGTCTTGACGTCGACGTCGGCGGCCAGCGGCACGTTCTTCATGTGCACGCGGATGATCTTCTCGCGGCCCATCACGTCCGGGTTGGGCACCACGACCTGGCGGTCGAAGCGGCCCGGACGCAGCAGGGCCGGGTCCAGAACGTCGGGGCGGTTGGTGGCGGCGATCAGGATGATGCCTTCGTTGGCCTCGAAGCCGTCCATCTCGACCAGCAGCTGGTTGAGGGTCTGCTCGCGCTCGTCGTTGCCGCCGCCCAGGCCGGCGCCGCGATGGCGGCCGACGGCGTCGATTTCGTCGATGAAGATGATGCAGGGGGCGTTCTTCTTGGCCTGCTCGAACATGTCGCGCACGCGGCTGGCGCCGACGCCGACGAACATCTCGACGAAGTCCGAACCGGAGATGGTGAAGAACGGCACGCCGGCCTCACCCGCGACGGCGCGGGCGATCAGGGTCTTGCCGGTGCCGGGAGGGCCGACCAGCAGGGCGCCCTTGGGGATCTTGCCGCCCAGGCGCTGGAACTTGGCCGGGTCCTTCAGGAACTCGACGACTTCCTGCAGCTCTTCCTTGGCCTCGTCGACGCCGGCGACGTCGTCGAACAGCACGCGGTTCTTGTTCTCGGTCAGCAGCCGGGCCTTGGACTTGCCGAAGCCCATGGCGCCCTTGGTGCCGCCCTGCATCTGGCGCATGAAGAAGATCCAGACGCCGATCAGCAGCAGGATCGGCAGCATCTGGAACAGCAGGCCCAGCAGGCTGAACGTGTTGCGCTGATAGACGATCGTCGAGCCGCGCGCCTCGAGGCGCTTGACCAGGTCCTCGGAGTTCGGCGGGACGTTGACGTTGTAGGGCTTGCCGGTCTTGGGCTCGACCTTGACGACGTCGCCGCTGATGTCGGCCTTCTTGACCTCGCCGCTGTCGATGTTCTTGAGCAACTGCGAGTAGCTGACCTCGCCGTTGCCGCCGGGCTTACCGCCCTGGCTCACGACGGTGTAGGCCATGACCAGCACCACCACGATCGTCGCCCAGATGCCCAGGGTCTTGAAATTCATACGCGTTGTCTTCCCAACGATAGTCTCTGACCTTCCAAGATAGGATGGTCCGGCCGATTTCGCCACGCGCGGGATATCATGTCGCGGGTTCTTGATCGACACGGCCCGTCGCCGCCTCAAAACGATCCATGACAAGACAACGCGCTCGCGTCGCTTTCGCCTCTGCAAGGATCGGGCAAGTCAACGTCCCATCGGGGGCCAGCACCGCCGGCAGGCCCGGTCGGGCGGCGGCCGGAAGGCCTTTCAGCGCCTGGCGTTGCGCCGCGGGCAGGCGGGCGGCGAGGCCCTGCAGGGGGCGGATGGTCAGGCCTGGCGCGGCGGCGGTGAGTTCGTAGCGGCCGTCCCAGACGATCGTCCGGTTGGGCGGCAAGGGCGTTTCCAAGACCCTCCCCCCGTGGGGGAGGCGATCCGAAGGATCGGTGGGGGGAGGACCTGATCTGCGCGCTTCGCCGGGTTCGCGGAAGAAGCTTACCCCCTCCCCCGCCGCCTCGATCCGCGCCCCGGCCAGGGTGGCGGTGAAGCTCTCGCCGCCCCGGATCCGCTCGACCAGCCGCTGGAGCCGCTCGCCGCGCGGCGGTTGCGACGTCCCGGCCGCGCACAGGCACGCGGCGGCGACATGGGCGGCGGGGGCGGTGCGCGGGAGGACGACATAGCCGTGCTCTGCCATCCCGGACGTAGCGAAGCGAAGATACGGGATCGATGCGGAGCGCGGCGCTTCCGGCGGTCCCGGATCTTCGCGCTGCGCGCTCATCCGGGATGACAGCCCGTTTTGTTGAAGATCACGTCGCGCCCTCGCCCGGACCGACCTCGGATCCTCGTTGGCCGGATCGTCCAGCCAGGCCTCGCCCCGCGCCGCCAGCCAGTCCCGAATCTCGCCGCGCCCCGCCGCCAGCAGCGGCCGCAGCACGAACACGCCCCGCCCCTCGGGCCAGGCGGGCGACGGCGACCATTCGCGAGGGTCCGACACGGTCGAGCCTTCCCCCCGCATCAGCGCGGCCTCGGCGAGGTCGTCGGCGGTGTGGCCCAGCAGCAGGACGCGCGCTCCGGCCGCCCGGGCGGCGTCAGCCAGCAGGGCGTGGCGGGCGGTGCGAGCGGCGGCGGACAGGCCGGTGATCGGCTTGGGTCCGGTCCAGGCCAAGGCGCGGGCCTCGGCGCCCAGCGCGCGGGCCTTGACGACCGCGTCGACGGTCCAGGCGGCGCTGGCGGGATTGAGCTGGTGGTCGACGGTCAGCGCCACCACGGCGCGGCCATGGGCCCGGGCCCAGTCCAGCGTCAGGATCAGCAGGGCCAGGCTGTCGCCGCCGCCCGAGAAGCCCACGGCCAGCGGCGCGGCGGTGTCGGGGCGCAGGCGGCGATCGAGAGCGGCGGTGAAGGATGGGAAGGTCATGCCTGCCCCTTCCCTCACCAGATCAGCACGACGCCTACGTCGCGCACTTGGCCTGGACGCGGGTGCTCGTGGCCTTGGCGGTGACGGCGGTCGGGGCCTTGGGGTAGCGGCGGGTCAGTTCGTCCAGGGTCTTGCAAGCGTCGGCGGGCTTCTTCAGGGCCACCAGCGAGCGCGACAGCTTCAGCACCGCGTCGGGCGCCCAGCTGGTCTGCGGCCAGCCGCGCACCGCGCCCAGATAACTTCCCGCTGCATCGGAATAGGCTTCGCGGACGAACTGGGTCTCGCCCAGCCAGTAGCGGGCCTCGGGCGCCTTGGCGCTGTCGGGGAAGGCCTCGACATAGCCGGCGAAGGCCTGTTCGGCGGCGCCGTAGTCGCCGTCCAGCAGCAGTTGGCGGGCCGACTTGAAGGCGGTGTTCGGATCGGTCGAGGCGGGGGCCGCGGCGGCGACCGGCGCGGCGGCGACGACGGCGGCCGCGGCGGCCTCCTGGTCGGCGATGCGCTTTTCCAGGGCGGCCAGGCGCTGGTCCAGCGCGTCGGCGCGGGCCTTTTCGCCTTCGCCGTTCCGGCGCGCCTGGTCCAGGTCGTGGGTCAGGGTCTCGTTCTGGCCGTTCAGCCGGGTCAGGGTCTGTTCGAGATCGGTCAGCTTTTCCGACAGCGCCGCGATCTGGGCGTCGGTCTCGGCGGCCTGGACGACGACCGGCTTGCCGGTGTCGCGGCCCTGGAAGACGATCGCCCGCAGTTCGCGGACCACTTTCTCCATCTTGTCCAGCCGCTTGACCGAGCGGTCATCCAGCGGATCGGGCATGGCGGTCTGGGCCATGGCCGCCGAAGGCAGGGCGATCGAGGTCACGGCCGGGACAGCGGTGAGCGCCAGGACGGAGACGAGCAGAGCGGTTTTCAGCTTCATGTCGACGATTATGCCCCGGTTGCGGACAAAAGTGCGGCCGGATCGCGACCGCTGAAAACGACTGTCACCCCGGACGGCCCGCAAGGACGATCCGGGGTGACAGGGTAGCCGGCCCTTCCCGCGAGGGAAGGGCGCTCAGTCACTTACCGCGCGCCGTCGGTGATGGCGGTGCGGGCGTTGCGGTTCTTGGCCCAGGCGTCTTCGCTGGTGCCCGGATCGATCGGGCGTTCCTTGCCGTACGACAGGCTTTCGATGCGCGAGCCCGAGACGCCCTGGCCGACCAGGAATTCGCGGACGGCGTTGGCGCGGCGGGCGCCCAGGGCCAGGTTGTATTCGCGGGTGCCGCGTTCGTCGGCGTTGCCTTCGATGCGCACGCGCACGGCCGGATAGCGGTTCAGCCACTGGGCCTGGGCCGCCAGCACGGCCTGGGCGTCGGTGGTGACGTCGTAGCTGTCGGTGGCGAAATAGATCCGCTCGCCGATGTTGATCACGAAGTCCTGCACCGTGCCCGGCAGCGGGCCTTGGTTGACCGGCGACTGCGGGACCTGCGGCTGTTGGGCCGGGGGCATGGGTTGCTCCGGCTGCGGCTGCGGAGCCGCGGGGCCCGCGGGCTTCGGCCGCGAAGCACAGGCGGCGAGCGAGGCGGCCGCCAGACCGATCATCGCCAGTCTAGCAACGCGTTGGGTGTCGAAGCTCATCCAGTTTCTCCTCAAGTCCACGGCCAAGGTTCATACTTCTAGCGCGTGAAGCCTTTGCGGCGCCGCGCCAAATCGTACCTATCGCCTCACAATGGCGTCAGAATGTCGCACACCCACCTGTTTTCACCTGCCGGGTGAACGTCGGATGAACGACTCTAGGGCAACGCGCCTTTACGGTGAAGGTTGCCAAAAAGTCGCGTGAATCAATCCAGCAAGGGAGACCAGGCAGGGTCGGAAGCGGCGCCTTGGTAGGCGGCGGGGCGCAGGATCCGGCCGGTGATGTCCACCGTCCACAGCCGCGAATTGCCGCTGGAGCTCTCGCGCGAGAACATCAGCACCCGGCCGTTGGGGGCCCAGGTGGGGCCCTCGTCCAGGTAGCTGGTGGTCAGCAGGCGCTCGTCGCCGCCGTCGGCCCGCATCACGCCGATGTGGAATTCGCCGCCGGTCTGCTTGGTGAAGGCGATGAAGTCGCCGCGCGGGCTCCACACCGGGGTGGTGTAGCGGCCGCCGCCGTACGAGATGCGCCGCACGCCGCTGCCGTCCAGGTTCATCACATAGATCTGGGCCTGGCCGCCGCGGTCGGAGTTGAACACGATCCGGCTGCCGTCCGGCGAGAACGACGGCGAGGTGTCGATGGCCGGGTCGGTGGTGATCCGCGTCGACTGCCGGCTGCGCAGGTCCATCACGTAGATGTCGGAATTGCCGCCCTTCTCGACCGAGAAGGCCACCTTGCTGCCGTCCGGCGAGAAGCGCGGGGCGAAGACCATGCCCGGGAACTTGCCGATGGTCTCGGTGCGGGCGGTCTCCAGGTTGGTCAGGTAGATGCTCGACCCCGTGGGCCGCAGCGCCATGTAGGTGATCTCCTGGCTGGTCGAGGAGAAGCGCGGGGTCATGACGATGTAGGAGCCGTCGGTCAGGTACTGCGGGTTGGCGCCGTCCTGGTCCATGATCGCCAGCTTCTTGACCCGGGCCACCTTGCTGCCGCTCTCGGCGACGAACACCACGCGGGTGTCGAAATAGCCCTTCTCGCCGGTCAGCCGCTCATAGACCGCGTCGCTGATCTTGTGGGCCACGCGCCGCCAGTTCTCCTCGGTCGAGGTGAACTGCAAGCCCAGCAGCTGCTGCTGGCTGAAGACGTCCCACAGGCGGAAGTCGACGCGCAGCACGCGGTCGGCGCCGACCGTCACCTGGCCGTTGATCAGGGCCTGGGCCCCGGTCGCCTGCCAGTCGGGGAAACGCGGCTGGACATTGGCGTCGGTCAGCTTGTCGGCCACGTTGCTGACGTTCAGCGGCTGGAACAGGCCCGAGCGCTCGAGATTGGCGGCGATGACCTGCGAAATCTCGGCCCCGCGCCCGCCGCCCGAGAAGGCGGGGATGGCCACGGGCAGCGGCTTGACCGCGCCCTTGTCGATGTCGAAGGCGATCTGGGCCTGGACCACCGTCGAGGAGCCGAGAAAGACCGCGACGGCGACGACGATCGCGCGAAATAGGGTTCTCATCTCTGTCTCCTGCTAGCCGCCACAGGCGTCCTTCGCCTTGAACGTCGGCGACAACTCCTGGGCATAGTATTCGGGGGGAAGATTGGGGAAAGGGGCCGACTGGTAGACCGCGCGGATGGCGCGCTCCGCCGCCGTACGAACCACCGGGTCGGACGAATGTTCCTTGCCGCCCGCCGTGACCTGGCCGGCGACGCGGCCGCCGGCCGCCAGACGGAAGCTCAGGGTCACGACCACGCTGGAGCCGCCCTCGACCTCGCAGTTGGGATTCCAGCGGCGCTGGATCTCGTCCTTCATGCCGTTGATCGCCGAGGCCTGCAGGCCGGTCATGGCGCCCGCGCCCGGACGGGCCTGAGTGGCGGTCTCCGGACGGGTCGGGCCTCGGGCCGCGTTCGCCACCGGCTTGCCGGCCGCCTTGGGCGTCTTGGCCAAGGTCTTTTCCAGCGAGGCGAAGAAGTCGGGCTCGGGCTTGGCCTTGGCCGGCTTGGTCGGGGTCGGCTTGGGGCTCGGAACGGGCGCGGCGGTCTTGGGCGGCGCGGGGGCCGGGGTCGGGACCGGGGCGGGAACCGGAGCCGGCGGCTGCGGATCGGCCTCGGGCGTCGGGTCCTCGGTCTGGGCCGTCTGGTCGACGACGTCCTCGATCGCCGGCCGCACGTTGGTGGGCCCCTCGGTGACGATGGTCACCGGCACGCTCTCGCCGATCACCAGCGGCTTGGACGGCTTCCACGGGCCGATCAGGATCGCGGCCACCACCAGGACGTGGAGGCCGATCGACCCGACGAAGGCCGGGGAGAAATTGGTGCGCTCGCGCCTCACCGAGTCCACCCTTACTGCGCCGGACGCAGGGCGCCCGCGTCCGAACCCTCGGCTCCGGCCGCCGCCTTGGGGGCCGTGCCCGAGGACGGGCCGCCGGTGTCGGTCAGCAGGTTGATCTTGGCGAAGCCGGCGTTGGACAGCGCCGCCATCACCTGGGCGACGGTGGCGTAATTGGCCTTGCCGTCGGCGCGCACGAAGATCGGCTTGTCGTAGCCTTCGCCGGCGATCGCCGAGATACGCGGGGCCAGTTCGGCGAACGGGACCTCGCCCTCGCCGATGAACACCGCGCCGTCGGCCTTGATCGAGACGGTGATCGGCTCCTGCTGGTTCTGCAGGGCGGCGGCCTCGGTCTTGGGCAGCTCCAGCGGCACGCCAGCGGTCAGCAGCGGGGCGCTGATCATGAAGATGATCAGCAGCACCAGCATCACGTCGACCAGCGGGGTGACGTTGATCTCGGACAGGGCGCCCTTGCCGCGGCGGCCGCGACGACGGCGGCCGCGACGGCCGCCGGTGGCGAAGGCGTCGTTGGCTGACATCGCCATGCGACTAGACCCGCTCGCTCAGGCGGCGCTGGATGGCCGTCGAAAGGTCGTCGGCGAAGTTCTCCAGCCGGCCCGCGAACTTGCCCGCGTCGGTCGAGAACTTGTTGTAGGCGATATAGGCCGGGATGGCGGCGATCAGGCCGATGGCGGTGGCGAACAGCGCTTCGGCGATCGACGGGGCGACCACGGCCAGCGAGGTGTTCTTCGAGATCGCGATGTTCTGGAAGGCGTGCATGATGCCCCAGACCGTGCCGAACAGGCCGATGAACGGGCTGGCGGTGGCGACGATGGCCAGGCTGCCCAGGCCTTCCTCGACCTTGCCGGTCTCGCGCGAGATCAGGGTGTCCATCATCCGGTCGATGCGCTGGATCAGGAACGCGGCCTGGGCCTCGCCCACGGGGCCCTTGGTCTTGGCGTCGCGCCATTCCTTCAGCGCCAGCTGCAGCATGCGCGGCAGCGGATGGCGCGGATTGGCGCCGGCCTGGGCCGCGACCTCCTCCAGCCCCTGGCCCGAACCG
The DNA here is from genome assembly GCF_056397765.1 of Caulobacter sp. 05L422. Lineage (NCBI taxonomy): Bacteria > Pseudomonadati > Pseudomonadota > Alphaproteobacteria > Caulobacterales > Caulobacteraceae > Caulobacter > Caulobacter sp. 05L422. The sequence continues at coordinate 81,115 of NZ_JBFTOB010000013.1, read as the reverse complement.
ACCTGATCCTCGAATCGGTTGGCGGCGCTGTTCAGCGACGAGAAGCGGAACAGCTTGTCGATGATCACCGCCCACGACCCCAGCGAGGCCAGGATCAGACCGACCATCACGCCCTTCACGACCCAGTCGGCCTGCATGAACAGCGAAATGAAGGAAAAGCTCTGCGGGTCTGCGGCGGCGTCCATGCGGGGGTCCTGCTCCGTTGGGGCGTCAGTATCGTGGAAGGTTGATAGCGCACCTTCCGGGGTTCCGTTGCGCCCTTACTGACATGAAGCGGGGCAATGGTGAAACTATGACAATCGGCGGGGGAGCGGGTTTTTTGATGGTGAAGCCCTGAGCTTCACCGCGTTCCGCCCTTCGCCCTCCTCAACGCCCAAAACGCCCGTCATCCTCGGACTTGTTCCGAAGACCGCTGCTTCGGTGGCGAAGAAGAAGATCCGTGGAGCGGTGAGGTCCCGAGCAAACTCCAAACGACAGCGCGGCGGACCTGGGGTCCTCGGAACAAATCCGAGGATGACGGGCTCGGGGGCGGCCCTAGGCCTCAAGCCAAGGCGCCATCTGGGCCAGCATCTGCGCCGTCGGCTTGCGCGGCCGGCCGTCCAGGGTGATGCAGACCGCCTCCCCCGCCGCCTGGCAGATCAGCTCCTCGCCGCGGGTGATCCTCTGGCTGACGAACAGCCGCGGGCCCTTCACGCGGTCGTAGGTGGTGCGCACCACCAGGGCGTCGTCGATCCGCGCCGCCCGCTTGAAGTCCAGTTCCATGCGGACGATCGCGAAGGCGGTGTCGGCCGCGTGCAGGGCGGTGTGCGAGATCCCGATCATCCGGAAGAAGTCGCTGCGCCCCCGCTCGAAATAGCGCAGGTAGTTGGCGTGGTAGACGATGCCGGAGAAGTCGGTGTCCTCGTAGTAGATGCGGACCGGAAGCTGGTGCTCGCGGCCGTCGAAGACGCCGGCGGTGGGTTCAGGTGCGAGCGGCATCGAGCCTCCTCAGCAGGAACGCGTCCAGGAACTCGGCCTCGTCCCTGGCAAGCCAGCGGCCAAAGGCGACGATCGCCGCGGCGAACCCGATCATGGCGACTGGAAACAAGGCCAATCCGAAGCTTCCCGCGCCAAGGCTTGGATCGCTTAGCGCGCTGAAGGCGATGCCCCCGCCGATCAACAGGACCCCGCCGCACCAGACGACCATGAAGCCGATGGTGAAGACGCTCATGCCCGTGCGGCATTCGACGAGTGTCTTGGTCCCGTTGCGTTGGAAGCGGGCGGTCAGCACGGTTCGGAAGGAGTTGTTGTACCAGATCCGCTTGTGCAGGCCCGCGCCCGAGATGTTGGCGTGGCCGATCACGGCCTTGCCGCCGAACAGCGAGAAGTAGCCGTCGATGGCCGGGCGCAGGCGCGCCGAGCATTCCTCGGGCGTCAGGGTCGTTTCGAACCGCCAACGTCGATCAATCCAGCTCATTCAGTCCTCCCCGAACAGCCCGCCCTGCACGATCTTCGGGGCCGAGACCGGTTCGGTCAGGCCCAGGTGCAGATAGGCCTTGCCGCAGGCCATCCGCCCGCGCGGGGTGCGCTGGATGAAGCCCTGCTGCATCAGATAGGGCTCGATCACGTCCTCGACCGCGTCGCGGGCCTCGGCGATGGCGTAGGCGATTGTCTCGACGCCCACCGGGCCGCCGCCGTAGTTGTCGATCATGGCCCGCAGGTAGCGGCGGTCCAGGCTGTCCAGGCCGCTCTCGTCGACCTCGAGCCGGGCCAGAGCCAGGCCGGCGGCCTTGCGGTCGATGATCGGAGCCCCGTCGGCGGCGGCGAAGTCGCGGACGCGGCGCAGCAGGCGGCCGGCGACGCGGGGCGTGCCCCGGGCCCGCTTGGCGATCTCGTCGGCCCCGTCGTCCGACAGCGGCGTCCCCATCTTGCGGGCGGCGTGCAGCAGCACGTGGCGCAGCTCGGCCGGGGTGTAGAACTCCAGGCGGATCGGGATGCCGAAACGGTCGCGCAAGGGCGTGGCCAGCATGCCGGCCCGCGTCGTGGCCGCCACCAGGGTGAACGGCGCCAGGTCGATGCGGATCGACCGCGCCGAGGGCCCCTCGCCGATCACCAGGTCCAGCACGTGGTCCTCCATGGCCGGATAGAGGATCTCCTCCACGGTCGAGGGCAAGCGGTGGATCTCGTCGATGAACAGGACGTCGTTGGCTTCCAGATTGGTCAGGATCGCCGCCAGGTCGCCGGCCTTGTTCAGCACCGGGCCGGAGGTGGCGCGGAAGTTCACGCCCAGCTCGCGGGCGACGATCTGGGCCAGGGTGGTCTTGCCCAGGCCGGGCGGGCCGAACAGCAGCACGTGGTCCAGGGCCTCGCCCCGGCCCTTGGCCGCCTCGATGAAGATCCGCAGATTGCCCTTGGCCTGCTCCTGACCGACGAACTCGGCCAGGGTCTGGGGGCGCATGGCGCGGTCGGACGACGTCGGAATGGCTTCGCCCTGTTGGGCCTCGCCAGAAATGATCCGGGTCATGGCCGACTTGCCCCCACCTGACGGCTTCGCCGTCTGTCCGCCCCCATAGGGGGCGGAGGACGACATGCGCGCGACCTCTTCCCCCTATGGGGGAAGACGACCGCGAAGCGGTCCGTAGGGGGCAAGTGCTTCATGGTCACCGCCCCAACTCCTGAAGCCCGGCCTTGATCAGCGCCTGGACCGTCGCCTCGTCACCCAGCTTGGCGGCGGCGGCTTCCACCACCCGCCGCGCGTTCACCTCTGCCACGCCCAGGCCCATCAGCGCCGCCACGGCGTCGCCGGTCGGGGCCGGCTTGGCGGGCGCCGGAGCGGCCGTCGGCGCCCCCATGAACACCGGACCGTCGGTGATCGGCTTGTCCTTCAGCTCGGTGACGATCCGCAGGGCCAGCTTGGGCCCCACGCCCGAGGCGCGGCCCACCGCGGCCTTGTCCTCGCGCGCCACGGCGCTGGCCAGCTCGGCCGGCGACAGCACGTCCAGCACCGCCATGGCCGCCTTGGGGCCCACGCCCTGGATGGCCTGCAGCAGCACGAACGCCTTGCGGTCCTCGCGCGTGCCGAAGCCGTACAGGCGCAGGCCGGCGCTCTCGCTCCACTGGCTCTCGATATGCAGCAGGGCCTCTTCGCCCAGGGCCGGCAGTCGTTGCAGGGTCCGCGACCCGCAGCGCACGACATAGCCAACGCCCATCACGTCGATCAGCGCCTCTTCCTCGCCGACCTCGGCGACGGCCCCACGTAAGCGCCCAATCATAGTTTTTTGGCGATCATGCCACTCTCCGGTTGGCGACGCGCAGGTTGGCGTGGGTGATGGCGACGGCCAGGGCGTCGGCGCAGTCGGCCGTGGTCTTGCCGGCGGTGGGCAGCAGGCGGGCGATCATGAAGCCGATCTGGGCCTTGTCGGCCGCCCCGGTGCCGACCACCGCCTTCTTGACCAGGCGGGTTGAATACTCGGCCACCAACAGACCGGCGCGCGCGGGCGCGATCAGGGCGGCGGCGCGGGCATGGCCCAGCTTCAGCGTCGACTGGGCGTTGGTGTTGAGGAACACCTCCTCGACCGCCGCCTCGTCGGGCTTGTGCTCGTCGATCACCGCGCAGATGCCCTCGAACAGGTGCAGCAGGCGCGAGGCGAAGTCGGCCTTCTCGTCGGGGACAATGACCCCGTGGGCGACGTGGCTCATGCGCGAGCCCTCGACGCTGACCACGCCCCAGCCGGTGCGGCGCAGGCCGGGGTCGAGCCCCAGGATCCGGATCGGGATGCGATTCGCGTTCATCATGTGTTCTCGCACCATCGCCTGGAAACCGCCCGAAGAAAAGGCGGAGGCGCGATCCAGCAAAACACGCGACTTAGCTAACGAAACCTTAAGCTTGGTCCCTCAGGCGGGGTTCAGGGCCGGGGCGCAGAACAGCCGGGCCAGCAGCAGGGCCTCGACGGCCGCGACGTCGACAGAGACGCACAGCTCGGCGTTGGGCTCGCCGTCGATCCGCTCGATGCGGCCCTGGTGCTCGCCGTCGGTCATCACCCGCAGGCGCACGGGCTCGAACACGAACAGCGAGGGGGCCACCAGGCTGGCGGCGACCACCGCGTCGTGCGGATGGCAGGCGGCCTCGATGCCCCAGGCTCGGCGGTGGAAGGCCATGTACGGCCCCATGGCCTTGTTCAGCCGCGCCGACAGCGGCGAACCGCACGTGGCCGCGCCCTCGGCCATGGCCTGGGCGGTCAGGGCGACCTGGGAACTGACGTCCAGCGGCACCAGGCGCGGCATGACCCCGCGCTCCAGCACCCGGGCCAGGGCCTCGGCGTCGCTCCAGCTGTTGAAGTCGGCCCCGCCCGCCGCCTTGCCCTCGACGGCGAAGGCCCCGGCCATCACGGTCGGCCGCCAGCCGCGAAAGGCGCCGGGATCCTCGAGCAGGCCCTGGGCCAGGTTGGTCAAGGGACCCAGGAACAATCCCGCCACCTTGGCCCGGGCCCGGAAGGCCAGCAGGGAGCCGCCCTGCCCCCGGTCCAGTTCGGGCAGCTTCCAGCGTTGGGAAAAGCCGGCGCCGTTCAGGCCGTCGACGCCGTGGGCCGGCCGCATCCGCTCGACGCGTCGCTTGGCCACCCCGGAACCGGCTCCGATATAGACCTCGGCCGGACAGCCCGCGAGGCGCAGCACGCCCCGGGCGTTGGCGGCGGCCTGATCGACATACGTGTTGCCGAACACCGCCGAGACCGAAACGATCTCCACCGCGTCGCGAGAGCGCGCCAGCATGGCCAGGGCCAGGGCGTCGTCCACGCCGCAGTCCGTATCGATGTGCAAGCGCAGCGGCATGGACCCAGCATAGCGCGGCCGGACGGGCGCCGGGAAGCCGCTCCGCCGTTCGGAGCGCGGGTTTTCAGCCCCCTTCCGGATGAGGCGGCCCCAGGATCAGCAGGGCGGGCGGCAGGCAGCAGAACGAGGCCACCACGAACAGCCAGGTCGCCGTCCGGAAAGCCTGGAAACCGCCCACGGCCAGGCGATGGTGCAGCCAGCGGGTCTGGACGCTGAGGTACCAGGCGACCGCCGCCAGACCGATCGCCACGCCCGCCAGTCGGGTCGAGGCGGTCGACGAGCCGATCAGGATGACGGCCACCGACAGCGACAGGGCGAAGGGCGCGGCGCACAGGCATTGCAGTTCGAACGGTTCGCGCAGCGTCGCGTGGTCGATCGGCCGGCCCTGGCGCCGCAGCGTGCCCGCCGCCATCACCAGCGGGAACAGGCTGAAGGCCAGGGCGCGGAACAGCAGCGGGCCGAGCCCCGAGGACACCGCCGCCTCGCCCAGCTGGCCGCGCAGGAACAGGTCCAGGGCGTGGGCCAGGAGGATGGAGATCACCAGGAACAGCGGCGGGCTGATCAGGTCGGGCGGCGCCCCCGCGGCGTTCGCGCCGGCCTCATCCCGTCCCGCCTGCGAGGGGGTCAGGGCCTCGGCCGGCCACAACAGCACCCGCCACAGGGTGCGCGGGTAAAACAGCAGCCCGGTCATCACCTCGTAGAGGATTTCCCCCATCGTTCGGAAGCGAAGACGTTCCATGACGTTCCCCAGCCCTGACAGCCCCGGAACCAAACACTCCAGCTTGAGGAATCCGCTCAGGGCCAGGTGGGCGGCCGAGAAGAAAATCAGGGAATCCCTGATTTTCAGTCTTTCCGGGGTTGAATGTCGAACTCCAACACGCGCGGGTCGCGACGCAGGACGTCCGAGAGGGCGTCCAGGCGCAGCACGCCCCTGCCGGAGAACGGCCCCGACAGCTCGAACACCGCTCCGCCGTCGGCCAGCTTCTGGCAGATCCGGGCGCCTTCCAGGTCGAAACCGTCCAGCAGGCGCCGCAGCTCGGGCTCGTCGATCAAGGCCTCGCGGCGCGAGCGCACGGTGATTTCGGCGAAGTTCTTCTGCGGCATGTGGCGGTCCAGCCAGCGGGCGCTGCTGAGCACCACCAGCGACAGCACCGTGCCGCCGACCGCCAACTCGTAGAGGCCCACGCCGAACAGGGTGCCGATCGCCGAGGTGATCCACAGCGACGCCGCCGTGGTCAGGCCGTGCACCGAGGCGCCCTGCTGGAAGATCACCCCGCCGCACAGGAAGCCGACCCCGGTCAGGATGCCGTGGGCCATGCGGACCGGATCGATCCGCACCACCTCGTTGGGCGCGCCCTCCAGCCAGGTGATCTGGTGCACCGCGCCCAGCATCAGCAGGGCCGAGGCCAGGGCCACCAGCATGTGGGTGCGCAACCCCGCCGGCCGGGCCCGATACTCCCGCTCGAACCCGATCGCCCCGCCGGCGACCAGGGCGCCGAGGATGGGCATGGCGAGCTGCAGGGGCGTGTCCATAGGGCGTGAACGGATGAATCGCCCTCTCGCTCCCTCTCCCCTTGCGGGAGAGGGTGGCCTCCGAAGGAGGTCGGGTGAGGGGTCGATGAACGCAAACGCCGCGCCAGCGGTCAGGCTGAGCGCGGCGTCAGTGTTTGAGAGACCCCTCATCCGTCGGCTGCGCCGACACCTTCTCCCGCAAGGGGAGAAGGAAAGGACCTAGCCCAGCTTCGCGGCGTCCTCGTCGCTGATCTCTTCGTTCGAGTAGACGGCCTGGACGTCGTCGTCGTCGTCCAGCGCGTCGAGCAGCTTCATCAAGGTGGCCACGGCGTCGCCGGTGACCGGGACCTGCATCTTCGGACGCCAGGCGATCTTGGTGTTCGACGCCGGGCCGAACTTGGCTTCCAGGGCGGCGGCCACCTCGTTGAGGTCCTCGAAGGCGGTGTAGACCGTGTGGCCCTCGCCCTCCTCGTCCATGTCCGACACCACGTCGTCGGCGCCGGCCTCGATGGCGGCTTCCATCATGGCGTCTTCGCTGGCGGCCTTGGCCGGATAGCTGACCTGGCCGACGCGGTCGTAGTTGAAGGTCACCGAGCCGGTGGCCCCCATGTTGCCGCCCATCTTGGTGAAGTAGGAGCGGACGTTGGCGGCGGCGCGGTTCTTGTTGTCGGTCAGCACCTCGACGATGATCCCGACGCCGCCGGCGGCCACGCCCTCGTAGCGGATTTCCGAATAGTCGGCCGCGTCGCCCATCTGCGACTTCTTGATCGCGCGGTCGATGACGTCCTTGGGCAGGCTTTCGGCCTTGGCGTTGTTCACGGCCAGGCGCAGGCGCGGGTTCATGTTCGGATCGGGCAGGCCCGCCTTGGCCGCCACGGTGATTTCCCGCGACAGCTTGGAGAACAGCTTGGAGCGCGCGGCGTCGGCGCGGCCCTTGCGGTGCATGATGTTCTTGAATTTCGAGTGGCCGGCCATTCGGAGGCTCTTCTCTGATCTGCGAAGTGAAAGGTAGGGCGCGCTTCTAGCGCTTGGCGCCCCATATTGTCATCCTCCAAGCTGCAGGCCCGCGTTGGAGACGTTTGATGACCCCGTCCGATTTTCTGTCCGAACCGTTCGATCCGGCTCGCCTCGGGGCTCTCGAGGCGCAGGACCAGGACGCGATCCACGCGGCCCACAAGCCCTCGGCGATCTCGACGGGCGCCGCCGCGACCGGAGCGCTGTCGACGGGCGCGGCCGCGCTGGGCGGCATGGCGGTCGGGGCCTTGGCGGTGGGGGCGTTGGCCATCGGCGCGCTGGCGATCGGACGCTTGTCGATCGGCAAGGCCCGGATCCGACGGCTGGAGATCGACGAGCTGATCGTGCGCCGCGTGTCGGAGCCCAAACCGCGGCGCTAGGGCTGGGGACAGGCGCATGCGCCTGTCCCCAATCGTATCCCGGCCTAGGCGACCTTCAGATCGACCTCGATATTGCCGCGCGTGGCCTTCGAATACGGGCAGACCTGGTGGGCGGCGTGCAGCAGCTTTTCGGCCGTCTCGGCGTCGAGGTCCGGAGCGTTGAGGGTCAGGCGGGCGCCGATGTGGAAGCCGGTGGCCTCCTCCTTGAACAGGTCGACCTCGACGTCGAGGCTGTGCTCGCCCAGCTTGACGCCTTCGCTCCGGGCGACCACGCCCAGCGCGCCCAGGAAGCAGGCCCCGTAGCCGGCCGCGAACAGCTGCTCGGGATTGGTGCCCTCGCCGTTGCCGCCCATCGACTTGGGGTAGCCCAGCTTGACGTCCAGGTGGCCGTCGTCGGTCTTGGCGGTGCCTTCGCGGCCGCCGACGGCGTGCGAGCGAGCGGTGTAGATGGCTGGCATGGGGGTGCTCCTTCGGGGATGAGGTCGTGGCGCGATCTTGCGGCCCAACGCGTGACAGGCGCAAGACGAAGGCTTGCTCCCTTGCGATGCGCCCGGCATGACTGCGGCGGGAACGTTCGCGGGGCGCACGATGCTCGATCGCCATGGGATCTGGTGCGCCGTCGCTGCGGCGACGCTAATCGCGCTGACGGCGACGTCGCGACCGACCCAGGCGGCGGAGCCGGCGCTCGCGCCGCAGGCCGCCATCACGCCCGAAGCATTGGCGCTCGGCCGCCGCTTGGGCGTGGCGCTGGGTGTGAGGCGCGGCCTGGACACCCTGTTCGACCGGAACTTGAAGGAGGCGCAGGCTGGCTTCGCCGAAGACGCGAAAGCGTATCCTTCGAACCGGCGACGCGAAATGCTGGATGCTTACGCGAGCGCGACGGAGGCGCCGAAGGCGTGGTTGATCGGCGCGGTGATGGACGACATGGCCCGCCTCTACGTCCAGACCCTGACGCCCGAGGACCTCACGCGCCTGGTTTCCTTCTATGAGAGCCCGCTAGGTCAGCAGGTTGTCACGACCGGCGCCCTTCCCGACGACTTCGAGATCATGAAGCAGACGCCCGGTCTGGACGAGGCCGCCGTGGCGCGTCTTCGCGCGGCGACGGCGCGGACCGTCGAGGTCGTGGACGCGGGCCTGGCTGGACGAATGGAGTCGTTCAACGATCAGGTCATGGCCCGGTTCTGTCCGACGTTCTGGGCCATGGGTCATGTCAGCGAAGCCTGCCCGCCGTCCCGCAAGCCTAGACCTCCGGGATAGTCTCCTTCAGCCGTCCGCCGACGCGGATCGGCTCGACGCGGACGGCCAGGCCGGTGCGGTCGTCGGTCTCGACGAACACGCCGCAGACCGTGGCCGGCCCCGAGGCGGGGGTGTAGCGGCCGCCGCTGATCTTGGTGGTGAACCGCCGCAGCGGCTCCTCCTTCTGGTTGCCGATCACGCTGTCGTAGTCGGCGCAGGCCCCGGCGTCGGTCTGGTAGGCCGTGCCGCCCGGCAGGATCTGGGCGTCGGCGGTCGGCACGTGGGTGTGGGTGCCGACGACCAGCGAGGCGCGGCCGTCGCAATAGTGGCCCATGGCCATCTTCTCGGACGTAGCCTCGCAGTGCATGTCGACCACCACCGCGTCGGCCACCTGGCCCAGCGGGGCCTTGTCCAGCTCGCGGTCGGCGGCGGCGAACGGGTCGTCCATGGCGTCCATGTGCACCCGGCCCAGCAGGTTGATCACCATGATGGTGCGGCCGCCCTCGGTCTGGAACAGGTGGCTGCCCCGGCCCGGCGCGTCCGACAGGATCGGATAGTTGGCTGGCCGGATCAGGCGCGGCTCGCGCACGATGTAGGTCAGGGCCTCGCGCTGGTCCCAGCTGTGGTTGCCCAGGGTCAGGCAGTCGGCCCCGGCCTCGAACAGCTCGCGGGCGGTGTTCTCGGTGATGCCGAAGCCGGCGGCGGCGTTCTCGGCGTTGATGATCACGAACTCGAGCCCGAGTTGGCGACGCAGGGCGGGAAGGTGGTCGGCCAGGCCATCGCGGCCCGACTTGCCCACGACGTCGCCGAAGAAAGCAAAACGCATGAATTTCAGTCCTCTTGGACGGCGATATACTCGCTTTCCGTCAGGATGGCGTCCAATCGTTGGTCGTGGGGCTCATCGGGCAGGCCCTGTGTCTCCTGTCCCACATAGGCGAGGCCCAGCACGAAGACGCTCTTGCGGGCGCGCAGGGCCTCCAGCGCCCGGTCGTAGTAGCCGCCGCCCTGGCCCAGGCGCCGCCCCTCGCGGTCGAAGCCCAGCAGGGGCGTGACCACCAGGTCGGGCTGGACGAGCGGGTGCTCGCGCGGCGGGGCGACCAGGCCGATGGCGTCGCGGACCAGCGCCTCGCCCGGCGTCCAGCGCCGGAACACCATGTGGCCGCCGCGGCCTTCGGGATCGGCGCCCTCCACGCTGGGCAGGGCCAGGGTCCACCCAGCCTCGGCCAGCCAGTCGGCCAGGGCGCGGGCCGGAATCTCCGAGCCCAGCCCGTGATAGACGGCCGCGACCTTGCCGTGCGGATCGGGAAACCGTTGCGTCAATGGCGCGCGGGCCACGTCCACGATCATCCAGTCGGCCTCGGGGTGTTCGAGGGCCAGTTCCTTGCGGCGGTTGCGGACGAACACGCGCAGGGCGGTCTTGGCGGCGGCGGGATCGACGATCGTCATGAGCCTTCCTCTGCCACCTCAGGCGGCGGGCCGCCAGGGGCGCAGGCGCGGCAGCCAGCGCGGCACGTGGCGGCGGAAGGTCTCGTAGGCGGGCCCGTAGTCGGCCAGCAGCCGGGGCTCTTCATAGAACACCACGAACAGATGCATGGTCAGCCAGGCGGCCGCGCCATAGGCCAGCAGCACGGCCTGGCCCAGCAGCAGCGCCTGACCCAGGATCAGGGCGACGACGGCCACGTACATCGGGTTGCGGACGAAGCGGTAGGCCCCGCCGACCACCAGGGTCTTGGTCGGGGCCACCGGCGCGGGCGTGCCGCGGCCCTCCAGGGCGAAACGGACGAAGGCCTCCAGCAGCACCGGGGCGGCCGCCAGGATCAGCACCCCGCCCAGCCAGCGCCCGGCCTCCAGCTCCAGCAGCGGCGGCGCGAACCGCCAATGGGTCAGCAGCCAGGGAACCAGCCCCGCCACCACGCCGGGGGCGACGACCAGGAACACGGCGCTGCCAATCAGGGCCTTGGATTTTTGCATGCGGATCCCGCGCTCGGAGCGTTCGGATCGGACGAGAATGGGGGAAGGTGGCGGCGCCGTGAAGAACCGTGAAGACGTTTCAATCCACTCGAACCTGTTAGTTACAGGTGGGCCCCGTGTTCCCGCAGCCACGGCCACGGGAGGGAACAGGTCCCGATAGAGAGATTAAGGTCCCTGGGAATAGAAATCTTCGACGAGGGCCACAGCTGACCCGCCGTTGAACAAGATAGGCGTTCGGGGGGCGTTGCGCCAGTGGGGCGTTGTCGCACTTGCCCCCTACGGGTCGCTTCGCGACCGTCTTCCCCCAGAGGGGGAAGAGGCGCGTCCTCCTCCCCCTATGGGGGTGGACAGACCGCGAAGCGGTCAGGTGGGGGCAAGTGGGTGAGCCTCAGCCCTTCACCATCTCTCCCATCACCGCCCGCCAGCCCTGCTCCGCCTCCGCCCCCGCCCGATCGAACGCCGCGCGCAGATGGCGGGTCTGGGCTTCGGTGAGTTCGGCTTCCAGCTTCTCGCCCTGCGGGGTCAGGCGAAGGTTCTTGACCCGGCGGTCCTCGGTCCCGGCCTCGGCGCGGACCAGGCCCATCTCCATCAATTGGCGCAGCGGCGCGTTCAGGGCCTGCTTGCTGACAGCCAGCAGGTCGAGCAGGCCGCGCACCGACACGCCTGGGCGATGACCCAGGAAATAGAGGATGCGGTGGTGCACCCGCCCCAGGCCGCGCTTTTCCAAAATCCGGTCAGGACGATCAGTAAAGCCGCGATAGGCGAAATAGAATTGCTCGATCGCGTCACGAATATCGTCCGAAGGGGCAGGATTATCTAGGTCAAGCATATTGACACAATAGGTCGCCCGGTCGCATCTTGTCGATAGGTCAAGGTCTTTGACACGTTTTTGGGACACCGGTGGAGGTCGGCGATGGCGCGGCTGTCGATGCGAAGTGCGGATATCAAGCCCTCGCCGGTGCGCGACATGCTCAACGTGGCGCAGCGCCCGGGCATGATCTCGTTCGCCGGCGGCCTGCCCTCGCCCGAGACCTTCGCCGGCCTGGACCTGCCCCCGCCGCCCCGCGACCTGCTGCAGTACGGCCCCACCGAGGGCGAGCCGGCCCTGCGCGCCAGGATCGCCGAGGACCTGTCCGCCCTGGGGCTCGACACCTCGGCCGACCGGGTGATGGTGCTGTCGGGCTCGCAGCAGGGCATCGACCTGGCCGCCAAGCTGGTGGTCGACGCCGGCACGACCCTGGCCGTGGAGTCGCCCGCCTACCTGGCCGCCCTGCAGGTGTTCCGCTTCTACGGGGCGAAGTTCGAGATCATTGATAGGGCCGCCCCCGGCGCCGGCTGGGCCGACGCCCCGCCCTCGATGGCCTACGTCATCCCGACCTTCCAGAACCCGTCCGGCCACTGCTGGAGCGCCGACGAGCGCCGGGCCATGGCGGCGGCCTGCCAAGCCAACGACGTGATCCTGTTCGAGGACGACCCCTATCGCGACCTGGTCTACGAGCCCAGCGACCGCACGCCGGTCTGCGCCGGCATGACGGGCGGCTCGTGGATCTACCAAGGCTCGTTCTCCAAGACCGTCGCACCGGGCCTGCGCCTGGGCTACCTGACCGCCTCGCCCGACCTGTTCCCGCTGCTGGTCCAGCTGAAGCAGGCGGCCGACCTGCACACCAACCGGCTCAGCCAATGGATGGTGCTGCAATATCTGAACGACCCCGGCCGGGCCGAGCGGATGGCCCAGGTCGCCGCCCTCTACCGCCGCAAGCGCGACGCCTTCGCCGACGCCCTGACCCGGCATCTGGGCGCCCGGGCCTCGTGGTCGCTGCCGCCGGGCGGGCTGTTCTTCTGGCTGACCCTGGCGGGCGAGGTCGACGTCGAGGACCTGCTGAAGCGATCGGTCGAGCGCGGCGTGCTGTTCACCCCCGGCAGTCACTTCCTGGCCGAGGGCGGCGCCAGCGCGACGATCCGCCTGAACTTCAGCCTCGCCGAGCCCGAGGCCGCCGAGCGGGGGCTGGCGATCCTGGCGGAACTGCTAGGGGATTAGCGGGGCCGAACGCCGGTCTCCGACTTGGTGATCGACACAAAGCGTGTCACCCACGACGCAAGTCGGAGAACAAGACATGCGCCTGGCCCTGCTCGCCACGCTGATGCTGGCCCTGGCCGCCGGCGCGCCGGCCGCAGCCCGGGAGCCCTTCGCCTGGCCGAAGGGCAAGCGCGCGGCCATCGTGCTGACCTATGACGACGCCATGCCCTCGCAACTCGCGGTCGCGATCCCGCAACTGGACGCGGCGGGACTGAAAGGCACCTTCTTCCTGGACGCCGACAGCCTGACGCCGGCCGAGATCCTGCGGTGGCGGGGCGCGGCGCGGAGCGGCCACGAACTGGGCAACCACTCGGTGAACCACCCCTGCCCGCGCGCCATGCTGCCGCGCGCCGAGCACTATGTGACCGAGACCTACGACGCCCGGTCGATGCTGGCCGAGATCGGGGTGATGAACGCCGTGCTGTTCGGTGTCGACGGCGCCACGGCGCGGACTTACGCTTATCCGTGCAGCCAGAGCCTGGTCGGCGGCGAGGACTATCACGACGGCCTGCGCGGCTCGGGACTGGTCCGCTACGCGCGGACCGGCGGCGACGCCTATCGCTCGGTCGTGACGGACGCGGCGGGGCTGGACGCCTTCGCCGTGCCCAGTTGGGGTCCCGTCGACCACCCGGACGGCGCCCAGCTGATCGCCTATGTCGAGCGCGTGCGCGCCGCCGGCGGCCTGGGCGTGCTGCAGTTCCACGGGGTGGGCGGCGACTATCTCGAGGTCTCGGCCGAGGCGCACCATCAGCTTCTGGAGCATCTCAAGCGCAGCCCCGACATCTGGGTCGCGCCGTTCCAGCAGGTGATGGACTACGTGACCGCCCCCAGCGCACGTTGAGCGGCGCCGCCCCTGGACGTTCGCGCAGGACGTGTTAGCCTCGACCTATGCGAGCATTGCATCCGGGCGCATCCTGGATGCAATCGACGAGGGAGGCCTCCATGACGCTCACTGAACGCCCCTGGTACGCCTACGTCAGCCTGCTCGCCATCATCGTCGGGCTGGGCCTTTCGGTCATTCCCTTGCACGGGACGCAGATCTCGCCCGAGTGGCGCTGGGGCGTGACAATCGGCTTCGGGGTCGTGACCCTGACGATCGCCATACTGAACGACTGGGCGCACGTGCTGCCCGGCATCGATCGCGGCTCGTTCGACTACTACACCCTGGCCCATTTCAGCGCCGGCCTGGCGTTCGGCGCCTGGTGCATGCCGCTGTGGTGGGTGGTCATCGTGGTGGTGGGCTGGGAGTTCTACKAGAAGTACGTCCCCGGCTGGGGCGAGAACGAGAAGCTGTCCAACCGCATCGTCGACATTTCCGTCGCCCTGATCGGCTGGCTGCTGGTGGCAGGCTTCGGCACGGGCTGGAAGCTGCCCCTGTTCCTGAACTGAGGCGCTCCTGAACCGAGGCCGGCGGAGGACCGCCCCCGCCGCCCCTAGCCCTGGACCAGGGCCTCGATCTTCTCGGACGCGGCGTCCAGGGCCTTGATCGCGCGGATCTCGACGCGGGTCTGTTCGGTCTGCAGGCGGGCCAGTTCCGACTGGGCGTGGGCCAGGCGCAGCTTCAGGTCCGACAGCTCGTCGGCCAGCAGCAGGGCGCCCATCAGGAACAGCCGGGTCTCGCCCAGCTGGCCGACGTCCTGGCTGACCTGGCGGACCTGGCGGTCGAACAGGCGGGCGATTTCCAGCAGATGGGCTTCCTGCCCGTCCTCGCAGCCGACGGTGTAGGGTCGGCCGTTCACCTGGATGGTCAGTTGGGCCATGGCTCAGGCCTCCCTTTCCGTGACGCCGTCGTCGAGGCCGCCGAACAGGTCGCCCGCCCCGTCTTCGGCGTCGGGCGCGCCCTCTTCGTCTTCCCCGAGGTCTTCCCCAGGATCCTCTTCGTCGTCGTCATGGACGCCTTCGGTGATCAGGCTCTCGTCGCCCAGGGCGGCGCGGATCTCGGCGATGGCGCGGCCCAGGGCCTCGGAGGCCTGCTCGCCGGCCTCTTCCAGGGCCTTTTCGCGGGCCCGCGCGGCCTCGAGGTCGACAGCCAGGCGCGCGGCCCGGGACTCGGCCTCGACATCGAACAGGCCCGGATCGCCGGACTCGCCGCTCGAGGCGCCCGACGCCGCGGCGGCGGCGGCGGCGGCGGCGGCCGAGAACGCGGCCAGGCGCGCGGTGCGCTCGGCCGTGATCTTCTGTTCCAGCTGGCCGACGGCGCGCTCCAGGCGCCGTGCGGCCAGTTCGAGGGCGTTCCCTTCGCCCGGGGTCATCGGCATCGTCCAAACTTCATGCAGCGCAACATATAGACTGCCACCCGCTTCGCCACCCGCCATGGCGACAATTGGGCGATGAAAGCGTGCGGATAACAATAGGTCATCCTATGTGAGCGCTCGCGGAGGTTTCTTGGGGTTGACTTCCCCGCCCCGCACCGCAAAACGCGCTGCAAAATCAAGGTAACGTCGGTCGCCTGGACCGAACGCTCGTTAGGAGAAAGACCTCATGGCCATTCGCGTCGCCATCAACGGCTTCGGCCGGATCGGACGTCTCGTCCTGCGTTCCATCGCCGAGCACGCGCGCCGCGACATCGAGGTCGTCGCCATCAACGACCTGGGCCCCGTCGAGACCAACGCCCACCTGCTGCGCTACGACAGCGTCCACGGCCGCTTCCCGGGCGTCGTCACGTCGGGCGAGGACTGGATCGACGTCGGGATGGGCAAGATCAAGGTCACGGCGATCCGCGACCCGAAGGACCTGCCGCACAAGGACCTGAACGTCGACATCGCGTTCGAGTGCACGGGCATCTTCACCGCCCGCGACAAGGCCGCCCTGCACCTGGAAGCCGGCGCCAAGCGCGTGCTGGTCTCGGCTCCGGCCGACGGCGCCGACAAGACCATCGTCTACAAGGTCAACCACGAGACCCTGACCGCCGACGACATCGTCGTCTCCAACGGTTCGTGCACCACCAACGCCCTGGCCCCGGTGGCCAAGGTCCTGCACGACCTGGTCGGCATCGAGCGTGGCTACATGACCACGATCCACAGCTACACCGGCGACCAGCCCACGCTGGACACCATGCACAAGGACCTCTACCGCGCCCGCGCCGCGGCCCTGAGCATGATCCCCACCTCGACCGGCGCCGCCAAGGCCCTGGGCCTGGTGCTGCCGGCCCTGAAGGGCAAGCTGGACGGCTCGTCGATCCGCGTCCCGACCCCGAACGTCTCGGTCATCGACCTGAAGGTCGTGCCGTCGCGCGACACCACGGTCGAGGAAGTGAACAACGCCCTGAAGGCCGCCGCCGACGGCGACATGAACGGCGTGCTGTTCACCACCACCGACCCGCTGGTCTCGTCGGACCTGAACCACATCGCCGCCAGCTCGACGGCCGCCCTGCCTCAGACCCAGGTCATCGAGGGCAAGCTGGTCCGCGTGCTGAGCTGGTACGACAACGAATGGGGCTTCGCGACCCGCATGGCCGACACGGCCCTGGTGATGGCGAAGTTCCTGTAAGACGAAAGAACCCCCGCCCCTCCAGAGGGCGGGGGTTTTTCTTCACCAGACCGCCGAGGATCGATGTCGACCACCTCCGTCCAGACGCCGCTGAGAGCCTCCTGGCGCGCTCGCCTCTGGACGTGGGTGGTGTCGATCGCCCTGACCCTGTCGGCGCTGGGCTGCGCCTTCGGCGGCGCCATGGCGACATGCCATGTGCTGGGCGGCGCCTATGCCCCCGGCCAGGCCATCCCGCCTGTCCGGGTTTTGGGTTCCAACTTCGCGTACGACCCCCAACCCATGATGCCGTTCTTCGCCCTCGGCTGGCTCGTCGCCTTGGGGCTGCATGCCTACGCCTCGCGCCGACGGCGCATGGGCCTTCTCCACATCCTGGTCCCGGCCGGGGTTTTCCTGCTGAGCGCGCTGCTGGCCTTCCGCGGCGCCGATGTCTGCACCTCACTCTGATTGGATAGCGTCATGCCCTTCCGCACCCTCGACACCGCCGACCTCGCCGGCAAGCGCGCCCTGGTCCGGGTGGACTTCAACGTGCCGGTCGACGGCGGCAAGATCACGGACGACACCCGCCTGCGCGCGGCCCTGCCGACCATCCACTACCTGTCGACCAAGGGCGCCAAGGTCATCCTGCTGGCCCACTTCGACCGGCCCAAGGGCAAGGTGGTCCCCGAGATGAGCCTGGCCTTCGTGGCCGAGCCGCTGGGCAAGCTGCTGGAGCAGGAAGTCGCCTTCGCCGCCGACTGCGTGGGCCCCAAGGCCAAGGCCGTGGTCGACGCCATGGAGAACGGCGGCGTGGCCCTGCTGGAGAACGTCCGCTTCCACGCCGGCGAGGAAAAGAACGACCCCGACTTCGCCGCCCAGCTGGCGGCCAACGGCGACCTCTATGTCAACGACGCCTTCAGCGCCGCCCACCGCGCCCACGCCTCGACCGAAGCCCTGGCCCGCATCCTGCCGTCCTATCCGGGCCTGGCCATGCAGCGCGAGCTGGACGCCCTGGACGCCGCCCTCGGCAATCCCCGCAAGCCCGTGCTGGGCATCGTCGGCGGTTCCAAGGTCTCGACCAAGCTGGACCTGCTCAACAACCTGGTCGCCAAGCTGGACCGCCTGGCGATCGGCGGCGGCATGGCCAACACCTTCCTGTTCGCCCAGGGCCATGACGTCGGCGGCAGCCTCTGTGAAAAGGACCTGGCCGACACCGCCCGCCAGATCATCGCCACGGCGCAGAAGTCGGGCTGCGAACTGCTGCTGCCGATCGACGTGGTGGTGGCCAAGAAGGTCGCCCCCGGCGTCGACGCCGAGACCCGCGAGCTGGCCGACGTCCAGCCCGACGACCTGATCCTGGACGCCGGTCCCAAGAGCGCCCAGCGGCTTATCGAAGCCATGGAATCGAGCAATACGCTGATCTGGAACGGCCCCCTGGGCGTTTTCGAGGTGCCGCCTTTCGACGAAGCGACTGTTTCTGCGGCAAAACACGCCGCCAAACTCGCGAAATCGGGTAAGATCGTCGCCGTTGCCGGCGGCGGTGATACCGTGGCGGCCTTGAACCACGCGGGCGTGTCGGGCGATTTCACCTTCGTCTCGACCGCCGGCGGCGCGTTTCTTGAATGGATGGAAGGCAAGACGCTCCCGGGTGTCTCAGCCTTGGAAGTCTAAGGAGGAAACGGCTCGCGGCGCGTCTCAGGAGGGCGCGCCGAACCGAAAATACGGACACCACAGAGGTCCGGAAAACTTGGGCAAAGAACGCATCAGCGTCGGGCCCCAACAACAAGAAACGACCCAATTCACTCACGCTTGCAGGAGAACACCACGTGGCGAGGATCACGCTAAGACAGTTGCTGGATCATGCGGCGGAGCATGACTACGCGTTGCCGGCCTTCAACATCAACAACATGGAACAGGGCCTGGCGATCATGGAGGCGGCGGAAGCCGTGAACTCCCCGGTCATCATCCAGGCCTCGCGCGGCGCGCGGAACTACGCCAACGACATCATGCTGGCCCGGATGATCGACGCCCTGGCCGAAATCTATCCCAACATCCCGGTGTGCATGCACCAGGACCACGGCAACGGCCCGGCGACCTGCGCCACGGCGATCCAGTACGGCTTCACCTCGGTGATGATGGACGGCTCGCTGATGGAGGACGCCAAGACCCCCGCCACCTACGAATACAACGTCGAGGTCACCCGCAAGGTGGTCCAGATGGCCCACAGCTGCGGCGTCTCGGTCGAGGGTGAACTGGGCGTCCTCGGCTCGCTGGAAAGCGGCATGGGCGAGGCCGAGGACGGCCACGGCTTCGAGGGGGTCCTCTCGCACGACGAGCTGCTGACCGACCCCGACCAGGCGGTCGACTTCGTGCAGCAGACCGGCGTCGACGCCCTGGCCATCGCCATGGGCACCAGCCACGGGGCCTACAAGTTCACGCGCAAGCCGGACGGCGACGTCCTGGCCATGAACGTGATCGAGGAGATCCACCAGCGCCTGCCCAACACCCACCTGGTGATGCACGGCTCGTCCAGCGTTCCGCAGGACCTGCAGGACATCATCAACCAGTACGGCGGCGCCATCCCGCAGACCTGGGGCGTGCCGGTCGAAGAGATCCAGCGCGGCATCAAGCACGGCGTGCGCAAGGTCAATGTCGACACCGACAACCGCCTGGCCATCACCGGCGCGATCCGCAAGATCCTGACCGAGCACCCGCACGAGTTCGACCCGCGCGCCTATCTCAAGCCCGCCAAGGAAGCGATGCGCAAGGTCTGCCAGGCCCGGTTCGTCGAGTTCGGCTCGGCCGGCCACGCCGACAAGATCAAGGCGCTGTCGACCGCGACCATGGCCAAGCGCTACACGTCGGGCGAGCTGCACGCCAAGTTCGGCGCCACGGCGAAGAAGGCGGCGGCCGAGTAGGCTTTCGCGCTTTCGCTGAAATGACGAGGCCTCCCAGGGCGACCTGGGAGGCCTTTTCGTTTGGCCGCTAGTCTTCCACCGCCGGCGTCAGGCGCGCCAGCTCGCCGTGTCGCGCCTCCAGGCGCATGGGCCGGCCGCGCACCCAGAGCCGGTCGATCTGGATCGCCTCCCAGCCGGCCGGCAGGACCACCGGCGCCTTGGACCAGGTTTCCGGCTCGCCCTCGCCCGGCTCCAGGCGCGGGAAGCCCAGCACCAGGCTCGACAGGAAGCCGCCCATGTTGGCGAAGAACGGGCCGGCTTGCGGCTGTTCGGGAAACCGGTCGGGGCGGTATTCAAGGATTTGGGCAAAGCGGCCGCTCTCGAACTTGGCGTAGCCGTCGTCCAGCAGCTTCAGCGCCAGCGCCCGGTCGCCGGTCCGCGCCGCCCAGGCGCCGTACAGGGCCGACAGCATCGGGCTGCCGACATAGGTGTCGGCCAGATCGAGATAGAACCTCAGGGTCGCCTGCTCGTCTTCGGGGTCCAGGCGGTAACCGAACGGCCACACGCCCATCAGCGGGTCGGGCGTGCCGCCCTTCTCCTCGGTCTTGCGATAGCCGTCGTGCGAGACGAACACCCGGTCGCGGCGCGGCAGGACCATGCCGTCGGCGACGATCCGCCAGCGCGGGTCGACCGACCGGCCAAGACGCTCGCCGACCCGGACGGCGTCGTTCAGCACCACCACGGCGGCCATGTTGGTGAAGGCGGCGTTGTCGACCGGCTGCTCGCGCTCGGCGATGCCCATGGAGGCACGGATCTCGTAGCCCTCGGCGGTCTTGTGGGCGCGCGAGACGATCCACTCGGCGACGCCGGCCAGGACCGGCCAGGCCTTCTCGCGCCGAAACTCGCCCTCGCCGGTCGCGTCCGCGAACAGGGCGAAGGCCCGAGCCACGTCCAGCGAGACGTGATCCTCGTGCCAGCACGCCGTGCCCGGCAAGGGCGCGGCCTCCTCCCCCTTCGACGGCGAGCTCTCCCACGGGAACTGCGCGCCCTGCCGGCCCATCAGCCGGGCGTTCGTCTTCGCGGACTCGAGGTAACGGAAGCGGTAGTCCAGCAGGGCGTGGGCCGCCTGGGGCTGGACCAGGGTCAGGACCGGCGCGGCGAAGGCCTCGATGTCCCACATCACGTGGCCGTAATAGTAGTGATAGTCGTGCCAGGTGGCCAAGCCGAAGATCGAGGTCGAGGCGCACGACGAGGCGTGGACCGAGGTGTTCAGGTAGAAGAAGGCCGCGTCGGCCAGGGCCTGCCAGCGGTCGTCGGCCCCCACCAGCCGCACCCGGCCCTTCCACAGTTCGTCCCAGGCCGCGTGGTTCTCGGCGCGGATGGCGTCGAAGCCGTCGTGCCGGGCCTTGGCGGCCATCCGCCCCGCCTGCTCGTCCGGGCGACCGTGCATGGCGCTGGGCACGAGGCTGGTGATCTGCCGCAGGCGATAGCGGGTCCGCGCGCCGGCGCGGAAGGCGTAGGTGGTGATCAGGCCCTTGCCGTCCAGGGCCGGACGCACCGGCTCGACGCCCGCCGCCGCGCCGCCGGAAATCTCGGTGACATAGGCCAGGCCAAGACGGCCAAGGCCGCCCGCCGACTCCCACAGCAGGGTGCCGTCAACGTCGGCCTTCCCCTCGCCGGGCGTGTCGCGCAGGAACCTCAGCGCCCGGCCCAGGACGCCGGTGGTCTCGACGCCCGCGCGAACCTGCAGGTCGCAGGCGCCGTCGACCTCGAGCGTCGTCTCCTGGCAGACCAGGGTCGGGTCCTCGCGGCTGGCGAAGGTCAGCACCGTGCAGGTCAGGCGGCGCTCGCCGGCCTGGAAGACGAACCGGCTGGTCAGCTCGCCCGCGGCGAAATCGTAGGCCTGTTCGAGATCGGTGACTTGATGGGGCAGATCGGACAGCCAGGCCCCATCGATGGCGATGTCGCCGGCCAGGGGATAGGGCGCGGGCGTCGCGCCCTCGATCCGCCGCTCTGGGTCCTCGCCGGCATAGCCGCTGACGATCGTCATGCCCGCCTGCAAAGGCTGACAGCGCACGCGCAGGCCGATCAGGCCGTTGCTGACATAGGCGGGCAGTTCACGACCGCTCGGGCCGGACGCAGACGGCGGACTGATGGGACGGGACATGGCGGACTCCGACGACTCCGACTCCAGACGTGCTCGACGTGAGCCAAACACCCTGCGGGTCGGAAGGTTCGGAACGCCGTTCTGGTCAGGTCGCCGAGCCGGGCGGATAGGCGTGCGCGCCGCCGTTCGGGTCCTCGACCTCGCCCTCGACGGCCAGGTAGTCCGGCCCGATCGGAACCTTGCCGTGACCGTCGGGGATGTCGAGGACATAGGTCGGCTGGCAGAGCCCTGAGAACCGGCCGCGGATGGCGCGCATCAGGGCGCGGCCTTCCTCGACCGTGGTGCGCAGGTGGGCGGTGCCGGGGGCGTGGTCGCCGTGATGCAGGTAGTAGGGCCGGATGCGGTTCTCGACGAAGCCGCGCATCAGGGCGCCCAGCGTCTCGGGATCGTCGTTGACGCCCTTCAGCAGCACGGTCTGGCTCAGCATCGGGATCCCGGCGTCGACGATCCGGGCGACCGCGGCGCGGGCCGCGTCGGTCAGTTCGCGCGCGTGGTTGGCGTGCAGGGCCACATAGACGGTCTTGCCGCTGGACTTCAGCGCCTGGACCATCGCGTCGGTGATCGCCGCCGGGTCGACCACCGGGATGCGGGTGTGGAACCGCACGACCTTCACATGGTCGATCCCGGCCAGCCGTTCGCCCAGGTCGCGCAGCCGGCGGGGCGACAGCACCAGCGGGTCGCCGCCGGTGACGATCACCTCCCAGATCTCCGGGTGGGCGGCGATGTAGGCGAAGGCCGCGTCCAGGCTTGAAGGCGACAGGTTGGCCAGGCCCTCGGGCCCGACCATTTCGCGGCGGAAGCAGAACCGGCAATAGACCGCGCAGGTGTGGGTGGGCTTCAGCAGCACGCGGTCGGAATAGCGGTGGACGATCCCCTCGACCGGACTGTGGGCCTCGTCGCCGATCGGGTCGGCGACCTCGCCGGGGCTTTCCAGCAGCTCGGCCTCGCTGGGCGTGAACTGGCGGGCGATCGGGTCGGACTCGTTGGCCGGGTCGATCAGGTCGGCCATGTCCGGGGTGATCGCCACGGCGTAGCGGGCCGCCACGGCCTCGAGCGCCGGCAGCCGCTCGGGAGCGATCAGGCCGGCTTCGGCCAGCGCGGCGGCGCTGCGGAGGGTGCGGGCGGCGGTCATGAGGCGCGGGATATGGCCGATTAGGCCCGTTGGCGCAATGCGACGGGCTAGCCGAGGTCCTCGACGAAGGTCCGGCGCCGACTCTCGACCGCCCCTTTCAGCAGCCGCCGGAAGGTCGGGCACTCCATGTGGCTGGGAGCGGGACAGGCGACGGCGTGGCGCAGGCCGTCGCGCAGCCCGGAGAGGCGGCGGATCGTCCGGTCCAGGTCGTCGGCCTTGGCCGAGAGCTGCACGCGCTTGAGGCTGACCCGGCCTGCCGTGTCGAACATGCCGGCGATCTCGTCCAGCGAGAAGCCGGCCGTCTGGGCCAGGGCGATCAGCGACAGGCGCTCCAGCACGCTGGGCTCGAACAATCGCTTCAGCCCTCGCCGGCCGATCGAGGCGATCAGGCCTTTTTCCTCGTAGTAACGGAGCCTGGAGGCCGCCATGCCCGTTCCCCGAGCCACCTGCGCGATGTCGAGAAGTTTCACGGTTGACCTCAAGTCGGCTTGAATTCGTAGCCTCGTCGATAGCCCACATTGAAGCAAGGAGGACCGCGCGTGACGGAAGCGAACCAGGCCCAGGCCCAACTCTGGAACAGCCAGGCCGGCCACAACTGGGTCGAGCAGAACGCCCTGCTCGATCGCCTGTTCACGCCCTTCGAGCGGCCATTGATCGACGCGGTGCAAGGCGCGCAAGCGGTGCTCGACGTCGGCTGCGGCGCCGGCGCGACCACCTTCGCCGTGGCCCGGAACCTGGATCCGGGGGGCCGCTGCACCGGCGCAGACATTTCCGTTCCGCTGATTGAGCGGGCCCGACAGCGGGCGAGCGAGACGGGCGCCGGGAATACAGACTTCCTGCTCGCCGACGCCCAGACCCACGACTTCCAGTCCCAGACCTTCGACGCGGTGATCTCGCGGTTCGGGGTGATGTTCTTCGACGATCCCGTCGCCGCTTTCGCCAACCTGCGGCGGGCCTCGCGGACGGACGCGGACCTGGCGTGCATCGCCTGGCGCGGCCGCGAGGACAACCCGTTCATGACCGCGGCCGAACGGGCAGCCGCCCCGCTGCTGCCCGAAGCGCCGCCGCGCGATCCCGCCGCGCCGGGCCAGTTCGCCTTCGCCGACCCCGGCCGGGTGGAAGGAATCTTATCGACGGCCGGGTGGCGGGACGTGGACATCCAGCCGCTCGACGTCGCCTGCACAATGACGGTGGACGACCTGGAAACCTATATGACCCGCGTGGGACCGGTCAGCCTGGCGCTGCCTGACCTGGACGAAGATCGCCGCCGCGCGGTGATCGACGCCGTATGGCGTGGGTTCCAGCCCTTCCTGACCGACGGCGAGGCGCGGTTCACCGCCGCCTGCTGGATGGTGCGGGCGCGGGCCTAACCCGCCACCGGCGTCCACAGCACCTGGTCCACCCGCGAGGCGCCCGCCGCCAGCATCACCAGCCGGTCGAAGCCCAGGGCCGAGCCCGAGGCGTTGGGCATGATCGCCAGGGCGGCCAGGAAGTCCTCGTCCAGCGGATAGCGCTCGCCATAGACCCGGGCCTTCTCGTCCATCTCGGCCTCGAAGCGGCGGCGCTGCTCGCCGGCATCGGTCAGCTCGCCGAAGGCGTTGGCCAGCTCGACCCCGCAGGCATAGAGCTCGAACCGCTCGGCCACGCGCGGGTCGCCGGGCTTGGGTCGGGCGAGAGCCGCCTCGGCGGTCGGGTATTCGCAGAGGATCGTGGCGCGGCCGATGCCGAGGTTCGGCTCGACCTTCTCGACGATGACCCGGCTGAACACGTCGGCCCAGGTGTCGTCATCGGCGACACGGATGCCGGCGGCCTTCGCGGAAGCGGCGAGAGCGTCACGGTCGGTCGCCCCAGCCCCGTCGATCGAGGCCAGCAGATCGACGCGTGCATGCCGTTCGAACGCCTCCGCCACCGTCACCCGCTCGGGCGCGGCGAACGGATCGCAGACATGGCCCCGAAAGCGGAATTGGAGGGTTCCCACGGTTTCCGCCGAAAGCGCCAACAGCGCCGCGCAGTCGTCCATCAGGGTCTGGTAGGGCGCGTCGACCCGGTACCATTCCAGCATGGTGAACTCCGGATGGTGCAGCGCCCCGCGCTCGCGGTTGCGCCAGACCTTGCCGAAATCGAAGATCCTGGTCTCGCCCGCCGCCAGCAGCTTCTTGCACGAGAACTCCGGCGAGGTGTGCAGGTAGAGCGGCGCGCTTTCGCCGGAAAGCGTCAGGGCCGCCGTCTCGAAGGCGTGCAGATGGGCCTCGTTGCCGGGCGAGACCTGCAGGGCCGCGGTCTCGACCTCCAAGAAGTCCTGCCCCTCGAACCAGACCCGGAACGCGCTCTTGATCCGGTTGCGGGCCAGCAGGAACGGCCGCCGGTCGGCGTGGTTTTCGGGCCGCCACCAGGGCGAAGGAAAGGCTGTCGGCACGGGGCGTCCCTTAGAGCGTGGCAGCCGAAAGTGTGAGCGGTTTCGGCGCCTGCCACGCTCTAAACTTTAAAACAGGAGCCTTTTAGACGCCTCACGCGATTTCGCGTGAGGCTAAAGGCTCCGGTCGGGGGGTGGCGAACTTGGCGAGGATCGCTATAGGAGGGCGATATCTAACGCAATTCGCGGCCAAGGCCGCCGCGAGATCCAAGGACGCACTACGTGACCAAAGTCGCCGCCAGCTCGCTCCGGAAAGGCTTTGTCGTCGATATGGACGGCAAGCTCTACGTCGTTCTCAACGTCGAAAACATCCACCCCGGCAAGGGCACCCCGGTCACCCAGCTGAACATGCGCCGCATCGCGGACGGCGTGAAGGTGTCGGAACGCTACCGCACCACCGAGCAGGTCGAGCGCGCCTTCGTCGACCAGCGCGACCACACCTTCCTGTACAAGGACGGCGAGGGCTATCACTTCATGAACCCGGAAAGCTATGACCAGCTCGTGGCGACCGAAGAGGTGATCGGCGACCTGGGCGCCTATCTGCAGGAAAACATGACCGTCGTCCTGTCGACCCACAACGACGTCCCGATCGCCCTGGAGCTGCCGCGCACCGTGACGCTCGAGATCGTCGAGACCGAACCGTCGGTGAAGGGCCAGACCGCCTCGTCGTCGTACAAGCCGGCGATCCTCAGCAACGGCGTGCGCACCATGGTGCCGCCGTACATCGCCTCGGGCACCCGGGTGATCATCCTGACGGAAGACGGCTCGTACCAGGAACGCGCCAAGGACTAAGCTTCGATCAGTCCTCCTTCTCCCCTTGCGGGAGAAGGTGTCGGCGCCAGCCGACGGATGAGGGGTCGCACCGGTGAAAGCCGTGCGGCCCTTCTTCGTTCAACCGCCGAGAAACCCCTCATCCGACCGCCTTCGGCGGCCACCTTCTCCCGCAAGGGGAGAAGGAAGGAGTCACCACCGCAACGCCCACTTCCCCACCACCGCCCCCAGCGCCCCGGTGCCCAGCACCCCCAGGGTGTACCAGGTGCCCACGAACACCATCGTGCTCTCGCCGCAGTGCAGGCCATAGACCGTGGCCGCCAAGCCGCCGGCGAAGGCCCCGGCCGCGAAGCCGGCCAGACCCGGGCGGGTGGGGGCCATGCCGCGCAGCACCACCAGCGTCGCCGCCAAGCCCGGCAGGGCCAGGGTGAGGATGTAGCGGAAGCAGACCTTCCACGATCCGCCCATCATCATCGACCGACGATGCTCCCAGTCGGCGACCAGCCATTGGCCAAAGCCCATGCCGACGAACAGCGCCAGCACCAGGGCCCCGAACAGCAACGCCTTGCGCGGCGCGCCGTTCGGCCGCGCCAGGCGCTCCAGCGCCCAGAAGCCCGCCACGCCCAGCAGGGCGGTGTACATCGCCTTCATCCAGAACATCCGGCCGGTCATGGCCTGGGCCAGGTCCTGCCGCGTGCCCAGCCAGGCCAGCACCATGACCAGGGCGGCCAGGCCGCCGGCCACGGCCACGGCCACGAACCGGCGCTGCACCGCCCCGGCCGGGATGGCGCGCGGTTCGGCCGCCAGCTGATCGATCAGATCATCCGTCCGCACGACCGCGCATCCTTTCTCCGAGACTCTTCAGCGCCCGGTGCAGGGCGACCTTGGCCGCGCCCTCGCTCACGCCGGCCCGTTCGCCGGCCTCGGCCAGGCTGAGGCCCTCGATCTTGACGTCGCGCACCAAATTGCGCTGGCGCTCGGGCAAGGTCTCCAGCGCCTTGTCCAGGTCCATGGCCGAGCCGGGCTCGGGGGCGTAGGCGGCCAGGACCTCGACATAGTCGTCGATGGGCAGGGTCACCCGCACCTTCCGCCGCCGCCAGTGGTCGATCAGCTTGTAGCGCGCCAGGGCGAAGGCCCAGGGGGTGAACGGCTGGGCGCGATCGTAGGTCGCGCGCCGCGTATGCACCGCCATCAGGGTCTCTTGCACCAGGTCCTCCACATCGCCGGGAGCGTCGCGCATGCGACGCTCGAAATAGACGCGGAGCCGGCCACCGAGTTGAGACAGCAACAGCCGATAGGCCGGGGCGTCGCCGTCCAGGCCCAGCAGCATCAGCGCCTTCAGGGCGGCCTCGGTTTCCGTCACGCCTCCCCCTTGTTCGCGCGAGACGGCCCGATGGTTACACCGCGTCGCGGACGGCGGGAACCGGGGCCCGACATCGTCCGGTGTTTTTTGGTCCGCCGCTTTTTTGTTCGGATACCGGTGTAACCTTTCGTCGCACCCGTCCGTAACTCACCCTTGACCGCGCAGGACGGGCCGACGAACGGCGCCGGGCCCGGTCAGACCCTGACGAAGGAAACGTCCCCATGAACCGCACTCCCGCTCTCGCCCTCGCCGCCGTGTTCGCCCTGAGCGCCGGCGCCGCCATGGCCCGCGACGACATGAAGCCGGCCAAGACCGAAATGGAAAAGTGCTACGGCGTCGCCAAGGCCGGCCAGAACGACTGCAAGGCCGGCGCCGGCACCAGCTGCGCGGGCACCTCGAAGACCGACTATCAGGCCGACGCCTGGAAGAAGGTCGCCAAGGGCACCTGCACCACGATCAAGACGCCGAACGGTACGGGCTCGCTGACCCCGAAGTCGATGTAAGCCACTCCTACGCTGTCATCCCGGATCTGCGCTTCGCTTCATTCGGGATGACAGGTTTGGATTGAGACGATGTCCCCCACCGTCGGCCTCGGCCTCAAATCGCAGCACTACGCCGAGGCCCTGGCGGCCGAGGACGCGGGCCTGTGGTTCGAGGTCCATCCCGAGAACTACATGGCCGCCGGCGGGCCGCGCCTGCGTTGGCTGGAGGCGATCCGCGAGAAGCACCCGCTGTCGCTGCACGGGGTGGGCCTGTCCCTGGCCGCCGACGCCGATCCGGCCCCGGCGCACCTCTCCGCCCTGAAGGCCTTGGCCGACCGGTTCAAGCCGTTCGTGGTCTCCGAACACCTGGCCTGGAGCACCCACCGCGGCGTCCACCAGCCCGACCTCCTGCCCTTCCCCCGGACCCAAGCGGCCCTGAACCGCATCGCCAGCAACATCGGGCGCACGCAGGACGTCCTTGGACGGACGATCCTGGTCGAGAACCCGTCGCTGTACCTGCCGCTGACCGGCCACGAGCTGGACGAGACCGATTTCCTGATCGAACTGACCCGCCGCACGGGCTGCGGCCTGCTGGTCGACGTCAACAACGTGTTCGTCAGCGCCAGCAACCTGGGCTACGCGGCCGAGACCTATCTGGACGCCCTGCCCGCCGACGTGATCGGCGAGGTCCACTTGGCCGGCCACGGCGTCGATGAAGGCGGCTCGAGCCTCCTGATCGACACCCACGGCGCGCCGATCGCCGAGCCCGTCTGGGCGCTGTATCGCCGCCTGATCGACCGCGTCGGTCCTCGACCCACCCTGATCGAGCGCGACGACGATATCCCCGCCTTCGAGGTGCTTATGGCCGAGCGGGATCGCGCGCATGGCATGCTGGCCCGACGGGAGCCGGCCTATGTCTGATCTGGGCCGTTTCCAGGACGCCTTCGCCGCCGCCCTGGCCGAGCGAACCGCCGCGCCGATCGCCGCCTGGCTGCTGGACCACGAGGCCGAACCCGCCGGTCTGGCCGTCTATCGCAACACCATCGCCAAGGGCTGTGTCGACGCCCTGGCCGCCAACTTCCCCACCGTGGCCAGCCTGGTCGGCGACGACTGGTTCCGTGCCGCCGCCGCCCTGTTCGCCCGCGAGCATCCACCGACCGGGGCCGCCCTGCTGGCCTATGGCGAGGCCTTCCCCGACTGGCTGGAGCGTTTCCCGCCGGCCGACGATCTGCCCTACCTGCCCGCCATGGCCCAGTTGGACCGGATATGGACCACCGCCCTGTTCGCGGACGAGGCCGAGCCCCTGGCCGCCGAGGCCTTCGCGCTCGATCCCGAGGCCCTGGCCGCCGCCCGTCCGCGCCTGCACCCCAGCCTGGCCTTCGCCTGGTTCGACACCGGCCTGCCCGGTCTGTGGCTGGCCGCCCGCGAACCTGATCCCGGCGAGATGGAACTGACGGACGCCCCACAGGGCGTCCTGATCGTCCGTCCCCACGACGCGGTGCACAGCCGCCTGCTCGACCTCGCCGGTTTCGGCTTCCTGGCCGCCGCCCGTGACGGCGCGACCCTCGGGGAGGCGATCACCGCCGCCGGAGAGGCCGACCCCGCCGCCGACCTCGCAACCCTCTTCGCCGCCCTGATCGCCGACGGCGTGTTCAGCGGCCTCGACCTTGGAGACCCCGCGTGACCGACCAGATGCTCGTCCCCGCCGCCTCGCGCCCCTGGAGCCGTCCGCTCGACCAACTGGCGGTCCTGGCCCATCGCGCCCTGCCCGACGGCGTCCTGACCCTGGTCGCGCGCCTGGGCATCGCCTCGGTGTTCTTCCTGTCGGGACGCACCAAGGTCGACGGGATCCTGCACATCACCGACGGGACCTATTCGCTGTTCGCCGAGGAATACGCCCTGCCGCTGATCCCCTCGGACGTGGCGGCCCACCTGGCGACCTACAGCGAGCACCTGTTCTCGATCCTGCTGGTGCTGGGCCTGTTCACCCGGCTCTCGGCGCTGGCCTTCCTGGGCATGACCCTGGTGATCGAGGTGTTCGTCTACCCGGACGCCTGGAGCACCCACCTGTCCTGGGCCGCCATCCTGCTGTTCCTGATCGCCAAGGGCGGCGGCAAATTCAGCCTGGATCGGGTGTTCGGCATCCGCTGAGGCCTGGCGCGCTTGACCGCTCCAGCCCAGCCACGCTCTCGTCGCGGCGGGCCAGGAGACCTCGACCATGTCGCGCAGCCATCTCTACTGGGCGCTCTGCATCCCGGGCGTCGTCCTGCCCTATGCGGCGTTCCTGCCGTGGCTGGTCGAGCACGGGCTGGATATCCCTCGGTTCGTGGCCGAGCTGTTCTCGACCCGGATCGGCGCCTTCTTCGGCTGGGACGTCATCGTCTCGGCGGTCGCGCTACTGGTCTTCGCGATCTTCGAGGCGCGCCGCCTGGGTTGGCGGGCGGTGTGGATGACGGCGGCGGCGGTGTTCCTGGTCGGCGTTTCGCTGGGCCTGCCGATGCTGCTGGCCCTGCGCGAGCGCCACGCGGAACGCTCGGCCGTCTGATCGGTCACCAGCCGCCGTAGCGCGGCCCGAACCGGTGTTGCAGCTCGCTGACCTCGCGCTCGGCGTCGCGGGCCGCCCATTCGGCGCGGCGGCCGTCCTCGACAGCCTGTCGGCGCTCGGACCGCAGGCGGTTCAGGCGGTCGCGCAGTTCGTGCTTCTGCTCGTCGTTCAGCTTGGGATTCTTCAGCTCGTCCTCGACGCCGCGCGCCTCGCGGTCACGTTTCTCGGCGCGGTTGTCGGCGCTCTGGCGGTCGGATTCCGCCTGGCTCAGACGCGAGACCGCGGCGTGGACCAGTTGGCCGTCGGCATAGCCCACCAAGAACCCGCGCTCGGCCCCCTGCGGGCAAACCCCGGCGTAGGAATTGCCGTTGCGCCCCTCGCCGAAGCCCCGGTCCTGGGTGCAATAGAGCTTCAGACCCTGGTCGCGGGCCTGGAAATAGGGCGCGGCGTCGGGGACCACCCCGGCCTTGGCGCAGGCCTTGGCGTGGTCGTCCAAGCGGCTTTGCGGGCGCCCCGCTTCGCCGTCCTTGAAGCCGACCCCGGCCCAGTCGCCCTGCAGGCAGGCCTCCTTGCTCATGGTGGCGCAGCCGGCCAGCGCGCCGACGGCGACGGCGACGGCCAATCCGAGAACCCAAAGACGACGCATGTGAAAGCTCCCCTAAGCAAGGCTTGGGGGAAGCTAAAGCTTGGCCGCCTGAACGGCCGCTGAACGGCGTTTTCTAGTGGACCGTCACCCGGCGCGGACGCTTCCACAGCTCTTCGGTCAGGGCGTTGGCGAAGCCCAACCAGCCGAGATAGGGGCTGGAAAAGCCCGAGGCCGGGGCCACCAGCTTGCGGGCCTGCAGGGCGTAGGCGCCCGACGCGGCCAGGGACGCGGTCGCCGCGCCAAGCTGTCCCCCGACGCGCTTGGCGCCGAGGGCCAACCAGAGGGCGTTGAAGCCCTGGACCAGGCTCCAGAGGGTGAGAGCCCGGGTACGCGTGGGACTGGACGGCGCGTTCCAGATGCGCAGCCCCGAAAGGGTCATGGCGATGAACAGCGGCGGCAGGATCAGGCTGGTCAGGGCCTTGGGCTGATGGGCGACCGGCTCGTGCATCTCGGCGTAGCCGACCGCGTATTCCTCGTCGTCGATCATCTTCTCGTGGCGACGGCCCAGCAGGGCGGAGGCCAGGATCGCGCCGCCGGCCAGGGCCAGGCCCAGCACCAGCTGGGCGCCGGCCGTGCTGGCCGTGTCGGCCTTGACGTCCATCTCGAACGACTCGCGACCGGCGTGAGCCCGCCTCCCGTGGGATCGGCCATTCGGGATGTGCATGACGGAACTCCTCGCTAAACATGCTTGTAACCCGCCTAGCTGGACCTTGGTTCCCAGGCGGCGACACGGTTTGAGGGTTCCATGGTCGTCTTTCGCCCCGCCCTGCTCGAAGAGATCGAGACGATCCGAGCGCTCGAACGCGCCTCGGCCCAGCGTTTCGTCGGGCTGATGGACGCCCTGGCCGCCGACGAGCCCAGCCCGGCGTCGATCCTGGCGATCCGGATCGCCGACGGCGGCCTGGTCGTCGCGGTGGAGGACGAGGCGGTCGTGGGGTTCGCGATGTTCCGGCGAGTCGAAAGCCGCGCCTATGTCGAACAGCTGGACGTGCTGCCCGCCTTCGCCGGCCGGGGGATCGGGGCGGCGCTGCTGGACGAGGTCTCACGGCAGGCGCGGGCGGCGGGACTGGACGGCCTGTCGCTGTCGACCTTCCGCGAAGTGCCCTGGAACGCGCCGTACTACCGGCGGCTGGGGTTCGGGGAGGTGGCGGCCCTGACGCCGGGGATGGCGGCGATCCGGGAGGAGCACCTGGCGCGTGGCCTGGATGAGGACGCGCGGGTGCTCATGGTGCGGGACTTCTAGGGCTTGGCTGGGGACACGCGCATGCGCGTGTCCCCAAACGGAACCCTATGCCGGCA
Source organism: Caulobacter sp. 05L422 (assembly GCF_056397765.1). Taxonomy (NCBI): domain Bacteria; kingdom Pseudomonadati; phylum Pseudomonadota; class Alphaproteobacteria; order Caulobacterales; family Caulobacteraceae; genus Caulobacter; species Caulobacter sp. 05L422. Next base: position 48,936 of record NZ_JBFTOB010000013.1, on the reverse strand, counting down.
GTTCGCCCACGGCGCTCTGCAGGTAGTTCTGCTCGCCCAGCGACTTCACCAGGCCCAGCTGCATCTCGAGGAAGTCGATGTGCTCCTCGGTGTCGCTCAGGATCTCGCGCAGCAGTTCACGGCTGACATAGTCGCGGGCCTGTTCGCACTGGATGATGCCGGGGATCAGGGTCTCGCGGCCGCCGACCTCGACCGACAGGTCGCTGGCCAGGCATTCGGGCACGGTCTCGCCGATCTTCAGCTTGTGCAGGTCCTGCAGGTTGGGCAGGCCTTCCAGGAACAGGATGCGGTTGATCAGCTTGTCGGCGTGTTTCATCTCGCCGATCGACTCGTCATAGGTGATCTTGCCCAGGCGCTTGAAGCCCCAGTTGTCGTACATCCGCGCGTGCAGGAAGTACTGGTTCACCGCCGTCAGCTCGTTGGTGAGCACCGCGTTCAAGAGCCGGATGATGCCGGGATCGCCTTGCATGGCGGGTCTCCTCAGATTCGAATAACGGCGCGCGATAGCCGAAAGTGGACGCCGGTTTCGGCGACCATCGCGCGCCCACATAAAAAGGGCTGCCTGCGTCCGAAGGACTCAGGCAGAGCGGACCCTGATCTATCGCCTGGGTTGCTTCAACCGCTATGTCTGCAAGTGTTTCTCAGCCTCATGGAAAAGCGTGAGACTGCTTCGCGTGAGCGGGGAATACCCCAAAATCCGCTCATCCCGGCGAATGCCGGGACCCAGATCCAAAGGCGGAGAGGCTGATTGGAAATAGCACGGCGCTCATGGCGTCAGGCTCAAAGTCATTCCATCTGGGTCCCGGCATTCGCCGGGATGAGCGGAACGAAAATCTATTCGGCGGCGAAGGCCAGGGCTTCGCGGTTGTCCTGGATCATCTGGCGCATCTCGCAGACGCACTTGGCGCACTGGGCCTGGCAGCCCTTGTGACGGAACACGTCCGCCGGGCGGGTGGCCCCTGCGTCGATGGCGGCGCGGACTTCGCGCTCGCGGATGCCGTTACAGTTGCAGACGTACAAGGGAGACTCGCCCCACCGAATGATTGTCATTCTCATGTAGCGGAGGCGTGGAGCTTTTGCAACTGACTCGCAGTGCGACAAATGGGGGCAGGCGCATGCGCCTGTCCCCAACCGTAGCCGCCTCGCCCAAATCGGCGTAATCCGGCCTCATGACCGACTGCCGCCTCTATCTGATCACCCCGCCCGCCCTGGACGACCTGGCCGCTTTCGGCCGCGACCTGGCCGCCGCCCTGGACGGCGGCGACGTGGCCGCGCTGCAGATCCGCCTGAAGGACGCCCCCGACGAGGTGATCGCCGCCGCCGTCCAGGCGCTGAGCCCCATCGCCCGGGCGCGCGAGGTCGCGGTGATCCTCAACGATCGTCCCGACCTGGCCGCCCGGCTGGGCTGCGACGGCGTCCATATCGGCCAGAGCGACACGCCCTTCAAGGAGGCCCGCAAGATCATGGGCCCGGGCGCGATGATCGGCGTCACCTGCCACGACAGCCGCCACCTGGCCATGGAGGCCGCCGAGGCCGGGGCCGACTACGTGGCCTTCGGGGCCTTCTTCCCGACCACCACCAAGGACGCCCCGACCACCGCCGATCCCGAGATCCTGTCGATCTGGCAGGAGACGATGGAGGTCCCGTCCGTGGCGATCGGCGGGATCACCGCCGACAACGCCGCCGGCCTGGCCACGGCGGGCGCCGACTTCCTGGCCGTCTCGGCCGGGGTCTGGAAGCATCCGGGAGGCCCGGCGGCGGGCGTCGCGGCGATCAACGCGGCCATCGCCGAAGGCCTGGCGGCGCGAAACGCGTAACGCCGTTCGCGGAACTTGCCGCTCAAGCTTGTCGGGCGTAGCCTCCTCCCAACGATAAAATACGGGGAGGACGCCCATGCGGCGGCTTGGACTGTGTTTGCTTGGCGTGACCGTTCTGGGCTTGGCGCCAGCCGCCCTGGCGGAGAACTGGAAGCCCTCGCCCGGCGAGGCGAAGACCTTCTACGACGCGGACTTCATGCGGGTGGACGAAACGTCCGGCCTGGTGGTCATGCGCATCGCCGAAGGCAGACCCAACGGCCCCTACAAGGCCTGGCCGGCCAGCAAGGGTCCGATCATGCTGTTCGCGCTGGACTGCGCGACAGACAAGTGGATCGACCTGGGCATGGACTTCTCCGGCGACCAGGGCCTGCCCAAGGGCTGGCGCAAGGGCGAGAAGATCGAGGACATCAAGGGCGCGGCCGGCGGCGCGGGCCGCGTGGCCTGCGAGACCAAGGACACCCTGCCGAAGGTGGCCTTGCCCTAGGCCCTAAGAATTCAACCGCGCCAGCTTGTCCGGGTTGCGCATCGTGTAGACGGCGGCGATGCGGCCGTCGACGATCTCCAGGCCCATGGTCTGGAACACCACGCCGTCGTGGCTGAGCACGATGCCGGGCGCGCCGTTGATCCGCGCCAGGCGGGCGGTCGTACCCTCCGGCGTGGGGAACTTCTTCTTGAGTCCCACGGCCAGGCGGATCGCCTTTTCCAGGCCGAACACCGGGTTGATCGTCGCCTTGGCCAGCCCGCCGCCGTCGGAATGCATGACCACGTCCTGGGCCAGGATGTCGCGTAAGAGGCCCTCGTCGCCGCTCATCGTGGCGGCCAGGAAGGCGCTGGTCAGGCGCTGCTCCTCCTCGGCGCTGGGGTGGTAGCGCGGCTTGCCGGCCTTGACGTGTTCGCGGGCCCGGGCGGCCAGCTGGCGGCAGGCCGCCTCGCCGCGTCCCAGGGTGCGGGCGATCTCGGCGAAGGGAACGTCGAACACGTCGTGCAGCAGGAAGGCGGCCCGCTCCAGCGGGGTCAGCCGCTCCAGGGCCAGCAGGAAGGCCACCGACAGGTCCTCGCCCAGCGTCGAGTGGTCCTCGTCGACCACCGGCTCGGGCAGCCACTCGCCGACATAGACCTCGCGCCGGGCGCGGGCCGACTTCAGCCGGTCCAGGCACAGGCGGGTGACCACCTTGTTCAGGAAGCCAGCCGGGTTGGCGACCTCGTCGGCCTCGACGGCGCGCCAGCGGATCCAGGCGTCCTGCACCACGTCCTCGGCGTCGGCCCGCGAGCCCAGCATGCGGTAGGCCAGGCCCGTCATCGCCCCGCGCCGGCTCTCGAAGATGTCCTGATCGCTCATGCGCTGACTTTCTGGCGCCGAATGCACGATCGCACCACCAGCAGACTGATGATCGCCGGCAGGAACACGCCCGGGAAATCACGGGCCAGCAGCGGCCACGGCAGGGAGGTTCCGCAGAACGGCATGACCAGGTGGATCACCGCGTGCAGGCAGAGGAAGGCCGCCGAGACCACCGCCAGCCCCAGGCCCCGCGCCGGGTCCTTCAGCGCCCAGCCCATGGCCAGAGCGCAGGCCAGGAAGGCCGCGCCGATGTCGCGGACGAAGTGGTCGTTGAACGCCCCGGTCTCGATCACGCCCGGCACGCGCGGATACCACCAGGCCGGCGCCAGCATCATCACCGCGCCGTTGATCGCCAGGATCGCCGGCAGGATCCATTTCGCCCATCGCATCGTCACGCCCACTCCGCTTAAGTCTTGGGGACATGACGACGCAGGCTGGACGAACGTGACATGACGCCGACGAATTATCGCGAAGACCGGCTGTTGAAGGCGCTGGCCTGGATGGCGGCCCAGTACCTTCAGACTCAGGATGGTTCGTTGGATAACCTCTGCATGGGCGCCGGCGAAGACGCCATGGCGTTGCTCGAGAAGTACGGTCTCATTGTCGTCACGGGCGGCGGACGTTGCGGCGAGTGGACGGAAGCAGGACGCGCGCTTTTGGACGCGCGGTGAGCGCGGCAAAACCCCCTCGCCTTGCTTTCGGCGGCCCAGGCGACTAGGTATCGCGCCCACTTTCCCGATCTTTCTATCCGCCCGCATGCATATCCCCCGCCGTCGCTCCCCCTTGGGCGACGCCGCGCAGGGGGAACTATGAGGAACACCTGCCTTGGCCACCGCTTCCGCCCTCCTGAACGTGATGATCGACGCCGCGCGCAAAGCCGCCCGCGGCCTGGCCCGTGACTTCGGCGAAGTCACCGAGCTGCAGGTGTCCAAGAAGGGCCCCGCCGACTTCGTCACCGCCGCCGACCAGAAGGCCGAGCAGGTGATCTTCGAGATCCTGGAAAAGGCCCGCCCCGGCTACGGCTTCCTGGGCGAGGAACGCGGCATGATCGAGGGCACCGACAAGACCCACACCTGGGTGGTCGACCCGCTGGACGGCACCACCAACTTCCTGCACGGCATCCCGCACTTCGCGGTCAACATCGCCCTGCAGCGCGAGGGCGAGGTCGTGGCCGGCGTCACCTACAACCCCATCACCAACGACCTGTTCTGGGTCGAAAAGGGCAAGGGCGCCTATCTGGGCGCCGAGAAGCGCCTGCGCGTCGCCGCCCGCCGTCACCTGGACGAAAGCATCCTGGCCACCGGCGTGCCCTTCCTGGGCAAGCCGGGCCACGCCCAGTTCCTGAAGGAGCTGCACCAGATCAGCCAGAAGGTCGCCGGCGTGCGCCGCTTCGGCGCGGCGTCGCTGGACCTGGCCTGGGTCGCGGCCGGCCGCTTCGACGGCTACTGGGAACGCAACCTCAAGCCCTGGGACGTGGCGGCCGGCGTGCTGATGGTCACCGAGAGCGGCGGCAAGGTCTCGACCATCGAGGAGCACGGCAACCCGGTGGACGGCGCCTCGATCCTGGCCTCGAACCAGGAACTGCACCCGTTGGTGCTGGAACGTCTGCAGGCGGCCCAGGGCTAGTTCTCCCATCCGTCATCCTCGGACTTGTTCCGAGGACCCCGCGATCCGCCGGCAAGGCGGCATGAAAAAGGGGCGCTGCCGACGCAGCGCCCCTTTCTTTGTCTTCAAACGCGAACCCCGGCAGGGGTCCTCGGAACAAGTCCGAGGATGACGGCGCTAGCGGCAGACGGTCCGCTCGTACACGCGGTCGCGATAGGGGTCGTATTCGCGCGTGGTCCAGCAGTCGCGGCCATAGCCGTAGCCATAGGGGCGGCCGTAGCCGCCGTAGTAGCGCGGCGGGGGCGGCGGCGGAGGGGCGTAGCCGTAGCTGTAGCCGCTGCGATAGTGGTTGTTGTTGTTGCCGGCGATCGCCGCGCCCAGGGCCAGGCCGACGATGCCGCCGGCGATGGCGACGCCCACGTCGTTGTTGTTGTGATGGCCGCGGTGGCCGTAATAGCCGCCGTGGCGGTAGGAGTCGGCCGAGGCCGCGCTCGCGCCGGCGACCATGGCCAGGGCGGCGGCGCCGGCGGCGACACGGCCGATCAGGGTCTTCAGATTGCGGTTCATGACACGATGTCCTCTCTGAAAAGGCGTTCCGACAGGCCTCTCCATCTTGGGATTCATCTTCCGCCCCGGCGGCTGAACGCAGGCTGAACGGGGCCGTCAGCTTCACGGGTCGGACCTTGCGCCCCTCGAGACTCAAATCGTTGAAAGAAGGCCGATTTATTCACCTTTCCGCGCGAGGGTGAGGCCAAGACGGCGCCCAGAACGGGCGACGACAGGCTTGAAGGCGACCAGGCGATGTCCAGGAACGTGGCTTACACGGCCGGCGAGGATCTGCAGATCCTGTCGTTCGAAGTCGGAACCCAGACCTATTGCGTGCCCGTGGGCGCGGTCCGCGAGATCCGCGGCGTCACCCCGGCCACCCCGCTTCCGGACGCTCCCCCCTATGTGCGCGGCGTGATCAATCTGCGCGGCCAGGTGATGCCGGTCATCGACCTGTCCGAACGCCTGGGCAAGGGCGTCGCCGCCGACAGCGCCCGCCAGGTGATCATCGTGGTCGAGCACCACGACGACGTCGCCGGCCTGCTGGTCGACGCGGTCTGCGACAGCTTCATCGTCTCGGCCGACAGCATCAGCCCGCCCCCGCCGCTGGGCGAGGAAGCCTCGCCCCTGGTGTCGGCGGTGATCACCACCGAGACGGCCATGGTCGTGCTGCTGTCGGTCGACGCCATCTTGCCCGAACGCAAGATCGCCCTGGCGGCCTGATCGCATCCAGAGCGGCTGTCATCCCGGACGAGCGCGCAGCGCGAAGATCCGGGACCGACGCCTGAGCGCCATGCTTACGGCGGTCCCGGATCTGCGCCCGGCTTCGCCGGACTTGTCCGGGATGACAACGAAGTTGTTTGAGCCACGACTTCCAAACATTTGTTCGAATAACCTCTTCCTTCGCCCCCCGCCCTGCCGTTAGGGTCCCCTCCAACAAAGAGGGAGATCGCCGATGAAGGCCGCCGTACTGCGCGAGGTGGGCAAGCCGCTGCAGATCGAGGACGTCTCGATCGGCAAGCCCGGCCCGCACGAGGTGCTGATCCGCACCAAGGCCGCCGGCGTCTGCCATTCCGACCTGCACTTCATCGAAGGCTCCTACCCCCACCCCCTGCCCGCCGTGCTGGGCCACGAGAGCGCAGGGATCGTCGAGGCGGTCGGATCCGAGGTCCGCACCGTCAAGGTCGGCGACCACGTGATCACCTGCCTCAACCCCTATTGCGGCCATTGCGAAGTGTGCCTGACCGGGCACATGAACCTGTGCATCAGCCCGGAGACGCGCCGCTCCAAGAGCGAGGAGCCGCGCCTGTTCCGCGAGGACCTGTCCGGGTCCGGCGAGACCAGGATGGCCCAGTTCCTGAACCTGTCGTCGTTCGCCGAGATGATGCTGGTCCACGAGCACGCCTGCGTCGCCATCCGCAAGGACATGCCGTTCGACCGCGCCGCCCTGATCGGCTGCTCGGTGATGACCGGGGTCGGGGCGGTGGTGAACACCTCCAACGTCCGCCTGGGCGAAACCGTGGCCGTGCTCGGCTGCGGCGGCGTGGGCCTGGCGGCCATCAACGGCGCGGCCATGGCCGGCGCCGGCCGGATCATCGCCATCGACCGCATCCCCCACAAGCTGGAGCTGGCCAGGCAGTTCGGCGCCACCGACGTCATCAACGCCAGCGACGGCGACGCGGTGAAGCAGGTGCAGGAACTGACCAGCGGCGGCGTCCACCACAGCTTCGAGGCCATCGGCCTGAAGGCCACCGCCGAGCAGTCGTTCAAGATGCTGCGCCGGGGCGGCACGGCCAACATCATCGGCATGATCCCGGTGGGCACGATGATCGAGCTGCACGGCCCCGACTTCCTGGGCGAGAAGAAGATCCAGGGCAGCTTCATGGGCTCCAACCGCTTCCCGGTCGACATGCCCCGGCTGGTCGACGCCTACATGGCCGGCAAGCTGAAGTTGGACGAACTGATCTCGCGCCGCATCAGGCTGGAGGAGGTCAACTCGGCCTTCGACGAGCTGAGGCGCGGCGAGCTGGCGCGGTCGGTGATCGTGTTTGATTGATCCTCGCCGGCGTGGCATCGGGACGTAGTTCCCGACCCACGCGAGACCCGCCCATGGCCCGTTACGACTTCGCCTCCGACAACGTCGCCGGCGCCATGCCGGAAGTCATCGAGGCGATCGTCGCCGCCAACGCCGGGACGGCGTCGGGCTACGGAACCGACCATGTCAGCGCCGCGGCCGCCGACCGCATCCGCGCCCTGCTGGACGCCGACGCCGAGGTGCGGTTCACCGCCTCGGGCACGGCGGCCAACGCCTTCGCCCTCACCTGCCTGGCCCATCCGCACGAGGCGGTGCTGGCCCACGAGCATGCCCACATCTGCACCGACGAGACCGGCGCCCCGGGCTTCTTCGGCCAGGGCGTGGGCCTGATCGGCCTGCCGGGCGCCTCGGGCAAGATCGCCTTGCCGGGGCTGGAGCTGGCCCTGAACGAGCCGGACGTCTCGTACCGCCAGCCGGCCGCCGCCCTGTCCCTGACCAACGCCACCGAGTACGGCACCGTCTATTCGGCCGACGACCTGGCCGCCCTGATCGCCCCGGCCAAGGCCAAGGGATACGGCGTGCACCTGGACGGCGCGCGGCTGGCCAACGCCGTGGCCGCCGGCTTCGACCTCAGGCGCGTGGCCCAGATCGGCGTCGACATCCTGGTGATCGGCGGCACCAAGGCCGGCTCGACCCCGACCGAGGCCGTGGTGTTCCTGAACAAGGACCTCGGCCGGCGCCTGGACGCCCGCCTCAAGCACGCCGGCCAGCTGGTCTCGAAAGGCCGGTTCCTGGCCGCCCCCTGGCTTGGCCTGCTGGGCGAGACCGGCGACGGCGGCGCCTGGGCCGCCCGCGCGGCCCACGCCAACGCCATGGCCCGGAAACTGGCCGCCCTCATGCCCTTCCCCCTGCGCCATCCGGTCGAGGCCAACGGCCTGTTCGTCGACATGGACGACGCGGCCCTTGAGCGCCTGCGCGAGCACGGCTGGTTCGTCTACCGCTTCCTGGACGGCACGGCCCGCTTCATGTGCTCGTGGGCGACCACGCCCGAGATGGTCGAGGAACTGGGCGAGGCGCTGAAGGCGGTGGCCTGAGACGCTACGGACGGGGACATGCGCTCGCGCGTGTCCCCAGCAGGACCGCCACGCGGATGGGGACACGCCGCGAGGGCATGTCCCCGGCCTCGGATCACCGCACGCGCACGTATTCCAGCCGCACGGCCTGGGCTTCCCGGCCCTCGCGCGTCTCGTAGTAGTCGTAGGTGAAGTGGTCGTCGTCCTGGCGCGTCATCACCTCGCGCAGCGGGATCGCCTTTCCCGGATGGTCGAAGTCCGGCGTTTCGCCGACGAACGTGTAGCGCCCGGCCGCCGCGTCATAGCCGCCCTTGGCGACGATGAAGCCCGTGAAGTTGACGTCCATCCAGGTGCTGAAGAAGGTCTTGGCGGCGGTGTCGTAGCCGATATAGCCCAGGCCCTGGAACGGCTTGTCCTTGGCGTCGATGCGCAGGTCCTGCCGAAGGTGGCGGCCGTCCAGCACCATGGCCAGGTCGGCCTCGCCCCGGTCGACGACGGGCGGCTTGTCCGGGCTGGTCCAGTAGCTCTGCTTCACCGACCAGCGGCCCGCGAACCGGGCCAGCGCCGCGTGCTCGGCGTCCAGGGGCCCGGCGTGGGCCACCGTGCCGATCAGCCCCGCCAGAAACGCCGCCTTCCACCAAATCCGCATGATCCGTCCTTCCGATGATGACGAAGGCAGACGTGCGCGGTCGGGTCTGGCGCCGCAACTACCTGGAAGGTCAGTGCAGCTCGCCGGCGGCCAGCCTGGCGCAGACCTCGGCGGTGTGCGCATCGGCCGGGAAGGCGCAGTCGATCCTCAGCTCGTCCAGGGTCACGTCGCGCGGGGCGGCGAAGGTGGTGATCGTCTCGAAGAAGCGCAGCGGCCCGGCGCGGCTGTTGAACACCATGGTCAGCACCGGTTCGGGCGCGTCGCCCAGCGCGCGCAGCCGCCAGGCGGCGGGCACGTCGGGATAGGCGAGGATTTCGTCCAGCAGCCGACGGATCGCCGGGTCGTTGGGCGAGGCCATCAGCTCGTCCTGCAGTTGGCGCACGAACTTGGCCGCCACCTCCGACCAGTTGGCGATCACCGGGCGGAAGTCGGCGGGATCGAACACCTGGTGCAGCAGGTTGGTGTGCGGGCTTTGCCGTCCCTCCATCAGGAACGTGTTGACCCGCACCGCCGCGTCGTTGGCGGCCAGCACGTCGAAGCGCCGGCTGATGACGAAGGCGGGATACGGCTCCTGGTGCTTCAGGATCAGGTCGATCGCCTGGCTGAGCGGCCCCAACGCCGGGTTGGCGAGGGCGCGCTCGTCATATTGCGGGGCGTATCCGGCCGCCAGCAGCAGGGCGTTGTGCTCGCGCAACGGCAGGCCCAGGGCGTCTGCCAGGCGGGCGATGGCCTCGCGGCTGGGCTGGGCCTTGCCGACCTCGATGAATCCGAGATGGCGGGCCGAGACCCCGGAGTCGTGCGCCAGGTCCAGCTGGCTCATGCGCCGCTGCTCCCGCTGCTCGCGCAGCAGCACGCCGATGGCCGGGCGCCCTTCCGAAGGACGTTTCGGTGCGGGCGTCGACGTCATGCCGTTCTCCTCAGGCCTCGGGATAGAGATCTGGGATCGGTTCGGCCTCTTGTCCATCCGGGCCCGCCTCCAGAATCGGGCGCCGTCCGCCTTCCCGCACGATCTTTTCCTCGGCCGTGCGCACCATGCGGCGCTGGTCGTGGAAGCGGGCCAGTTGGGCGCAGGCCGTGAAGAAGCCGCCGGGCGCGCGGGTGTCGACGCCCTCGGTCAGGGTCAGCAGATGGATCTCCGCCGCCTCGAACCGCGCCAACACCTCCAGCAGGTCGACCAGATGGGCGGCGAAGGCGTGGAGGTTGATCACCACCAGCACGTCGCCGGGCTTCAGGACCGCCAGGGCGGAATCCAGGCCCGGCTTGTGCACGGCCAGGCCGTAGCAGCGATCGTGGAACAGCTGGTCGCAGCCGGCCTCGAACAGCCGTTGCGACTGCGGCCCGTCGATCACCACGCCCCTGACGGGCGGAACTCTGAGATAGCCGACCATGCGCATGGCCGGTGTGTGGCAAAGCGCGGGGCGGGTGGCTAGGGGCGAGTGCGGAAAGGTCGGGGATAAATGCCTCTCCCGCCAACCGACACCCTCTCCCAGAGGGAGAGGGAGGACCCGCCGCGCAGCGGTGGGAGGGTGAGGGGTTACACAGCTGGCGGTTTCACTCGGCGCCCTGCCGGCGCGCCGTCGGACTCGGAACCCCCTCATCCTCCCACGACTTCGTCGCGGGCCCCTCCTTCTCCCCATGGGCGAAGGTGACGACCGGCGCCTTCAGCTTGTTCTCCACCGTCACCCCCAGCATCGCCGCGATCTCGGCGGCCGGCTTGGGACGGCTGATGAAGTAGCCCTGGATCTCGCCGCAGCCCTGGCGGCGCAGTTCGTCCAGCTGTTCCACCGACTCCACGCCCTCGGCCGTGGTGGTGATGCCCAGGCTGGCGCCCAGGTCGAGCACGGCCTTGATGATCGCCAGGGCGTCGGCGTCGTCGAGGATGTCGCGCACGAAAGTCTGGTCGATCTTGATCTTATCGAACGGGAAGCTGCGCAGATAGCTCAGCGACGAATAGCCGGTGCCGAAGTCGTCCATCGAGATCCGCACGCCCAGGGCCTTCAGGTCGTGCAGGATCGACATGTTGCCGACGCTGTCCTGCAGCAGCACCGACTCGGTGATCTCCAGCTCCAGGCGCTCGGCCGGCAGGCCCGAGGCCGCCAGGGCCGAGACCACGGTGCCGACCAGGTGCTTGTCGCGGAACTGGGCCGGCGACAGGTTCACGGCCAGGCGCACGTGCTGGGGCCAGCCGGCCGCCTCGCGGCAGGCCTCGCGCAGCACCCACTCGCCCAGCGGATTGATCAGGCCGATCTCCTCGGCGATCGGGATGAAGTCGCCCGGCGAGACCATGCCCCGCGTCGGATGGTTCCAGCGCAGCAGGGCCTCGCAGCCCATCACCTGGTCGGCGCCCAGGCTGTAGAGCGGCTGGTAGTAGAGCTCGAACTGGCCCTCGGCCAAGGCCAGGCGCAGGTCCAGCTCCAGGGCTCGGCGGGCCTGCAGGGCCTCGTCCATGGCCCGCTCGAAGAAATGGAACGCCCCGCGCCCGTCGGCCTTGGCGCGGTAGAGCGCCATGTCGGCCTTCTTCAGCAGTTCGTCGCTGTCCGACCCGTCGTTGGGCGACACGGCCACCCCGACGCTGCCGCCGATCATCACCTGGTGGCCCTGCAGCTCGAAGGTCTCGGCCAGGGCCTCGACGATGCGGCCGGCCAGGCGGGTGGCGCCGCCCAGGTCGGTCAGGCCGCACTGGACCACCGCGAACTCGTCGCCGCCCAGGCGCGCGACCGTGTCGCCCTCGCGCACGCAGGCCCGCAGGCGCTCGGCGGCGGTCTTCAGCAGGGCGTCGCCGATCGGATGGCCCAGGGTGTCGTTGACGGTCTTGAAGCGGTCCAGGTCGATGCAGTGCACCGCCACCAGGTCCTCGCGCCGCGCCGCGCGGCTGAGCGCCGCCGACAGGTCCTTCTGGAACAGCAGGCGATTGGGAAGGTCCGTGAGCGGATCATAGTGGGCCAGGCGGGCGATCTGCGCCTCGGCCCGCTTGCGCTCGGCGATGTCCTCGGAAATGCCCAGCAGGTACTCGGCCTGGCCGTCGGGACCCGGGATGGCGATCTTCTTGGTGCGCAGCAAGGCGGTCGAGCCGTCGCGGCGCGGCACGTGGTCTTCCTCGATGACCCGCACCTCGCCCGAACGGGCCACCTCGGCGTCGCGCTCCGCGTAGATCGCCGCCTGCTCGGTCGGATAGAAATCGGCGTCGGTGCGGCCGATCATGTCGGCGCGATTATAGCCCAGCATCTTCTCGCCGGCCCGGTTGAACAGCACGTAGCGATGGTCGTCGGCCCGCTTGACGAACACCATCGACGGGATCGACTCGACGACCGCGGTCATGAAGGTGTGGGCCTGGTCGGCGCTGGCCTTGGCCGCGGCCAGTTCCGCGACGCCCCGGCGGTTGGTCTCGTTGGCGGCCTGCAGCAGGCCCAGCACCGTGCCGACGCCCAGATAGCGCCCGCCGTCCGTGACGATGAAGCCGCGCAGCAGGTCCGATGCCCGGTACGACAGGCTGTCGCTGGTGAAGGCGGCCAGCTCGACGTCGGCCTCGACCACCAGCGGGTCGTTGTCCATCAGCACCGAGATCGGGCGCAGGGCGTAAAGGGCGCGGCCGTATTCGGCGGCCATGCGCAGGAAGAAGGCGTTGCGCTCGACCAGGCCGATCGGCCGGTCGTCAGCGTCGAGCACCGGCACGATCAGAGTGTCCGGCTCCTCGCGGAACCGTTCGTACAGCGTCTTGCCCAGCGTGTCGGCGCGGGCCGGAACCAGGGACGACACGGTGTCTCGCAGGGTGAACATTCAACGCCTCCACTCGCGGGTGGAGGGACCATTTCTGACCTAACGACTGGCTAATCCGGGGTCGGAAGCGCTGCTATTTCGCGAAAACTTCATAGGGCCGTCACAGTGTTTGCGAGGGTGTTCACCATGCCCCTCAACCTTGGCGGGGAGCCCTCTAGCTCACCATCCCCGCCAGCCGCCCGCGGATGATCTCCTCGGCCTCCGAAACGATCCGGTCGATCAGCTCGCGCACGGTCGGCACGTCGTGGATCAAGCCCTGGACCATGCCGGCCGACCAGACGCCGTGGTCGGTGTCGCCGCTGATCAGCCCTTCCCGCCCACGCGCGCCCTTCACAAGGTCGGCCACGTCCTCGAACCTGGCCCCGCCGGCCCGCTCGATGGCCACGACCTGCTGGCTGATGGCGTTCTTGGCCACCCGGGCGGTGTTGTGCAGGGTGCGGAAGATCAGGTCGGTGGCGCGTTCGTCGTTGGCGACCATCTGTTGCTTGAAGTTGTCGTGGATCGGCGCTTCCTGCGTGGCGCAGAAGCGGGTGCCCATGTTCACCCCGTCGGCGCCCAGGGCCAGGGCCGCGACCAGGCCGCGCGCGTCGCCGAACCCGCCCGAGGCGATCATCGGGATCTTCACCTTCGAGGCCGCCACCGGGATCAGGATCAGGCCCGGGATGTCGTCCTCGCCCGGGTGGCCCGCGCATTCGAAGCCGTCGATGCTGATGGCGTCCACCCCCATCCGCTCGGCCGACAGGGCGTGACGCACGGCGGTGCACTTGTGGATCACCTTGACCCCGTGGGCCTTGAACTCGTCGACGTGCTCCTGCGGCTTGTAGCCCGCCGTCTCGACGATCTTGATCTCGGCCTCGATGATGGCGGCGCGGTACTCGGCATAGGGCGGCGGCTTGATGGCCGGCAGGATGGTCAGGTTGACGCCGAACGGCTTGTCGGTGAGCTCGCGGGTGCGGGCGATCTCCCGGGTCAGGGCCTCGGGCGTCGGCTGGGTCAGGGCGGTCAGGAAGCCCAGGGCTCCGGCGTTGGCCACGGCGCTGACCAGCGGCGCGGTGCCGACCCACTGCATGCCGCCTTGGGCGATCGGATGCTCGACGCCGAACATCTCCGTGAAGCGGGTCTTGATGGCCACGGGCGTGCTCCCTCTGATTTTGGGGGAGTATGGCCGGGTGACGTTGGGGAGAGGCAAGCCCCGAAGTTCCTCCCCCCGTGGGGGAGGGGTCGGCGCAGCCGACGGAGGGGGGAGTTTGCCGACATGGGTTCGCTCCCCCCACCGGCCCCTTCGGGCCGCCTCCCCCACAGGGGGAGGAGCCTATTGAGCCGACCTAGTGCACCGACACGCCCAGCCGGTTCCACAGGTTGATCATGGCGATCACCGTCGTCAGGGCGCTGGCCTCGACGTCGCTGAAGTGCTCGCGCAGGGCGGCGCGCAGCGGGCCCAGCTCGGTGTGGGTCGGCAGCTGGGTCAGGGCCTCGGTCCAGGCCAGGGCGGCCTTTTCCTTGGCCGTGAAGTCCGACACGTGGCTCCAGACCACCAGGCGGTCCAGCCGCTCGTTGGTCTCGCCGTCGTCGCGGGCTTCCTTGGAATGCATCTTCACGCAGAAGGCGCACTGGTTCAGCTGCGAGGCCCGCAGCTTGACCAGATGAACCAGGTGCGCGTCGACCCCGGCGCCCACCGCCGCGGTCTCGGCGGCGATGAAGGCCTGGTAGACGGCCGGAACATTGATGTCGTGACGGAAGGGGGCGGTTTCGGCGCTCATGGTCTTGTCCTCATCTGCCCCTGGATGGGGCTTCGGAAACAAGACGACGCAGCCCGGCGATACGTGACACGCCGGGCGCGGAAAATTCGCGTCAGCGGGCCGGAGGGGCGGTGAAGATGAAGCCGTGCTTCTCGCCGTTGAAGCGGACCAGCATCTTCAGCTCGCGGGATCCGTCGCGATCGAACTTCAGCTTCTCGCTGACGATCTGGCCGCCGACCGCCTTGCCCGGCTCCACCGGGGTGGGCTGCAGGATCGCCGCCTTCAGGCCGTCGACCTGGGTCTGGTCGGCCTTGCTCAGCTTGCGGCCGGGCGTGGCGATCTGCGACTGGACCTGGCTCGACAGCCCGCCGGCCACCGTCTGATTGGCGCCGGAAAAGCCGCTGACGTCCATCCGGCCGTCCTGGCCGGTCGCTATGGCGGGGCCGCCATAGCCGGTCGCCGACCCCGTGGGTCGGGCGGGCGCGGGGCTCGCGACCTCCGCGATCAACTGGTCCAGCGACATCAGCGCCACGGGCTGGCCGGCGGCGGTGAACAGCTTGATGTCCGCGGGGTTGATGACGGCCGGGGCCGTTCCGTTGTTGAAGGCCGCCACCCGCAGGACCAACCGGCCGTTGGACAGCACGGGATCGGCCTTGATGCTGATCACCCCGCCCGGCAGGGTCGAGACCAGCCCCTCGGTCACCACGGGAAGCGCCTCGTCCTCCCGCGCCGCGCCTTGACCGGCCGCGCCGAGGCCGACGGCGACCAGCGCGAACCCCAGGGCCAAAGACATACGACGGTTCATGACCGGCCTCCCCTATTGTTATTACAATTGAGGATGAAGTTCCGACGGCGACAGGTCAATCGCCGTGTTAGCGGTCCCTTCGCGAAACGCTTCGCGGTTTTGGCGGCCTATTGCAGGCCTTCGCGGCCGATGGCGTAGAACCGCGCCGCGCGCTGCTTCTTCAGCTCGGCGGGCGACAGCTTCATCAGCGCCTTCAGCTCGTCCTCGACCGCGTCGCCGACGGCTTCGATGGCGGCGGACGGATCGGAATGGGCCCCGCCGGCCGGCTCCTCGACGATGCGGTMGACGATCTTCAGCTGGATCAGGTCCTGGGCGGTGATCTTCATGTTGGCGGCCGCGTCCTTGGCCCGGGCGCCGTCGCGCCACAGGATCGAGGCCGCGCCTTCCGGCGAGATCACCGAATAGATCGAGTGCTCGAGGATCAGCACCTTGTTGGCGCCGGCCAGGGCGATGGCGCCGCCGCTGCCGCCTTCGCCGACGATGGTGGCGACCATCGGGGTGCCCAGAACCAGGCCGCGCTCGGTCGAGCGGGCGATGGCCTCGGCCTGGCCGCGCTCCTCGGCGCCCAGGCCCGGATAGGCGCCGGCGGTGTCGACGAAGGTGATGACCGGCAGATTGAAGCGCTCGGCCATGTCCATCAGGCGCACGGCCTTGCGGTAGCCCTCGGGGCGGGCCATGCCGAAGTTGTGCTTCAGGCGGGTGGTGGTGTCGTGGCCCTTCTCGTGGCCCATCACGACCACGGGGATGCCGCGGAACCGGCCCAGCCCCCCGACGATCGCCTGGTCGTCGGCGAACTTGCGGTCGCCGCGCAGCTCGACGAACTCGTCGATCAGGCCGGCGACGTAGTCCTTCAGGTGCGGACGCTCGGGATGGCGGGCGACCATGGTCTTCTGCCAGGCGTCCAGACCGGCATAGGCTTCCTTGCGAAGCTGCTGCGCGCGGTCGCGCAAGGCCTGGATCTCGGTCTCGAACGCACCCGGACCAGCCGTCTCGGAGAGCCGCGACAGCTCCTCGATCTTGCTTTCCAGATCGGCGATGGGTCGCTCGAAGTCGAGATAATGCGCGGCCATGGGTCTCTTAACGTCGCCGTTGCGGAAAGGTGGCGAACCTAGAGCGCGATAACCGAAAACGAAACCGCTTTTGGCGGTTCGGCGCCTCGAAATCGCCAAACCTCGCCTTGTAGGGGACTCACGCCGGACTCATTGGGGTTTCAGGAAGGATGCGCGGGGCCCAGGCCTGCGACTCGTCGTCGCAGCGACACCATGACTCGGCCGGAACCCCTGCGAGTCTCAGGGATTCGTCTTCGTGAGAGTCCTGTGGAGAGTCTTGTATTGAAACCTGCGCTCTCTGGTTAATCGCCGGCTTCTCACCTATATCCTTCTGGTCGGCTGAGAATCCCGCCGACGCCCGCGGCCCCGCCCATCGAATATGGACCCGGTCCCGCCTGATGCGAACGGATGTTCCCATGCAGGTGTTCACCTTCTTCTGTGTCGAGTCCGATGGCTCGGTGCCGCGTTTCGACGTCACCCCCTGCCCTGACGACCAGGCCGCGCGTCGCCGCGCCGAGGAACTGGTCGGCGTCCATCGCGGCTGCGACACCGTCGAGGTGTGGCGCGGGGCGACCCAACTGTTCGCCGTGACGTCGGCCCAGCAGGCGGCCGCCTGAAGTCCACAATTCCGGGGATGGCTTCAAATCCATCCAAGACGGCTCTGCGTGGCGATGGCAGTTTCTGGCCCCAGCCCGGAGTCGCCTCATGATCGCCGCCCCCGCCCGCCCTTCCGCCATCGCCGACGACAGCGGCCACGGCGGCGTGCAGATCCTCGTCACCGCCGGCCCCATCCGCTTCGCGGCCGACCTGGGCCCCGTGGACGGCGGACTGGACATCGGACCCAATCCCCATGACCTGGTGGCCGCCGGCCTGGCGGCCTGCACCACCCAGACGCTGCGGCTCTACGCCAGGCGCAAGGCCTGGCCGGTGGGCGCGATGCATGTGGAGGTGACCTGGCGGCGCGATCCGTCCTCGCAGCCGGCCGATGTGTTCGAGCGGGTGATCACCCTGGGCGGCGACCTGGACGAAGCCCAGCGCGCGCGGCTGATGGAGATCGCCGAGGCCTGCCCGGTGCACAAGATGCTGGTGGCGGGGTCGCGGGTGGTGACGACCGAGGCGTAGGAGCGGCGAGCACTTCCCCCTACGGGTCGCTTCGCGACCGTCTTCCCCCACAGGGGCAAGCGGGTGAGCCACCGCCCTCCTAGAACCCATACAGCGCCGCATACTCCGCATCCTTGGCCGCGATCTGCCGCGCGCAGTCGACCATGACCTTGGCCTGCTTCCAGGTCGCGTCGTCCTGCATCTTGCCGTCCAGCATGGCCACGCCCGTGCCGTCGGGCATGGCCTCCAGGATGCGCCTGGCGAAGGCCACTTCGTCCGGCGCGGGCGAGAACACCGACTTGGCGATCGCGATCTGGCTGGGGTGCAGGCTCCAGGCCCCGGCGCAGCCCATCAGGAAGGCGTTGCGGAACTGCTGCTCGCAGGCCACCGGGTCGTCGATCGCCCCGAACGGACCGTAGAACGGCTTGATCCCATGGGCGGCGCAGGCGTCGACCATCTTGGCGAAGGTGTAGTGCCACAGGTCCTGCTGGACGGAGACGCGGGGCGAGCCGTCGGCATGCGGGTCCTCGATCACGCGATAGCCGGGGTGACCGCCGCCGACCCGGGTGGTCTTCATGGCGCGGCTGGCGGCCAGGTCGGCCGGGCCCAGGCTGATGCCCTGCATGCGAGGGCTGGCCCCGGCGATGGCCTCGACGTTCATCACCCCCTCGGCCGTCTCGAGGATGGCGTGCAGCAGGATCGGCCGGGTGACGCCGTGCTTGGCCTCCAGCGAGGCCAGCAACTGGTCCATGTAGAAGATGTCCCACGGCCCCTCGACCTTGGGGACCATGATCACGTCGATGCGGTCGCCGGCCTTCTCGACCAGGGTGGCCACCTCGTCCAGGTGCCAGGGCGAGTTGAGGCAGTTGATCCGCACCCACAGCCCCACGCCCAGGGCCTTGAAGTCGGTCTCGCGGGCCATGGCGATGGCGCCGGCCAGGGCCGCGCCCTTGGCCTCTGCGGGGATGGCGTCTTCCAGATTGGCCAGGATCACGTCGACGGTCGGGGCGATCTCGGGGACCTTGGCGCGCACCTTGTCCAGATGCGGCGGCACGAAGTGGATCATGCGCTCGACCCGGGCCGGCGGTTCGCGCCACGGGGTCGGCGCGCCGATCGCCAGGGGTTTGAAAAAGCCTCGGGGGGTCTTCATGCGCTCGCTCCCGGCGTCGTCGTTTCTTATTTCGCAGTTGCGAGAAGACTGCGGCAGTGCGGGAACAGGGTCAAGGCTGACGCAAGGGTGAGGGAAGCAGGATGAGCCTCGGAGCCCTCAAGCTCGGCTTGGCCGCCTCAAGGCGCGGGCGGCCGATCGTTCAAGGTCATTCAGCGATTTTCGCCCTGTATGAGCTCAACCGTGACAACCGGCTCGGCGACGAGTCCGCTATCCTTCACGACCTTGGCGATCTGGTCCGCCAGCTCGCTCGGCGTGCGGCCCTTGGCCCTGACCGAGCCGAAAGGAAGAAAGATAAGACCATCCTCCTGAACTTCCGCGGCCCCCTGAAAGCCGCCTCGTCCGGCGACGTCAATCTGCAACCTGTCCTTTGGGGCAAGGCGGCGCGCCGCGGCGGGCCCCTCCGCGGCGACAGACTGAGACAACTTGGTCTGAGCCGACGCCAACCCTGCGGGCATGAGCAGCGCGACGCTGAGCATGGAGACCATGAAGATTGGCTGCCTGGCCATTGATGCTCGCCTCGTTCACGCAAACGCGCCCTGGAAGCGCGGCCGTGGATACCAGCAGATAGGCGCTTCCATCACAAGGTGGCGAAGCGGGCGGCTGGCGAGGCCCTTGTCATCCGCGCCTACGCCTTCGCCGGGGGCCCCTGCACCGGCAGCGGCGGCTCCTCGGGATCCTCGCGCTTGAGGTCCTCGGCCGCGTCGTTCTTGGAGACGAGGGCGGCCTTGGCCTTGGCCTTGCGGCCGGCGCGGGGCTCCAGGCGCAGGGCGGCGCGGGCGTCGTCGCCCTCCTCGCCGAACAGGCCGCGCAGGCGCACGTCCCGCTGCGGGTAGGGCACCTCGATCCCCGCTCCGCGCAGGGCGTCGTCGATCGCCCAGGTGTAGGCCGCGAAGATCGCCGCCGGACGGCGCACCGAGTCGACGGTCGGCCAGACGATCAGCTCGAACTTCAGCGACGACTCGCCAAAGCCCACCAGCCAGACCTGGGCCTTGCGGTTGGCGTCGTCGGGCGAGGTGAACGACACCGAATGGGCGGCCTTCAAGACGGCCTCGCGCACCTTCTCCTTGTCGGTCCCGAAGGCCGTGACGAACGGCACGTGGATGCGGCGGGTGGTGTGGTGCAGGGTCCAGTTGATCACCTGCTCGTTGACCAGCACCGAGTTGGGCACGATCACGTCGGTGCTGTCGTTGGTGCGGATGCGCGTCGAGCGCGGGCCGATCTCGTGCACCACGCCGCGCGCGCCGTTCTGCAGCTCGACGAAGTCGCCCACCGCCACCAGCCGCTCGAACATCAGCGACACCCCCGAGGCGAAGTCCTTGACCAGGCCCTGCAGGCCCAGGCCCACCCCGACGCCCAGAGCCCCGGCGAACACCGCCAGCGAGGTCAGGTTGATGCCCATCACCGACAGGGCCACCAGCAGGCCGACGGTGCGCAGGCCGTAGGTGCTGAGCTTCTCGATGATGTAGAGGGTCGGCGCGCTGCCGACCGCCCGCTCGCGCAGCTTGCGCAGGCCCGAGGCCACCAGGCGCGAGAGGTAGATCGACGCCACGACGATGACGATCGCCGCCCCCACCCCGCCCAGGGTGATCGAGGTCTTGCCCAGCTTGACCAGCTCGATGGCGTCCGGGCGGGCGAAGGGGTTGTCGGCCATGGGCGGAGTGTGTGCCTAGCATCGCGCCCGGTTCAACCCCTCGGGTGGCGGCCGGGCGTCACGACCCGGGGTCGAGGCGTCCCCAGGTGGCCGGGTCGTCCGGCGACGCTTCGGCCGGATAGCGGACGACCTTGGCTCCGGGCGCCATGGCCTGGGCCTCGACCATCACCCGCCAGGGCCCCGGCCCGAACCGCGCCTTGGTCAGTTGCAGCTCGCGATAGGGCTGGGGCGCGAACACGATGCGGCGGGTTCCGGACTCGTCCGTCTTGAAGCCGCTGAAGGCGAACGGCGGCCCGTACCAGCCGTGATGCTGGCCGAACACCGTCCAGTCCGGCCAGCCCTGGGCGGTTCGCGTGCGCTCGCCGGTCTGGGCCGAGACATGCAGGTCGTGCAACGCGCCTCCAGCGTCCTCGATATAGAGGTCCAGGCTCAGGGTCTGGATCGGGAAGCGCCAGCAGACCGTCACGCTGTCGCGGTCGGCGACCGCCGACAGGGTCAGCCCATTATCGAGGGAGATCGGCGCGGCCTTGGTCCAGGCGGCCTCGTCGCAGCGTCCGTCCAGCAGGATCGGCCCCGCGGGAACGGCCTGGATCCGCATCGCCTGGGCGGTCACGGGATCGGCGGCGACCGGACCGGCGACGACGAGCTGGGCGGCCGTCGCGGCGGCCGCCCACAGGATCGCAAGGCTCACGCGACGACGATGCATGGCCGATGTTGCTCAGGCCCTGCCGCCGCGATCAAGGCCTCCGCGACGACCACGCGGCCTGGAGCGGCTATCTGCCCACCATCGCCAGGCCCGCCGCGCTGTAGCGCTCGCCCTCGACCGCCGTTTCCGGCACCGCGGCGGCGATCTTGGCCAGGTCGTCCGCCGACAGCGCCACGTCCACCGCGCCGAGGTTCTCCTCCAGCCGGCTGATCTTGGTCGTGCCCGGGATCGGGGCGATGTGCTCGCCCTGGGCCAGGATCCAGGCCAGGGCCAGTTGGGCCGGGGTCACGCCCTTGTCGGCGGCGATCTGGGTCAGGGCTTCGACCAGGGAGAAGTTCTTGGCCAGGGCCTCGCCCTGGAAGCGCGGCAAGCCGCGGCGGAAGTCGTTGTCGGCCAGGGGCGCGTCGGCCTTGATCGCGCCGGTCAGGAAGCCCCGGCCCAGCGGGCTGTAGGGCACCAGGCCGATCCCCAGTTCGCGGAGCACCGGCAAGGTCGTCGCCTCCAGGTCGCGGAACCACAGCGAATATTCGCTCTGCAGGGCCGCCACCGGCTGCACGGCGTGAGCCTTGCGGATGGTCTCGGGACCGGCTTCCGACAGGCCGAAATGCTTGACCTTGCCCTCGGCGATCAGGTCCTTGACCGTCCCGGCCACGTCCTCGATCGGCACGTTCGGATCGACGCGGTGTTGGTAGAACAGGTCGATCACCTCGACGCCCAGGCGCTTCAGCGACGCCTCGGCCACCTCGCGGATGTGGGCGGGCCGGCTGTCGGTCCCGCGCATGCGGCTGAAGCCTTCGCCCGTGCCTTCCGGAGCGATGTCGAAGCCGAACTTGGTGGCGATCACCAGCTTGTCGCGGAACGGCTTCAGGCCTTCGCCGACCAGCACTTCGTTCAGATAGGGGCCGTAGACCTCGGCGGTGTCGAAGAAGGTCACGCCCAGTTCGACCGCGCGGGCCAGCACCTTGAAGGCGTCGGCCTTGTCCAGCGCCGTGCCGTAGACCTGGCCCATCCCCATGCAGCCCAGGCCGATGGCCGAGACTTCCAGCCCGTCGCCGAGTTTGCGCGTCTTCATGGTGAGCTCCTGATTTTGGAATGTCGCGTGGGAAGGTCCGCCTTCCACGAGGGAGGTGGGCCACGAAGGAAGATGGGCGCCGTTCGCCGCGACTATAAGGCCTCGAAATCGACGGCGCAGGAATGGGCAAGACGTTCGCCGGATCGAGCAATGACCCTGGCCGCGGCTTGGCCTGGTTCCCCAAACGCGTCTTCAGTCGAACGGGGTGGCCAGGAAGGCCGGCGTCGCCTCGGCGCGCGCGGTCAGGGCGACCAGGCTGGGGCAGGCCGCCGCGTCGACCGACTCCGGCAGGGTCCTGGTCGCGAAGGTCCAGACCACCGCGCAGGTCAGCCACGCGTGCGAACCTTCCAGCCAGGCCGGCGGCGAGGCCAGCTCGGCCTCCAGCAGGCTCCAGGCCGCGTCGACCTGTCCCCGCACCCGGTCGATCCAGGGGGCGTGATGCTTGTCCTCGGGGCGCAGGTTGAACTCGTAGACCAGTGACACGGTCTTCTCGCAGGCGGCCAGGGCCAGGCCGAGAATCCGCTGGGCGCGGGCGTGATCGGCGACGCCGGCGGGCGCCAGGCTCCGCCCCGCCAGGCGCTCCAGGTGCTCGATGATCAGGCCGGACTCCATCAGCACCACGCCGCCGTCGGTCACCAGGGTCGGCGCCTTGACCACCGGATTGGTCGCCGCGAAGACCTCGTAGTGGCGGAACACCGAGACCGGCTCGTGCTCGAACGGCAGGTCCAGCAGCCGCAACGCCACGGCCACGCGCCGCACATAGGGCGAATCCAGCATCCCGATCAGTCGCATCGCGCTCTCCCTCGCTTCATTGCTCAGGATGGTCGAACCACGACCCAAAGTGCATGGCCATTCATCGGTCAAAGCGCGATAGTTCCGATGAATTCAAGGTAGGAATTGCAAATGTCCCTCCCGGATGGCCTCGACGCCAAGGATATCGCCATTCTGGAGGCGCTTCAGACCGATGGGCGCATTTCGCTGTCGGCGCTGGGACGGCGGATCGGCCTGTCGCAGCCGTCGATGTCGGAGCGGGTCAAGCGGCTGGAGGAGCGCGGGATCATCACCGGCTACGGCGCGCGGATCGATCCGCTGGCCCTGGGCCTGGCGCTCAGCGCCATCATCCGCCTGAAGACCACCCACGAGCACATGCGCGCCTGCCTGGAGACCTTCGAGCGCCTGCCCTACATCGTCGAGGTCAACCGGGTGACCGGCGACGACTGCTACGTGCTCAAGGCGCTGGTCCCCTCGGCCGGCGACCTGGCGACCATCGTCGACACGATCGGCCGCTTCGGCCCGGTGACGACCTCGGTGGTGCTGCAGAGCCAGCCGCCAAGGCCGATCGGCAAGGCGCTGCTCTCTAAGTCCTCGCCGCGAACCACGGCGTGATCCGCCGCAGCGCCTCCTCGACCTCCGCCGTCGAGACCGCGAAGCTGAAGCGGATGAACCGCCGGCCGTCGACCGGGTCGAAATCGACGCCCGGCGCGGTGGCCACGCCGGTGTCGCGCAGCAGGGCCTCGCAGAAGGCCAGGCTGTCGTCGGTCAGGTGGCCGATGTCGGCATAGATGTAGAAGGCCCCGTCCGGCGGGGCGATCGAGGCCAGGCCCAGGACCGGCAGGGCGTTCAGCAGCAGGGCGCGGTTGGCGCGGTAGACGGCCACATGGCCCTCCAGCTCGTCCAGGCAGTCCATGGCCACCAGGCCCGCGTGCTGGCTCAGCGACGGCGGGGTGAGGAACAGGTTGCCCATGAAGGCCCGAGCCCGCTGGACTTGGCCCTCCGGCACGACCACCCAGCCCAGCCGCCAGGCGGCCATGCTGAAATACTTGGAGAAGCTGTTGACGATCAGGGCGTCCGGCTGGAACGCCAGCATCGAGCGGGCCGGCTCGCCGTAGCTGAGGCCGTGATAGATTTCGTCGGAGACCACGCGGATCCCGCGCTCGCGGCAGACCTCGGCGATGGCCTCCAGCTCGGCGGCGGGGATGATGGTGCCGGTCGGATTGGCCGGGCTGGCGATGATCACCCCGGCCGGGGCGGGCTCCAGGGCGGCCAGGTGGTCGGCGGTCAGCTGGAAGCGGCTCTCGGCCCCGCAGGCGATCTCGACCGGGACCAGGTTCAGCGCCTTCAGCGTATTGCGATAGGCCACGTAGCCGGGCCGCGCCAACGCCACGCGGTCGCCCGGCTGGAAGTTGGACGCCAGGGCCAGCACCAGGGCCGGCGAGGCGCCGCAGGTCAGGATGATCCGCTCGGGATCAACGCTCACCCCGTCCAGCTCGGCATAGCGCTTGGCGATCGCCGCCTTCAGCAGCGGGCTTTCCCAATAGCCCATGCCGTCGGTGTCCAGCACATGATGCGCCTTGGCGATGGCCGCCGCGGGGGCGCCGGTCGAGGGCTGGCCGAACTCCATGTGGATGATCGATTTGCCCTGCGCCTTCATCTGGTGGGCCAGACGGCTGATGGCGATGGCGTGGAAGGGTTCGATCTCGGAAGCGGGCATGCAGCGTAACTAGTGCGCGGCGGCGAAGGCGGCAACGGCGGCGTTGCGGAGGCATGACGTCCCAGGTCATCGCTTCCCCGCACACGGCGCGCGAAGCTTGCTCGTCAACACGAGGAGCCCCGCTATGCCCGCCTACGGCATCGCCCATCTGCGCAGCGTCGATTTCGGCGCCGGCATCATCGAATACCTGCAGCGCATCGACGCCACGCTCGAACCCTATGACGGCCGCTTCGTCGTCCACGGCGGCAAGGTCGAGGTCCTGGAGGGCCAGTGGCCCGGCGACATCGTGATCATAGCCTTTCCGGACCTGGCGACGGCGCGCGCCTGGTACGCCTCGCCCGCCTACCAGGCCATCCTCGCCCTGCGCACCGACAATTCTCAGGGCGACGTGATCCTGGTCCCTGGCTGCGCGCCCGACCACAGGAGCACGGACCTGCTGGCGGCCGCGTGACACCGGCGGTTGGTCGAAAAGCGCGCGCCGATGTCGGGACCGGCGGGTCTTGATCGTCCTTCGACCAAACGGCCGCTGACCGGCCCTGGAGGACGCCATGCAGAAGATCACCCCGTTCCTGTGGTTCGACACCCAGGCCGAGGAAGCCGCGAACTACTACGTCTCGCTGTTTCCCAACTCGAAGATCACCGAGGTGGCTCGCTATCCCAGCGACTCCCAACCGCCCGCGGGGCCGCCCGGACGGGTCATGACCGTCAGCTTCGAACTGGACGGCCAGGCCTACACCGCCCTGAACGGCGGTCCCCACTTCACCTTCACCGAGGCGGTGTCGTTCATGGTGCACTGCGCCGACCAGGCCGAGGTCGACCGCTACTGGGACGCCCTGACCGCCGACGGCGGCAAGGAAAGCCAATGCGGCTGGCTGAAGGACAAGTACGGCCTGTCCTGGCAGATCGTGCCGCAGGAGTTGCTCGATCTCTATTCCAGCCCCGACAAGGCCGCCGTCGGGCGGATGTTCGCGGCCATGATGCAGATGGTGAAGCTGGACATGCCCAAGCTGAAGGCCGCGTTCGAGGGGTAGCAGGCCCGAGCCGGCGGAGCCGGCCCTCCCCCTGTGGGGGAGCCGATCGCGCAGCGATCGGTGGGGGGAGCTCCAGGATCGCCGATCCGGGCGGCAGCCGCCCGACCACTCCCCCCTCCGTCGGCTTCGCCGACACCTCCCCCCACAGGGGGAGGACCTGTTTGGGCGCTCGAAGACGCCCTCCTTGACTCAAACTCTACATATGTTGCTAATGGCTGCATGACCCGTGCGCCAAACATCTCGCGACAGACCCGTTGTGTTCTCGCCGCCCTGCTGGCCCAGCCGCAGGCCTGGCGTTACGGCTACGACCTGTCCAAGGAGACCGGGCTGAAGTCGGGCACGCTGTATCCGCTGCTGATCCGGCTCAGCGACCAGGGCCTGCTGGAGGCTGAATGGCGCCAGCCCCTGCAGCCCGGCCGGCCGCCGCGCCACGCCTATCGCCTGACCGACAAGGGCGCGGCCCTGGCGCGGGAACGGACCCTGGATGCTCCGCCCCATGCCTTCGCGTCCACCTCCAACGCGCCGGAGCCCGCCTGATGTCCCGCGCGCTCGCCGAACGCCTGCTGGACCACGCCGCCAAGGTCATGCCGGCGAACCGCCGGGACTGGGGCCTGGCCATGCGGGCCGAATTGGTCGCCATACCCTCCGCCGGAGAAGCCCTGGCGTTCGCCGGCGGCTGCGTCTGGACCGCCTACAGCCAAAGGATCTCGCTCATGAGGATCGCGTTGCTGACCGGCCGCCTGGCCGTCGCCGCCGTCAGCCTGCTGACCGCCGTCGCCCACGCCTTCCTGCCGCTCTACATGCTGGCCATTGTCGCGGACCTGAAGCGCAACAGCCTGAACGGATGGGCGGGCGGCTTCCCGCTGTTCGAGGACCAGACCGCCGAGAGCGCCGCCGCCGGTCTGCTGCTGATGCCCGCCTGGCACATGGCCGCGATGCTGGGCCTGGCCGGCGTCTTCGGGGCGGCGGCCTGGTTCGTGGCGCGAGGCGACTTCAGGCGGCTGCCGATCGCCGTCGGGGTCGGCGCGGCGATCCATACCGCCAACACCCTGAGCCTGATCGCGACTTGGCCGTCGCCCTATCTGATCCACCCGGCGCTGGCCTGGCTGGACTATCTGGCCCTCGCCTTGCTGCTGGTCGCGGCCGCGGCGTTCCTGGGCCTGGATCGCTGGACGACCAGGGCCCGGCTGGCGATCTAGGCCTTCTTCACGAACTCGGTCCGCAACACCAGGCCGCGCACCTTCTCGACATTGGCCTCGATCTCGTCGGTGTCGCCGGTCAGGCGGATGTTCTTGACCAGGGTCCCGCGCTTCAGCGTCACGCCGCCCGAGCCCTTGACCTTCAGGTCCTTGATCAGGGTGACGTTGTCGCCGTCGGCCAGGATCGTGCCGTTGCTGTCGCGGGTTTCGTCCGACATGTCGTTCTCCTGAAAGGTGGGCGTGCTTAGCAGGCGACTGCTCGCCTTGTCATGCCGCGCTTGAAGGTGGGGACACACACTCACGCCAAGGCCTCGCCAGTCCTGGAACCGAAGGCGCTGTGAGTGTGTGTCCCCAGTTTCGGCCGCGACCTATCCCTTCCGCCCCAGCGGGTGCTTGCTCTTCACCACCTGGGCCAGGTGATCGCCCGCCACGTGGGTGTAGATCTGGGTCGTGGCGATGTCGGCGTGGCCCAGCAGGGTCTGGATCACCCGCAGGTCGGCGCCGCCCTCCAGCAGGTGGGTGGCGAAGGCGTGGCGCAGGACGTGGGGGCTGACGGTCTCGCGATCGATCCCAGCGGCGATGGCGGCGTCCTCCAGCAGCTGCGAGACCCGCCGCGCGGTCAGCCGTCCGCCCTTGCCACGCGAGGGGAACAGCCAGGGGCTCTCCTTGACGCCCTTTGGCAGGAATTGCGGCCTTGCCTCCAAATAGGCCTTCACCGCCGTGCGGGCCGCGTCGTTCAGCGGGGCCAGCCGCTCCTTGCCGCCCTTGCCCTTGACCATCAGGAACGCCGGGTCGCGGGCCAGGGCCGCCAGGGGCAGGTTCAGCAGTTCGGAGATCCGCAGGCCCGAGGCGTAGAGCAGCTCGATCATGCAGGCCAGGCGCAGGCCCTGGCCGCCGTCCTTGGCGGCGGCGGCCGCGATCAGCCGCAGCACCGCGTCGCGCGACAGCACCTTGGGCAGGGGCCGGCCGGCCTTGGGGGCCTCGACCCGTCGCGAGGGATCGTCGTCGCGCCAGCCCTCGCCCAGCACGAACCGGTAGAACTGGCGCAGGGCCGAGCGGCGGCGGGCGGCGGTGGCCGGCGACAGGCCGCGCGCGCCCAGGTCGGCGAAATAGGCCTCGACCGCCTCGGCCGAGGCCCCGTCCAGGTCGCCGCGCGAGGCCAGGAACAGCCGGGCGTCGATCAGGTCCTTCTCATAGGCGGTCAGGGTGTTGCGGGCCGCCGCGCGCTCGACCGCCATCATCTCGAGGAAGGCGTCGATCCACCCTGTGGCCTTTCCCGAAGAAGGGGCGCCGCTCATTTCAGCTGCAGCGCCAGCAGCCCCTCCACGGCGAAGGCGCGGGCGTCGGCCTCGAGCCCGACCTTCAGAAGGGCCCGAACCAGCCGGGCGCGGTCGACCGGAGCGGGACCGGCTGGTCCGGCGTCAGCGGCGATCGACAGGGCCAGCAGCGCCGTCTCGCCCTGGCGGCCGGCGGCGGCCGCGTCATCCAGAACGATCAGCCGCCCGGCCGGAGCGACGGGCTTGCCGGGATCGAAGGCGGCGAACGGCGCGCGGGCCTCGGGACTCATGGCGGCGCCGAACGCGGCCAGGATCAGGGCGGCCGGCTGGGCGGGCGATTTGGCGCCGCCCTGGACGCCGCGTTCGATCAGGCCGTCGAGGATCTGGCTGTCCTTCTTGCCTTCGGCCGCCGCCAGGGTCGCGTCCAGCAGGGCCAGGTCCAGGGTGGTGGCGCCGGGAATGGTGTCGCCGGTCAGCTTGCCCCGGATGGCCTGGGCCGTGGCCAGGTCGCCGGCGGCCAGGGCGGCGCGGGCGAACAGGACGGGGTCTTCAAGCGGCGCGCCGGCTCCGGCCAGGGCGACGATCGTCGGCTGCGCTGCCTTGGCGGCGTCGGTGAAGGCGGGCAGGCCCTTGGCGGCGCGCAGGGCGGCGAGGGTCGAGGCCTGGCCGGCGGTCAGGTCGCTCGGCGCGTCGGCGGGCTTGATCACCGTCTTCAACGCCGGCGAGGCGGTGGCCTGGGCGGCGGCCGACGACACGTCCAGCCCCAGCTTGCGCGACAGGGCGTAGTTGATCCCGTTCTTCAGGTTGGCCGCCCCAGCCGGCGTGCCCGACAGCAGGGCGTTCATCAGCCGGGCGTAGTCGGCGTCCTTGGTCTGCTGGGCGGCCAGGGTGAAGGTCAGCTGGGCCGCGTCGTGCTGGTCGGCCAGGGCCTGGCAGAAGGCCCGCAGCCGCAGCCAATAGGGCGCGCTCCGTTCGACGCTGAGCGTCTCGCCGATCTTGCAGGCCTTGTCGTCGGCGCCGGTGATCAGGGCCGCCTCGGCCGCCGCCAGCGACAGCTGGGCGCTGCTCCCGACGCCCGGAACGCGGTCGAGCACGGCGTCGGCGCCCTTGGCCTCGCCCAGGGCGATCAGGGCCAGGGCCCGGGTCGCGCCCAGCTCCGGGTCGTCGCCGATCCCGGCGGGAGCGTTGGCCCCGGTGGCCAGCACCCGCCGCGCCAGGCCGGTGGCGGCCGGCGACAGCGGCTTGGTCGCCAGCTTGGGCAGGGCTTCCTTGACCACGCCGGGCGAGGCGTCCTTCCACAGATCGCCCGACAGCCCCGTCTCGGCCGCCGGCGGCGAGAACAGGTCCAGCGCGGACAGGGACTGGACCTGCACCTGAGCCAGGACCGGCGCGGTCGAGAACAGCGCCGCCGCCAGGGCGAAGGCCGAACAGGTCGTGAGTCGCTTGGAAGGAGCCATGGTTCAACTATGCCGCAGGACAGGGGTTGGCGAAACTTTTCGCCCTCCGGAACACCCTGAACGTGGCTTTGGTCCAAACCTTGGCGGGAGGCCTCGCCCTCGTGTAAACCGCCATCAGGCCATGACCGACGATCCCGCTCCCTCCCGCCCCGAAATCCAGGCGCCTGAATCCCAGGGTCCGGACCCGAGGGCCGCCCTTCGCCACAGGACCATCGTCCTGGTCGGGCTGATGGGCGTGGGCAAGTCCAGCGTCGGCCGCCGGCTGGCCACCGCCCTGGACCTGCCGTTCCGCGACGCCGACAACGAGGTCGAGGCCGCCGCCGGCCGTTCTATCCCCGAGATCTTCGCCGAGATGGGCGAGCCGGCCTTCCGCGACGGCGAGCGGCGGGTGATCGCCCGGCTGCTGGACGAGCCGCCGCACGTGCTGGCCACCGGCGGCGGGGCCTTCGTCAACGCCGAGACCCGCGCCCTGATCAAGTCCAAGGCCGTCGCCGTCTGGCTGAAGGCCGACCTGGAGTTGCTGGCCCGCCGCGTGGGCCGCAAGGAGGGCCGGCCGCTGCTGAAGGGCCGAGACCCGATGGACGTGCTGCGCGAGCACGCCACCCTGCGCTATCCCGCCTACGGCGAGGCCCATCTGACGGTCGAGACCGGCGACACCGCCCACGGCGTGGCGGTCGAGGCCGTGATCCAGGCTCTGAAGAGCCACCTGCAAATCCAGTCCGAAAGTGAATCGACGTGATCACCACCATCCCCGTGGGCCTGGGCGCGCGCGCCTATGACGTGGTCGTCGGCACGGGCCTGATCGACCGGGCGGGCGAGCACATCGCCCCGCTGCTCAAGCGCAAGCGCGTGGCCATCGTCACCGACACCATCGTCGGCGAGCACCACGGCGAGCGGCTGGCCAATGCGCTGGAGCACGTGGGGATCGCCACCGACGTGATCCTGGTGCCGTCCGGCGAGGAGACCAAGAGCTTCGAGGGCCTGGCCGACCTGTCGGACCGCCTGCTGGCCCTGAAGCTGGAGCGCGGCGATATGGTCATCGCGTTCGGCGGCGGGGTGGTCGGCGACCTGACCGGCTTCGCGGCGGCGATCTACAAGCGCGGCATCGACTTCATCCAGATCCCCACCACCCTGCTGGCCCAGGTGGATTCGTCCGTGGGCGGAAAGACCGCCATCGACACGCCGCGCGGCAAGAACCTGATCGGCGCCTTCCACCAGCCGCGCCTGGTGCTGGCCGACCTGGACATCCTGGCCACGCTGCCGGCCCGTGAGCTGGCCTGCGGCTATGCCGAGATCATCAAGTACGGCCTGCTGGGCGACTTCCCGTTCTTCGAGTGGCTGGAGGCCAACGTCCAGGCGGTGCTGGAGCGCGACACCTCGGCCCTGGTCCGCGCCGTCGGCCGCTCGGTCGAGATGAAGGCCGAGATCGTCGCCGAGGACGAGAAGGAAGTCGGCCGCCGCGCCTTGCTGAACCTGGGCCACACCTTCGGCCACGCGGTCGAGGGCGAGATGGGCTTCGGCGACGCGCTCAAGCACGGCGAGGCCGTGGGCCTGGGCATGGCGCAGGCGTTCCGCTTCTCGGCGCGCCAGGGCCTGTGCTCCAGCCAGGACGCCGTCCGCGCCGAGGCCGCCATCAAGGCCGCCGGCCTGCCGACCAAGCTTTCGGATATCCGCCCCGAGCCGTTCAGCGCCGACGCCCTGATCGCCCACAGCGCCCAGGACAAGAAGGCCGAGGGCGGACTGCTGACCTTCATCCTGGTCCGCGGCATCGGCGACGCCTTCGTGGCCAAGAACGTGGACCGCGAGGACCTGCGGGCCTTCCTGATCGAGGAAGGCGCGGTCTAGGACGGCTCGCCCTAGTCGACGCCGCCCAGGCCGCGCGTCAGCGCGGCGGCCGACATAGGCTTGGCCAGGCGGAAGGCCTGGCCGGCCCACAGCGGGCTGAAGTCGCCGCGACCGGCCGCCTCCGCCGCCGCCCGCAACGGCGCCAGCGCCGTCCCGGCCGTCGGGAAGGCCGGGGCCAGGTCGGAGAGCGGGCCCAGCTCGGTCATCAGGCGATTGACGATCCCGCGCGCCGGACGGCCGGTGAACAGGTTGGTGATCGCCGTCGCCTCCTCGGCCGACTTCAGGGCCTCGCGGTGGACGGCCGAAACCTTGGCTTCCGGCGTCAGCAGATAGGCCGTGCCGACCTGTACGGCCTCAGCTCCCAGGGCGAAGGCGGCCAGCGCCCCGCGACGATCGGCGATCCCGCCCGCCGCGATCACCGGAACCGAGACGGCGTCGGCGATCCGGGGCAGCAGCGCGAACGTGCCGACCTGGGCGCCCATGTCGTCGGTGAGGAAGTTGCCGCGATGGCCGCCGGCCTCGGCCCCCATGGCGATGACCGCGTCGACGCCCCGGGCCTCCAGCCACTGGGCCTCGGCCAGGGTGGTGGCCGAGGACAGCACCTTGGCCCCGGTGCGCTTCACCCGGTCCAGCAGCGCGGGCGTCGGCAGGCCGAAATGGAAGCTGACCACCTCGGGTCGGTAGTCTTCCACCACCGCGCAGAAGGCCTCGTCGAACGGCGCGCGCCCACCGGCCGCGAGGGGTTGGTCCGGATCGAGCCCGGCCTCGACATAGTAGGGCGCCAGCCGGCGTCGCCACGCGGCCTGGCGCGCCGGATCCTCGGCCGGCGCGAGGTGGGTGAAGAAGTTGACGTTGATCGGACCGCTGGTCCCGGCCCGCACGGTGTCCAGCGCCGCGCGCAGCTCGGTCTCGGAATAGAGCGCGCTGGGCAGCGAGCCCAAGCCGCCGGCGTTACTGACGGCGATCACCATGTCCGGCGTTGTCGCGCCCGCCATCGGCGCCTGGATGACCGGCAGCTCGACGCCGAGAAGGTCGAGCAGGCGGCGGTGGTTCTGGAGGCTCATGAACAACGCTCCTGTTTCCGGATCGGGTCTCCGCCGAAGCGGTCGATGGTAGGTGCGGGAGGGGGCCGCGACGGCGCGCGGCCCCGAGGGTTCAGCCCTGTCCCGCCGCCCTTCGCCTACGGTACTCCAGGGCGGGCAGGCCGCCCCAGCCCCAGTTCTCCAGCTCGACCTCCTCGATGACCACGAAGGTCGAGTCGAGCGGCTTGTGCAGCACGTCGAGCAGCAACTGGCTGACCCCGGCGATCAGCGCGGCCTTTTCCTCGGCAGTGACGGCGTCGCGGCCGGGGCCGGAGCCTTCCCGCGTGACCTGGATGTTGACGATCGGCATGGCGGTTTCTCCCTCCAGCATTTTCGAGCGAAGCAGCTTCCGGTTCGCGTGAAGAAAATGCGCCAAAACAAGAGACTAGAGCTCCTGGCCTGATGCAATCAGGTCAGGAAACGCCCTAGTGACCAGCGCTTTGACCGCCGTCGACGTGCAGGATCTCGCCCGTCACGAAGCCGGCGGTTTCCAGATAGAGCACCGCCTCGACGACGTCGCGGATCTCGCCCAGGCGATTGACCGGATGCAGGCCGGCCAGGAAGGCGTGGGTTTCCGGCGCGTGCATCGGCGTCTTGATCACGCCGGGCGAGACGGCGTTGACGCGCACGCCCTTGCCGGCCAGCTCGATGGCCAGGGACTTCGTCGCCGAATTGATCCCGCCCTTGGTCAGGCTGGCCAGCACCGAGGGCACGTCGGCGATGGCGTGGTCGGTCAGGGTGGTGGTGATGCTGACGATGTGGCCCGAGCCCTGCTTGATCATCTCGGCGGCGACGCGCTGGGTGATGTGGAAGAACCCGACCAGGTTGGTCGAGAGATTGGCCTCGAAGTCCTCGGCGGTGAAGGCGGTGAACGGCTTGGCCGTGAAGATCCCGGCGTTGTTGACCAGGGTGTCGACCCGGCCGAAGCGGGCGACGGCCTCGGCCACCACGCGCTCGGCCGTCGTCGGATCGCCGATGTCGCCGGCCACGGCCAGGATGTCGGGATCGGACCCTTGCTTGATCGAGCGGGACGTCGCCACGACCCGATAGTCGCGGTCCCGATAGGCCTTCACCAGGCTGGCCCCGATGCCTTGCGATGCGCCGGTGACGATGGCGACCTTGCGTGCGTTGCTCATGACTTGCTTCCATGACGCCCGGCCCGCGGATCGCGGCCGGCGGTCTCGACGACCGATGGCGTCTATGTCGGCCCATCCGCGAAACGACTGAATACTCGTCGAACGGCGGTCAGCCTTCCGTAAAACGGAACAACGCCTAGCGCGGGACCAGGGCCTCGGCTTCCGCCGACAGCCGCGCGAACTCGGCCCTCAGCCGAGGCGCGGCGAAATCCAGGAAGGCGCGGACCTTCGGCGTCGAGGTCCGTCCCTGGGGCGTGATCAGATGCACCGGCAGCGAGGGCGGCTCGGCGTCGCGCAGCAGCAGGCGCAAGCTGCCGTCCAGCACGCGCTCGGCCACGTGATAGGTGTAGAGCCGGGTCACCCCGCAGCCCGCGACCGCCGAGGCCAGGGCCGCCCGGACGCTGTTGACCACCAGCCGCGGCTTGAAGTGCACCGACCGGGCGATCCCGCCGGCCGACGCGGGCGGGAAGACCCAGGTGTCGTGGCCGAAATGCGTGGTGGTGACGATCCGATGCCGGACCAGGTCGGCCGGTTCGTCGATGCGGGGATGCTCGGCCAGGTATCGCGGCGCGGCGGCGATCACCCGCTTGACGTCGCCGCCCACCCGGACCGCGACCATCGAGGAGTCGGGCAGCTGGCCCACCCGCAGGGCGACGTCGATCCCTTCCTCCACCAGACTGGCGTGGCGGTCGAGGAGGAGCAGGTTCACGGCCACGGCCGGATAGGCGTCCAGGAAGGCGTCGATGACCGGACGCAGGATCTCCTCGCCGCTGATCGGCGGCGCGGTGATGGTCAGGGTTCCGCGCGGGGCCGAGCGTTCGCCCAGGGCGATCAGGTCGGCCTCCTCCAGGTCGACCAGGATGCGCCGGCAGGCGGCGGCGTAGCGATCGCCCGCTTCGCTCAGCCTCAGCGAGCGCGTGGTGCGGTGCAGGAGTTCGGCGCCGACATGGTGCTCCAGAAAGGCGATCGCCCGGCTGACGGCGGCCGGCGAGCGGCCCAGCCGTCGCCCCGCCCCGGCCAGGCTGCCCTCGTCCAGGGCGGCGACAAACACCCGCATCGCCTCGATACGATCCATTCGATCTTCCGCTTGAAGCAAGATTGGCCGTTAGGAGCCGAGCATACCGCCGCTTGGCGGAACAATCCATGCCGCCCCTCCCCCTGCGGGCGCCCGCGTCGTACAACCGCGCCATGATCCTGACCGCCATCCTCGGCCTCGCGCCGATCATCATCGCCCTGCTGGCCGTCTCGGCGCTGTTCTCGGCCGCCGAGACCTCGCTGACCGCCGCCTCCCGGGCCCGCATGCACCAGCTGGAGCGCGAGGGCGACAAGCCGGCCAAGCGGGTCAACAAGCTGCTGTCCGACCAGGAGACGATGATCGGGGCGGTGCTGCTGGGCAACAACCTGGTCAACATCCTGGCCTCGGCCCTGGCGACCCAGGTGCTGACCGCCGCCATCCCCGGCCCCTGGGGCGTGGCGGCGGCGACCGGCGCGATGACCGTGCTGGTCCTGGTGTTCGCCGAGGTGCTGCCCAAGACCCTGGCGATCCTGAAGTCCGACGACGTGGCCCGCTTCCTGTCGGCCCCCACCCTGCTGGTGGTGCGGGTGTTCGGGCCGATCATCTACACGATCCAGTGGATCGTGCGCCGAACCCTGCGGCTGTTCGGGGTCAAGCTGGACATGGGGGTCGACGTGCTGGCCGCCCACGAGGAGATCCGCGGCGCGGTCGAGTACCACCACTCCGAAGGCGGGGTCGAAAGCGGCGACCGGCGGATGCTGGGCGGGGTGCTGGACCTGTCGGACATGGACGTCTCTGAGATCATGGTCCACCGCAAGTCGATCACCCTGATCGACGCCGACCTGCCGATCCGCGAACTGGTGGCCGAGGCCCTGGAGGCCCAGCACACCCGCATCCCGCTCTATCGCGAGAACCCCGACAACATCGTCGGCGTGCTGCACGCCCGCGACCTGCTGCGGGCCCTGGCAGCGGCCAACGGGGCGATCGACGACATCGACGTGGCCACCATCCAGCGCGAACCGTGGTTCATCCCCGACACCACCAACCTGAAGGACCAGCTCAACGCCTTCCTCAAGCGCCGCAGCCACTTCGCCCTGGTGGTCGACGAGTACGGCGCGCTGCAGGGCCTGGTGACCCTGGAGGACATCCTCGAGGAGATCGTCGGCGAGATCGAGGACGAGCACGACACCAAGGTCGAGGGCCTGCGTCCGCAAGCCGACGGCTCGGTGCATGTCGACGGCCACGTCACCGTCCGCGACCTCAACCGGGCCATGGACTGGCGCCTGCCGGAAGGCGACGCGGTGACCATCGCCGGCCTGGTGATCCACGAGGCCCAGACCATTCCGGAACCGGGCCAGATCTTCATCTTCCACCACCACCGCTTCCAGGTGCTGCGTCGCCAGCGCAACCAGGTCACCGGCCTGCGGATCAGCGGACGGCTGGACGAAAGCGCCCGCTAGCCGCTCCGTCGGCCACCCGACGCAACCGCTTGATTTTGGCGGTTTTCCGCAACGAACCGCTTTGAAGCGGCCCGGGTCGGGCGCAGGATGCGCTCCTCGGGAACCATCACCGTAGCGGCGCGTTGGTGAGCGCGCCCGGAAGACGGGCGTTTGGGGGGATCACGGGATTGGTCAAGGCTATGGGCCGCGCCGAAGAGGACGGGTTCGAGGACCTTGTCGCGCGCCTCAACGCGGCCGAAGAGGCCCTGGCCGAGGAGGTGCGCCGTTCGCGCGCCCTCAACCGCATCGCCGAGGCCATCGGGGCCGGGCACGACGCCGAGAACCTGGTCCAGACGGTCGTCGACGGCGGCGTCGAGCTGACCGGCGCCCAGTTCGGCGCGTTCTTCTACAACGTCGTCGACGAGGCCGGCGAAAGCTTCACGCTCTACAGCCTGTCGGGCGCGCCGCGCGCGGCTTTCGAAGCCTTCCCGATGCCGCGCAACACCGCCGTCTTCGCCCCGACCTTCAACGGCGAGGGCGTGGTGCGGTCGGACGACATCACCAAGGACCCCCGCTACGGCAGGAACGCGCCGCGCCGCGGCATGCCCGAGGGGCATCTGCCGGTGCGCAGCTATCTGGCCGTGCCGGTGGTCACCCGCGAAGGCGCCGTGCTGGGCGGCCTGTTCTTCGGCCATCCAGCGACGGGCCGCTTCGACGTGCGCGCCGAGACCCTGGTGGTCGGCCTGGCCGCCCAGGCGGCGGTCGCCATCGAGTCCGTGCGGTCCCACAACGCCGCCCAGGTCGAGCTGGCCCAGCGCCGCCGGGCCGAGGAGCGCCTGAAGTTCGCCCTGGACGCCGGCCGGCTGGGCTCATGGGAGCTGGACGTCGAGACCCGCGCCTACCTGGCCTCGGACATCTGCAAGGCCAATTACGGGCGCGGGCCCGACGACGACTTCGCGTTCGCCGACCTGATCGCCTCGGTGCATCCGGGCGACCGCGAGCGGATGACCGCCGCCATCGAGGCGGCCATCCGTCACGGCGCGGAATACGACATCGAGTACCGGGTTCGCACGCCGGCCGGCGAAACCCGCTGGGTGCACGCCCGCGGCCGGGCCGCCCAGACCACCGACCACGGCGGGGCCCGGCGCATGGCCGGCGTGTCGCTGGACGTCACCGAGCGCAAGCGCGCCGAGGAGCGCCAGAAGCTGCTGGTCAACGAGCTGAACCACCGCGTGAAGAACACCCTGGTCTCGGTGCAGTCGATCGCCAGCCAGACCCTGCGCACCACCGAGACGCCCGAGGCCTTCCGCGACGCCTTCGAGGGCCGGATCATGGCCCTGTCGCACACCCATAACCTGCTGACCGAGCAGAACTGGGAAGGCGTCAGCCTGCGCGAGATCTTCGATTTCGAGCTGGAGGCCTTCGCGGCCCGCGATCGCATCGAATTCAACTATGCCCAGGACCTGCAACTGAGCCCCAAGGCGACGGTGGCCTTGGGCATGGCGGTCCACGAATTGGCGACCAACGCGCTGAAATACGGCGCCCTGTCGGTTCCCGAGGGGACGGTGCGGGTGGTCTGGGCGTTGGAGTCTGGCGAGGTTCCCCACCTGCGCCTGACCTGGACCGAACAAGGCGGCCCTCCGGTCGCCCCGCCGACGCGTCACGGATTTGGCGCACGTCTTCTCGAAAAGGGCCTGGCGGGCGAACTGTCCGCCCAGGTCAACCTAGCCTATGATAGCCTTGGCCTCGTATGCACCATGAGGTTGCCGATCCGTGCTCTGGAGCCCTGAACAATGAAGACCCTCGCCGCCCTTAAGGTCCTGGTGGTCGAAGACGAGGCGCTGGTCTCGATGTTGGTGGAAGACATGCTCAGCGATCTTGGCTGCGTCGTGGTCGGTCCCGCCGCCGAGCTGGAGGAAGCCTTGCGCCTGGCCGGCAGCGCCGACATCGACGCGGCCCTGCTGGACGTCAATCTGGGGGGACGTCCGATCTTCCCGGTCGCCGACGCCCTGAAGGAGCGCGGCGTGCCGTTCGCCTTCGCCAGCGGCTATGGCGAGGCCGGCCTCTCGGAAGGCCACAAGGGCGCGACCGTGCTGCAGAAACCGTTCCGCGAAGCCGACCTGCGCAAGGTGCTGGAAGGCCTGGCCGCCCAGGTGGTCTAGCGCCGCCTCGCCTTCATCGACCTGCAAAAGAAAAAGGGGCGGACCGATGGTCCGCCCCTTCTGCTTTGGTCGTCGCGGCCGTCCTAGAGCCTGTCCGGGGACAGGCTCTAGTTCCGACACCTAGAAGCGACGGGTCAGGTTCACGAACACCTGACGGCCGATGTAGTCGTACTGGGTCGCGAAGGCGTAGCTGCCGACACGGCCGTAGGTGAAGTTGCCGCGGTCCTGCAGCGCCGGCGACACCTTGGGCGGCGCTTCGTTGAAGAGGTTGGTCACCCCCACGATGCCTTCCCACTTGTCGGCCTCATAGCGAACCGACAGGCCGTGGTACCACATCGCCTCGGCGTGGTTCTTGGCGATGAAGGCCGCGCCCTGCGGCGTCGTCAGGTTCGACGGCGGCGAGAGGTTGGTGCCGAACTGGTAGTCATAGTTCGACTGATGGCCCACGAACTCGGTCGACCAGGTGACGGTGAAGTCGTTCCAGCGGTAGCGCAGCTGGGTGTTGCCGACCACCTTCGGTTCGCCGATCACGCCGTTGAAGTCGTCCGTGTTGCCCGGGAAGAGCTCCTGGCTGTCTTCCAGCGTGTAGCTGAACTGGCCGTCCAGGGTCAGCTTGCCCGGGCCGATCTCGCGGTTGTAGCGGAACGTCAGGTCGATGCCGCGGCTCGTCTGGCTGACGATGTTGCGGAACGAGCCGTCGATCTCGGTGATGCCCAGATAGGTCTGCGAGGTCGGATCCAGGTCACGCGTGAACAGGGCGCAGAAGGGGTTGGTCGGGAAGTCAGCCGCCGCGTAGCACTGACCCACCACGGCCGCGCCGTTGCTGGTGACCTGATCGTTGACGTCGATCTCGTAGTAGTCGACCGCCACGTTGATGTCGGCGAAGTCCGGGGTCCAGATGAAGCCCGCGCTGAACGCCTTGGACTTCTCGGGCTTCAGGTTTTCGCCGCCGCCGGTGATGATGAACGCCGACGGGTTGGCGCCGCCGTAATCACCCGGAATGCCCTGCGCGGCGCAGTTGGCCGCGATGGTCGGGTTCGACACGCCGCCGCCTTCCGGCGGAGCGTAGCGGATGCAGGGGTCGACCGAGGCCTGCCCCAGGTAGCCGCCTTGGTCGCCCAGGAAGCGCTCGAACAACGCCGGGGCGCGGAACGAGGTGCCATAGCTGGTGCGCAGCCGGTAGGCGTTGGTGATCTGCCAGTTCAGACCGGCCTTGTAGGTGTAGTTGGTGCCGTAGGAGTCGTAGTCCGACACCCGGCCCGACAGGTTCGCGGTCAGGGATTCGACCGCCGGCAGGGCCTTCAGGAGCGGCGCTTCCAGTTCGCCGTAGCCTTCCCAGACGGTGTCGCTGCCCTTCGTGCGGCTGGCGGTGGCCAGGTTGTAGAAGTTCTGGGCGGTGAGGTCCGGACCCGGCTTGTCGTCGAGCTTGTCATGACGGTACGACACGCCGAACGCGCCCGACAGCGGGCCGGCCGGCAGCTTGAACAGGTCGCCCGTCACCGAGAACTCGCCGATGGTCTGTTCGTAGTCGGTGACGCCCTTGTCGGTCAGCTTCAGATAGGCGTAGTCGTCCGGCGTGAGGTTGCCGGTCGATAGCACTTGATCGGAGAACAGGTTGATGTGGCGCACGCCGGCGGGGATCGGCGTGAAGTCGCTGGT
The DNA here is from genome assembly GCF_056397765.1 of Caulobacter sp. 05L422. NCBI lineage: Bacteria > Pseudomonadati > Pseudomonadota > Alphaproteobacteria > Caulobacterales > Caulobacteraceae > Caulobacter > Caulobacter sp. 05L422. The sequence goes on along the minus strand of NZ_JBFTOB010000013.1, from coordinate 9,008 downwards.
CGCCCAGTCGCCGCCGATGCCGGCCAGGAACTTCTCGCTGTCGATGCCCGTCAGGCTGTATTTGCCGTGGTTCTTCGAATAGCTGAGATAGCCGTCCCAGGTCCAACCGTTGAGGAAGCCCAGGCCCTCGCCGAACTTGCCGCGCAGGCCCGCGATGCCGCGAACCACGGTCACATCCTGGGTGAACTTGTACGGCGTCAGAGCCAGGGCCTGAGGCGCGTAGAGGCCCACGCCCGAGATCGTCTGGGCGGCGTTGGCCCAGGACGCGCCGGCGCAGTTGAACGGGTTCACATCGCATGGCGCTTCCGGCGCGATGATCGGGAACAGCTGCTGGATATTGGTCTGGGACGACTTGCGCTGGTGGCCCAGGAACTCGCCATAGGCCTCGCCGAAGTTCAGGTCGTACTGACCGTCGGCATAGATGGTGTAGCGCTTGGTCGGCGAGATGAAGTCGACGTTACGCTCCAGGGCGTTGACCGAATCGCGGTCGTTCAGCGGCGCGAACCGGTAGCCCGGCAGACGCGGGTCGGCGGCGGACGCGGCGACGATCGGTGGGTTGGCCGGATAGGCCGGACCGTCGGTCGAGATCTTGGCCCGGCTGCCGTAGAAGGCGCCCGACGAGGAATAGACCGGGATGTAGTTGAACTGGGCGCCGGACGGGCCCAGGCACTTGAAGGTGCCGGTGTCGACGTCGATCCAGTCGTTGCGCGCGCCGGTGGTCGGGTTGAAGCTGTACTGCTCCTGGCACATCAGGTCCTTGCGGTCGCCGAACTTGAGCGCCTTCTGCTCGTAGTACTGGCCGCTGATCTGGAAACGCCCCTTGTCCAGCACCTTACCGTAGGCGCCGCTGAAGGTGTATTCGTTGCCGCCGTCGCCGCCGCCGCCGAACTTGCCCGAGGCTTCCAGGCGGCCGCCGTCCAGCTTGTTGCGGGTGATGACGTTGACGACGCCGGCCACGGCGTCCGAGCCGTAGATCGACGAAGCGCCGTCCTTCAGGATTTCATACCGGTCGACGATCGCGTCGGGCAGGATGTTCAGGTCGACGGCCGCGACCGCGCCCTGGGTGCCCGCCGGGGGCAGGCGCCGGCCGTTCAGCAGCACCAGGGTGCGCTGGTCGCCCAGGCCGCGCAGCGAGACGGTGTTCACGCCGCCGCCGCCGTTGACGACGAAGCCGGTGAACTGGCTGTTGATCTGAGTCGAACCGGCCGAGACCGAGGCGCCCTGCAGGATCTCGCTGCCGCTGACCAGACCGGCCAGGGTCGATCCTTCGGTGGTGATCACCTGGACCGGCGAGATGCTGTTGAACTCGTTGCGGCGAATCCGCGAACCGGTGACCACCAGTTCGTCGACTTCCGTCCCATCCGGAGCGGCGGCGGGCGGGGCGGCGGTCGTGTCCTGGGCCGCCGCGAAGGTCGGCGCGCCCACCACGATCGCGCCGGCGATCATGGTCGTGCACAATAGGGTTTTACGTAAGAACATTTTTACTCCCCGCGCTGAAGAAGCCTTGCGACATGGCGTCCCCCAAGGCTCAAGCGGCCAGTTAGGCAGGTCAAAAGCCGCGCTTCAACGAACGCGATGGGCGACCGGTGATTTCTTGCGCCACGAGTTACAATTTAGTCACATGGGCGCCACAATGGCTTAGCTTAGCCGTATTTCGTGCCTTTCTTGGGCATGCCTCGCTACCTGGCGTATTTGGATTTCCTGCAACGACCCAGGATTGCGATACATCGCCGCCACATTGCGGACACCCGCAAACTGTCGCTACCGTCGGGACAGTCGGTTCATTCCAATGAGGGTCACGTGCGGACTCAATCCAAGAAACTGCTGATGGCCATGGCCGCGGCGACCTGCCTGGGCCTGGCCTCGGCGGCGACCCTTTGCGCGCCGGCCGCCCTGGCCGCGGCGCCCAGCGCCAAGGACTTCTCGCGCTACGCCGCGTTGTCGGACGTGGTGATCTCGCCGGACGGCCTGCATATCGCCGGCCTGATCTCCACCGACGGCGAGGAACGCCTGCTGGCCGTCTGGGAGACCGCCCACCCCGACCGCCAGCCGTTCATCATCGCCTCGCGGCACATGCGGCTGATGAGCGTCGAGTTCGTCAAGAACGACCGGCTGGCGATCGTCGTGCAGCAGACCCTGACCGTCGGCTCCATGAAGGGTCACCTGGAAAAGATCTACATCACCGACCTGAAGGGCCAGGACTGGAAGCCGGCCCTGCCGGAGGAGCGCGCCACCAGCGACAGCGCCGAGTTCGAGAAACAGGCGGGCAGCCCGGCGATCCTCAGCCACCTGCCCGGCGATCCGCAGCATATCCTGGTGATGGACACCAGCACCGACGGCGAAGGCGACGTCTATCGGGCCAACATCTACAACGGCACGGCCGAGCGTGTGGAGCGCGGTTCGGAGAAGTTCGGAGACCTGCAGGCCGACGCCAAGGGCGAAATCCGCGCCAAGGTCGAGCTGGACTTCGAGGACGGCAAGGCGGTCTACATCCAGTGGATCAAGAACCCGAAAGGGCAGTGGGAGCCGCACTTCCGCTCCTACTTCAAGGACCGCAACATCTTCGGCGTCGCCGGTTTCAGCGACGACCCCAACATCGTCTACGTGGCGGGCCGCCAGCCCGGCGCGGACAAGACCGGGATCTACGTCTACGACGTCACGGCCAAGAAGATCGTCGAACCGGCCTTCGAGCATAAGCTGTTCGACGCCCGCGGGGTGGTCGAGGACGAGTCCGACCGCCTGCTGGGCTTCAGCTACCAGGGCGCCAGCAACAGCATCTATTGGGTCGATCCGCAGATGGCGGCGATGGACAAGGGCGTCCGCGCGGCGCTGGGGGTCAAGACCACGCCCCTGGCCTGGACCGACCCGGGCACCGGGCAGAAGGCCAAGATCAGCGTCGCCGACGGCGCCGACCTGTCGGTGGATTCGTGGTCGGACGACCATGGCACGATCATCGTGCGGAAGTCGGGCCCCAAGGAGCCTGGCGACTACTACCTGTTCACCAAGGACGGCAAGCTGTCGCTGCTGGGCAAGGAGCGCCCGTGGATCAAGCCCGACACGCTCGGCGACACCCGGCTGATCGAATACACGGCGCGTGACGGCCTGGTGATTCCCGGCTTCCTGACCACGCCCCCGCCTTCCGCCGGTCCGGGCCCCTATCCGACGATCATCCTGCCGCATGGCGGTCCCTGGTCGCGCGACACCCTCGGCTGGGATCCGGGCGGTTGGACCCAGTACTTCGCCAGCCGGGGCTACGCGGTGCTGCAACCCCAGTTCCGCGGCAGCGAGGGCTGGGGCCGCAAGCTCTGGACCGCCGGCGACAACGAGTGGGGCCAGAAGATGCAGGACGACAAGGACGACGGCGCCAAGTGGCTGATCGACCAGAAGATCGCCGACCCCAAGCGCGTCGCCATGTTCGGTTATTCCTACGGCGGCTATTCGGCCCTGGCCGCCAGCATCCGCCCCAACGGCCTCTACCAGTGCGCGGTGTCGGGCGCGGGCGGCAGCCTGGCCGACATGAAGCGGGTCACGGCCGACAGCCGCACCATGCGGGAATACCAGCGCCCGTTCGTGGGCGGTCTGGACGCCATCCAGCACGCCGGCGAGGCCCAGATCCCGATCTTCCTGTACCACGGCGAGCGCGACACCAATGTCGACATCAAGGACTCGCGGCGCTTCATCGCCGGGCTGAAGGCGGCGAACAAGCCCTACAAGTGGTTGGAAATCAAGGACATGGGCCACCCGTACATGACCATGACCCCGGCCATGATGGAGACCCAGCTCGTCGAGATCGAGAAGTTCTTCCAGAACGAGTGCAAGCCCGGCGGCCTCTAGCGGCCAGGCGATCAACGGCGAAGGGGCGGCGGAAACGTCGCCCCTTTTTCTTGGCCCTAGTCCAGGTCGCGGGGTCCGAACGAATCGGGCAGCAGGCTCCAGAACGGCGTGCGGCGCGTGGCCTTGCCGCCCTGGACCGAGACGATCTCGCAGGTGTCCGTGGCGAACTCGGCGATGCGCTGGCGGCAGGCGCCGCAGGGCTGGACCACGGCGTCGGAGCCGGCGGCGATCAGCACCTTGGCGATTCCCCGCCCGCCGGCCGTGACCATCGCCCCGATCGCCGTCTGCTCGGCGCAGGTGCCGGACGGATAGGCGGCGTTCTCGACATTGACCCCCAGATGGGCGCGGCCGTCCTCGTCGATCACCACGGCGGCCACCGTGAAGTTCGAATATCGGGCGTAGGATCGCGCCAGCAGGGCCGGCAAGGCGGCCGCCAGTTCGTCCTCGTCCGGGCCGGAAGGGGAAACGGAAAGAATTTCGCGCGCGCTCATGCCGTGATTTGCCTCTCCGGCAGGGTCGCGCCGGGCGGAGAGGCAATCAGTCGCGGGGCCCGCTTGCAAGCCCGATTTCGCGCGCCGGGCTCAGGCCTCGCCCGGCGCCCTGGCGACGATCGAAAGGGCGTGCACGGGACCCGCCATTTCCTCGGCAAGAGCCTGAAAAATCAGGCGTTGGCGGGCCACCCGGGCCTTACCGGCAAAGGCCTGGGCCTCGATCAGCAGGTTGAAGTGGCTCTCCCCGCCCTCGCGGTGTCCGGCATGGCCATGGTGGCGGTCGCTGTCGTCGACAACCTCCAGCCTCGTGGGCGAAAAAGCGGTGGTCAGTTTGGCGGCGATGGCATCGGCGACGGCGCCCATGATGGCTTCCTTGCTTGTCAATCCTTGAACGGAAATAGCTGCGGCTTACTCTAAGCGCCATGAGCGCCGACTTCGAATATCGCCCCAAGTTTTTCGACATCCGTGTCCGCCCCCCGAAATCGCCGGAGGAGGCGGCTCGGGAGAACGACGTCTTCGCCCTGAAACCGGGCGAAGTGCGTTGCGATCACCCCGAGTGCCGCTCGGCCGCCACGGCCAAGGCGCCCAAGTCGCGCGACATGCCGGGGGTCTACTACAATTTCTGCCAGCGCCACGCGGCCGAGTACAACAAGAACTGGAACTTCTACGCCGGCATGAGCGAGGGCCAGATCCGCGCATCGCAGGAAAAAGAGAAGATGACCGGCGGCCGGCCCACCTGGTCGATGAAGGCCGACGCCAACTCGCGCGAAGCCGCCGCCGCCGCCGCCCGCGACGCCCGCCACGTCAACGATCCGTTCGGCCTGTTCCGCGCCCAGCAGCGCAAGGCCGAGTCGGCCGCCTCGGGCCGCGCCCTGGGCAAGCTGGAGCGCCAGGCCCTGGCGGACCTGGACCTGGAAGCCGGCGCCGACGGTGCGGCGATCCGCGCCCGCTACAAGGACCTGCTCAAGCGCTGCCACCCGGACATGAACGGCGGCGACCGCAGCGCCGAGCACAAGCTCCAGCGGGTGATCAAGGCCTACAAGACCCTGCAGAAGTCCGGGCTGGCGAAGTAGGGTTCAGCTTCCCCCCGGGTTTTTGGAGAGGGAGCCGAACCTCCGCTCCCAGGCCCACGCCGCCACCCAGCAGGCCATGGCCCAGGCCGCGCCCAGGCTCCAGCCCGCCAGCACGTCGCTGGTCCAGTGGACGCCCAGATAGATCCGCGACGCGCCGACCAGCAGGCTGAGCAGCACCGCCGCGCCCAGGGCCAGGGCCTTGACCCGCTTGCGGGGCGCGAACCGGGCCGCCAGGGCGCCCAGGGTCAGGAATACCACGGCCGACAGCATGGCGTGGCCGGACGGGAAGCTGGGATTGGCCGCCTCGACCGCGCGATAGACCAGGTCCGGCCGCTCGCGCCCGAACAGCTGCTTCAGGCCCTGGCTGATCGCCACCCCGCCGCCGGCCCCGATCAGCACCACCAGGGCCTCGCTCCAGCGTTTCAGGCTCAGCATCAGGGCCAGGGCCAGGACCACGATCAGTCCCAGCACGGTCACCGACCCCAGGGCCGTGATGTCGGCCGCCGCCACGTGCAGCCACTTGGGACCTATCAGGCTGTTGGGATCGCCCGGCAGCCGCAGGGCCTTGAGGACCGCCAGGTCGAAGGCGGTCGTGTCGCCCTCGGCCACATCCTCGGATAGGTCCAGGAACGCCAGCGCGCCGCCCGCCAGCACCAGCAAGGCCGCCACGGCGCCGAGCTCGTTTCGCGCCGCGGCCAGCAGTCGCGGCAAATCCCGGCGAGGTTGAAAGGAGGGAAAACGCATCATGTGCAAGTGAACGCACAAAAATCGAATTCGCGCCCGCCAGTATTCTGGGGCGGCCACGAAATGTTTCGGCCTCGAAACAAGATGAACCATTCCTGACCAGCGCCGTTCATGTCCGGTCCAAACCACTCTCGCTAGTGTCGGACTATCGAAGAGGTTCGGCAGTGTCGGACTGCCACACAACAGGAAAGGACCTCGTTATGAAGCGTCTGATCATCACCACCCTGGCCGCCACCCTGCTGGCCGGTACGGCTCTATCGGGGACCGCCATGGCCGCCGGCCAACGTTACGACGACCGCGGCCGCTACGACCAACGTCACGATAGCCGCGATCACGATCGCCGCGACTACGGCCACGATCGTCGCGACTACGCCCATGACCGTCGGGACGACCGCCGCGAATATCGTCACTGGCAGCGCGGCCAGCGCCTGGACGCCCGCTATCGCGACAACCGCTACTATGTGAACGACTATCGTCGTCACGGCCTGCGCGCCCCGCCCCGCGGCTATCGCTGGCAGCGCGTGGACGACAGCTACATCCTGGCCGCCGTGGCCACCGGCCTGATCGCCTCGGTGATCATCGCCAACAACTAGGCCCTTTCCCAGGAGCCTCATCGAGCGCCCCGGACGGCTTCGCCGCCCGGGGCGTTTGCGTTTTTTCAAGCCTGAAAGGCCCCTCGCCCCTTCCCCTCCCTGGGGTCAAGGCGGTAATCGGAAAGCATGCCCGACCTGACCGACAGCCACGCCGCCGATCCCCTGATCACCCTGGCCCCCGACAAGTGGGTCACGCTTCGTGACGCGTTCGGCGTCGACAGCGACATGAAGGTTCCGTTCTTCAGCCACAAGGACAGCCACGTCCCCGAGGTCGATACCGCCTACAAGTTCGATCCCCAGACGACCAAGGCGATCTGCGCCGGCTTCGCCCATGACCGCCGGGTGATGGTCCAGGGCTATCACGGCACCGGCAAGTCGACCCACATCGAGCAGATCGCCGCCCGGCTGAACTGGCCGCTGGTGCGGGTGAACCTCGACAGCCACGTCTCGCGCATCGACCTGGTCGGCAAGGACGCCATCGTCCTGAAGGACGGCAAGCAGGTCACCGAGTTCCGAGAAGGCATCCTGCCGTGGGCCCTGCAACGCCCGATCGCCCTGGTGTTCGACGAATACGACGCCGGCCGCCCGGACGTGATGTTCGTCATCCAGCGCGTGCTGGAGGCCGGCGGCAAGCTGACCCTGCTGGACCAGAACCGGGTGATCCGCGCCAATCCCTATTTCCGGCTGTTCTCGACGACCAACACCATCGGTCTGGGCGACACTACGGGCCTCTATCACGGCACCCAACAGATCAACCAAGGCCAGATGGACCGCTGGAGCATCGTCACGACGCTCAACTACCTCGACCACGACGTCGAGGCCGGCATCGTCCTGGCCAAGAACCCGTCCTACGACACCGCCGAGGGCAAGCGCACGATCGCCGCCATGGTCCGCGTCGCCGACATGACCCGCAACGCCTTCATGAACGGCGACATCTCGACCGTCATGAGCCCGCGCACGGTGATCACCTGGGCCCAGAACGCCGAGATTTTCGACAAGGACATCGGCCTGGCCTTCCGCCTGACCTTCCTGAACAAGTGCGACGAGCTGGAACGCCCGACCGTGGCCGAGTTCTACCAGCGCGCGTTCGGGACCGACCTGCCCGAGAGCGCGGCGCGGGTGAAGGTGGCTTAAGATCTTCCCTCTCCCCCCGCGGGAGAGGGTGGCCTCCGAAGGAGGTCGGGTGAGGGGTTGAAGATTCGAACCGCCGCGATCAGCCGAAAGGCCAGTCGCGGCGGCGTCGTTTGAGAAACCCCTCATCCGTCGGCTGCGCCGACACCTTCTCCCGCAAGGGGAGAAGGATCAAAGCCCATCCGTCCAAGACTTCCCGCTTGGAACCGTGGCCTTCGAGGCGCAGTTTCTGTGAGCCAATCTGAACGGAGCCATGCCCATGACCGACATCACCTACAACATCGTCGAGCACGACGGCGGCTGGGCCTACAAGGTGGGCGACGTGTTCTCCGAGACCTTCAAGACCCATGACGCCGCCCTCCACGCGGCGCAGCGCGCGGCCGGCGAGCAGCGCGTGGCCGGCGAAGAGACCGGCATCTCCTACGAAGACGCCCGGGGTCAGTGGCACAACGAACTGTCGGCCGGCGACGACCGCCCCACGACCCAGGTGGTCGACGGCAAGAAGTAGGCCCTCAGTCCGGCGCGACCTCGCCCACATCCGCGAGGTCGCAGCCGACCACCATCAGGCGGACCTGGCCGTCCCAGACCTCGATCCGCGAGCAGCTGCGATGCTCGGCCAGCAGCTTGCGGGCGTGAGCGGCGAGGTCTTCGCCGGCGTCGAGCACCCGCACGTCGAGGAACGGCGAGCGGCCGTCGGTCGTCAAGGCCACGAAGGTGTAGGTCTGCCCCATATGCGCTCGCCCGCCCAGGGCGAAGGAACGCCATGACGACGGCCCTTCGCTAGGCCGCGAGCCTAATGCGATGGCGAAAGCGCCGTCGGTCAGCTTCCCGACATTCCACGTGGGGGTCGACGGGCGCAGACCCATGGGCGCACCTGAACTCCGCACGGCGTTCGCCGCTAGAGCGCTGATCTTGCTGGCTTAAATCTTTATTCCCCTCACCCTTTCGCGGCGCCCGTATCCTGATCCCACCTCGTCGCATGGAAAGGGCGCAAGGCCAGCGACCAATGCGGCGGCGGGGGGCGATCGAGCGGGGACAGGCGCGAGGGGGTTACTCGCGCGGTCCGGGGACTTCCATCGTTGGGGAGCCCGCCCGCCGTCGGCGTCGAACGGGGACAAAGCGCGTGTATTAGCGCGTGTATT
>NZ_JBFTOB010000012.1:0-158998 GCF_056397765.1 Caulobacter sp. 05L422 | reverse complement strand
GCGGCGGGGGGCGATCGAGCGGGACTGGGCTGGAGGGGGTTACTTCAGCGTGTCCGGGGACTCCTGTCGTTGGGGAGCCCGCCCGCCGTCGGCGTCGAACGGGGACAAAGCGCGTGTATTGCCCATTGGCCCGCGCCCTCGGCGGCTGGGACTGGCTCGAAAGGGTCGGTTCCGGGTCCGGCTAAGCCTCAACAGGGCTGCCCACCGGAAGCTGGCGGATAACGATGGCGCGGAGCGATCGGCTTCGTCGAAACGGTATTCATTCAAAGATCTCCGGACGTTGTCCGGCGCTCCGCGTCCCTTTCCATCAGCTCACAGCCGAAGGCGTGAGATCACACCTACTTGCCCCCACCTGACGGCTTCGCCGTCTGTCCGCCCCCATAGGGGGCGGAGGGCGCGCGCTCTAGCCCAGCTCCAGCGCCGCGTTGATCGCTCCGAACAGGCCGTGGATGCTGATGGGCTTGGCCAGGTGCAGGTCGGCGCCGGCCGCCAGGCAGGCCTGGACCTGGTGGGGCATGGCGTTGGCGGTCAGGGAGATGATCGGCGTTCGCGCCAGGCCCTGGTCGCGCTCGCGGGCGCGGATGGCGGCCGTCGCGGCCAGGCCGTCCATCACCGGCATCTGGGTGTCCATCAGGATCAGGTCGAACGGCTGGGCGGCGAAGGCGGCCAGGGCCGCCTGGCCGTCGGGGGCGATGGTCAGGTCCGCGGCGTCGCCCAGCATCAGGTCGACGACCTGCTGGTTGGTCGGATGATCCTCGGCCAGCAGGATCCGCAGGCGACGCTCGATCTCCGGCTGGGCTGCGGTCGGTTCCGGCTTGGGCTTGCAAGGGCAGGCCGCGTCGCCTTCGCATGCGCCCAGGATCGCCTGGAAGGTGAAGGTGGCGCCGTGTCCGGGCCGGGCCGCGCAGGCGATGTCGCCGTCCATCAGCCGCGCCAGGCGCCGGGCGATCGGCAGGCCCAGGCCCGAGCCGCCGGCCTGGCGGGTCACCGAGCCGTCGGCCTGCTGGAAGCGCTCGAACAACTGGTCGCTGCTGGCCGGATCGAAGCCCTCGCCGCTGTCCTGCACCGAGACGCTCAGCGCCACCCCGCCGCCGGGCGCGGCGGCGGTCGCGGCGTGGACGTGGACGCGGCCGGCGCTGGTGAACTTGACGGCGTTGCTGGTCAGGTTCGCGACGATCTGGCGGATGCGCAGGGCGTCGCCCACCACCTCGTCGTGGAAGCCGTCGGCGAAGTCCAACTGGAACCCGAGGTCCTTGTCGCGGGCCACGGCCTCGAACACCGCCGCCGCGGCCGTCACCGCCTCGCGCAGGTTCATCGGCTCCTCGACCAGCTCCAGCGCGCCGGCCTCGATCTTCGACAGGTCGAGGATGTCGCTGAGCAACAGGTTCAAGGTCCGACCCGAACCGAGGATCACCGACATCATCTCGCGCTGGCGCGGGGTGAGGGGGGTGCGGCTCAGCACCTCGGCCATGCCGATCACCCCGTTCAGCGGCGTGCGGATCTCGTGGCTCATATTGGCCAGGAACTCGCTCTTGGCGACGCTGGCCGCCTCGGCCCGATGCAGGGCCGCGTCCAGGGCGGCCGCGCTCAGCTTGCGCTCGGTGATGTCTTCGCAGATCGCCAGCAGATGGCGGCGCCCGTCCTCGCCGGAAATGGCGATCTTGCGGGTCTGCAGCCAGCGCCGGCCGTTGTGCGGGGTGTCGAGCGGCTCCTCGGGGATCGTCCGCAGTTCGCCGCTCTCGATCACCTCCCGGTCCTTGGCGACGAAGAAGTCGGCCTGGTCGGCGGGAAAGAAATCGTGGTCCGAGCGGCCCAGCAGCGCCTCGCGGGGCACGCCCAGAACCTCTTCGGCGGTCCGGTTGACGAGCAGGAACTTGCCGGTCGCGCCGTCCTTGACGAACAGCATGGCCGGGACGTTCTCGATCACGGTGTCCAGGAAGGTCTGGGGCGGCGTCGAGCGTTCCGACGAACCGGCGGGCTCGAGGCTGACGCAGCTGGTGATCCGCCCGCCCGACGGCGTGCGGCGCGTGGCGAAGCGCAGGCGCTCGCCGTGCTCCACGCGCTCGTCACGCATCTGCTCCAGGGTGGCGCGGCGATGGATCTGCTCGGCCAGCCAGGCCTCCGGGCGAGCGCCCGCGTCCGGATAGCGACCGGCGGCCAGTCCGGCCCGGAGCAGGGCCTCGAACGTCATGCCCTCGACGACCTGGACGCCCCATCGCGACCAGAGCTCGGCGTAGCGTTGGTTCCAGGCCACGCACCGATCCGCCGCGTCGAACACGGCCAGGCCCTCGGAAGCCGTGTCGAAGGCTTCGCGCATCAGGGTATGGAGGGCCGAGGGCGCGGCCGGATCGTCGATCATCGTGGGCGGCTCGTGCACGAATATGGATGGGCAGCTAGGACCCAAGTGTCTTTCCAGACTGAGAAAATCGTCGTTCTGCGACAATATGTCCGGCCTGGTCGCCGATCAGGATTTCAGGGCGAACCCCGCGTAGCCCCGCGTGGCCACGGCGTCGCAGCGCCGCTTATAGCCCTCGCCGACATAGGGCATGAACACCCGGGGCTTTCCGGGGATGTTGGCGCCCATGTACCAGGAGGCCGCGCGGGGGAAGAGGGTCTTGTCGGCCTCGTCGTTGACGTGGGCGACCCAGTCCTCCTGGGCGTCGACCGTGGCTTCCAGCGTCGCGGCGTTGATGCTCCGCACGTGGGTGATGGCGTCCATGATCCAGTCGACGTGCTGCTCGCAGGCCGTCAGCACGTTGGTCAGCACCGACGGGCTGCCGGGACCGGTGACGGTGAACAGGTTGGGGAAGCCCGCCACCGCCAGGCCCAGATAGGTCTTGGGACCCTCGGCCCAGGCGTCCTTCAGGCTCAGGCCGTCGCGGCCGCGGATGTCCATGCGCAGCAGGGCGCCGGTCATGGCGTCGAAGCCCATGGCGCTGACGATGACGTCGACCGGATAGTCCCGCTCGGTGGTGCGCACGCCCGTGGGGATGATCGCCGTGATCGGCGTTTCGCGCAGGTCGACCAGCTCGACGTTGTCGCGGTTGAAGGTCTCGTACCAGCCGGTGTCGACGCAGGCCCGCTTGGTCATGATCGGGAAGTCGCGCGGGGTCAGCTTCTCGGCCAGGGCCGGGTCCTTGACGGTCTGCGCGATCCTGGCGCGGACGAAGTCGCCGGCCGCCTGGTTGCAGCGCTCGTCGCGCACGATGTTGGGGATCTGCACGGCCGAGATCAGGCCCCAGCCGTTCCACAGCTGGGCGACCAGGGCGTTCAGCTCCTCATCGGACGGGACATAGTCGGCGGGCGGGATGGGCAGGGGCGGCTGGCCGCTGCGCAGCAGCTCCACATAGGCCGGGAAGTTGGCGCGGAACCCGGCGACCTCCTCGTCGGTCAGCGGGGCGTTCAGGGCCGGCAGGCTGTAGTTGGGCGTGCGCTGGAAGACATGGACCCGGTCGGCCTGCTCGGCGATCAGCGGCGTCGACTGGACCGCCGACGAGCCCGTGCCGATCACCGCCACCCGCTTGCCGCTGAAGTCGATCGGCTGGTGCGGCCACAGGCCGGTGACGTAGGTCTCGCCCTCGAAGGTTTCCGCGCCCGGCAGGTCGAAGTCGCGCGGAGCCGACAGGCATCCGGTGGCCATCACGCAGAACCGGGCGGCGATCTCGTCGCCCCGGTCGGTCGTCACCCGCCAGAGGCTGGCGGCCTCGTCGAAGACCGCCGAGGTCACGCGGGTCTCGAACAGGAAGGCGGGGCGAAGGTCGAAGCGGTCGGCCACGTGCTGGGCGTAGGCCAGGATCTCGGGCTGGGTGGCGTACTTCTCGCTCCAGCGCCATTCGGCCTGCAGGTCGTCGGAGAAGGTGTAGGAATAAAGCAGGCTGGGGATGTCGCAGCGGGCGCCGGGATAGCGGTTCCACCACCAGGTGCCGCCGACGTCGCCGGCCGCCTCGATCCCCTGGACGCTCAGTCCGGCCTCGCGCAGCCGGTGGACCATGTAGAGCCCGCCGAAGCCGGCCCCGACCACCACGGCGTCCAAGGGCGCGCCATTCTTGGTGATTGCGGGGGTCGTGCGAACGGGCTCGCGAGCGGCCGCGCTCGTCCCCGGACGGGTCGTTGCTGGCGCCATGGTTTCCTCCCCGGTTCTTGTTCTCGTCCTGCGGACGACCGGTGAGTTCAAGGCTACGGAACTGCCCTAGGGGCAGTCCATCCCTGTCTTAGGCGTTGACCACCCGCAGCGTCGGCCGATCAGGGCGGGCGCGGCGCAGGGGGACGTCGAAATAGAAGGTCGAGCCCGCGTCGGGGGCGCTGTCGACGCCGATCGAGCCGCCCATCAGGGCGACGACGTCGCGGCTGATCGCCAGGCCCAGGCCCGAACCCTCGTGGGCGCGGGTCAGGGAGCTGTCGACCTGCGAGAAGATCTTGAACAACTGCGGGCGATGCTCCGGCGCGATGCCGACGCCGGTGTCGCGCACCTCGAACCGCAGGCCGGTCTTCGACGGCGTCACCTCGATCCGCACCGAGCCCTGGCGGGTGAACTTCACGGCGTTGGCCACCAGATTGCCCAGCACCTGTCGCAGGCGGATCGGATCGCCGATCCAGACCCCCTCGCAGCCGGGCGCCACGCCGCAGGTCAGGTCGATGCCCTTGTTGGCGGCCGCGCCCGAGAACAGGGCGCAGGTCGAGTCCACCAGGACCGGCAGGTCGAAGGGCTCGGCCCGCAGGCGGACCCCGCCGCGCTCCAGCCGCGCCATGTCCAGGATGTCGTTCAGCAGGGCCAGCAGCGCCTGGCCGGAATGGTGGATCACGTCGAGGCGGCCACGCTGGCGGTCCGGAAGTTGGTCCGCCTGCATGACCTGCGTCATGCCCAGCACGCCGTTCAGCGGCGTGCGGATCTCGTGGCTCATATTGGCCAGGAACTGGGTCTTGGCGGCGTTGGCCGCCTCGGCCTCCTCCTTGGCCGCGATCAGGGCCTGGCGGCTGGCGGCGAGCTTGGTCAGGGTGTCGGTGACGCGAAGGAACAGGACCAGGGCGGCGGCGAGCAGCGCGGTGAAGACCAGGGCGATCCAGGGCGCGCCGGCCCGGAGGAGCGACATGCCTGGATCGCGCGCTGGCCAGCTGAGCGCACCCACGGGCCGACCTTGGATATCGTGCAGCGGCACGCTGGAATCGCTGGATCGGCTTTCGGCGATCAAGGCCAGGCCCTCGATCCCCAGATCTTTCTGCAGGCCGCGGGTATAGGCCGTACTGACCCGGCGCGCGGTGACCACCACCGAGGGCGGGGTTCGTTGCTGGAGCGCGGCGAGCTGGGCGGTTTCGGCGATCGCGTCGGCGGCCACCACCAGGTAGATTTCGTCGCCGGACCGCACCAGGCCTTCGCCGGTGGTCGAGCCCTCCAGGCTGAAGCGCTTGTCGCGGTGCGCGGCCCGCGCCTGGGCGGCGACCCGGGCGACCAGCGGCGCGGCGTCCTGCGGCAAGGCGCCGAGGGCGCCGGCGGACACCCGCGCGCCGGCCAGCGAGCCGTAGACCACCTGGCCGTCACGAACCACGTAGGTCAGGTCGTGCTGGAAATACTCGTGATAATACTCGCCGAAATTGACGTCGGCCCAGGCCGGGTCGAGCGGCGGGCCCATGGCCTTGGCGGCGTCGTCCCAGACCGTCGCCGAGGTCAATTCGCGGGCCATGCGGCTGAGGTCGCGCTGGATCGTCCGTTGGACCAGCGCACGCTCGTCCTGGCTCTCCATGCGGTCCAGCGAGCGGGCGGCGAACAGCATCAGCGCGATGCTGCCCAGGACCGAGACGGCCACCAGGACGATCGTCGCGCCCACGATCCAGTGCAGGGACCTCAGGCCGCGCGTCACGGAGGAGGGATTTAGCCACGCCATGCCACAATCTACTTCATTCTCGGGCGCGGCGGCGGTCGGCGCGGCTCTTGGCCGCAGCGACGCTTCAGCCCGCCCGGCGCAGGGCCGGCTGTTCCTCGCCGCCGATCTTGAAGCGGCCGACCAGCGAGACCAGCTGGGCCGTCTCGCCCTTCAGGGAGTGGGTGGCGGCGGTGGCCTGTTCGACCATGGCGGCATTCTGCTGCACCACCTGGTCCATGTGGTTGACGGCGGTGTTGACCTCGGCCAGGCCCGAAGCCTGCTCCTGGCTGGACGAGCTGATCTGGCGGACCAGGTCGTCGATCGCGGCCACCCGGCCGACGATGCGATTCAGCGCCTCGCCGGTCTGGCCGACCAGGTTCACGCCCGCGTCGACCTGCTGCGAGGAGGTCGAGATCAGGGTCTTGATCTCCTTGGCCGCCTCGGCCGAGCGCTGGGCCAGGGCCCGGACTTCCTGGGCGACGACCGCGAAGCCGCGCCCCGCGTCGCCGGCCCGGGCGGCTTCCACGCCCGCATTGAGGGCCAGCAGATTGGTCTGGAAGGCGATCTCGTCGATCACGCCGATGATCTGGGTGATCTGGCGCGAGGAGTCCTCGATGGCGCCCATGGCCGAGACGGCCTGGCCGACCACCTGGCCCGAGCGCTCGGCGTCGGTCCGGGCCGAGGCCACCTCGGCGGTGGCGCGGGTGGCGCCGTCGGCGGTCTGGCGCACGGTGGCGGCGATCTCGTCCAGGGCGGCGGCGGTCTCCTCCAGGCTTGCCGCCTGCTGTTCGGTGCGGCGCGACAGGTCGTTGGAGGCCGAGGCGATTTCCTGGGTGCCCGAACCAATTTGGCCGGCGACAGCGGAGATCGTGCGGATGGCGTCTTCCAGCCCTGCGGCGGCGGCGTTGAAGTCGTTCTTCAGGGCGATGTAGTCGCTGGCCACCTGGGCTGCGATGCGGGTGGACAGGTCGCCGCCGGCCAGGCTGGCCAGGCCCTTGGCCATCACGTCGACGACGGCCTTCTGTTCGCGGCCGGCCACTTCGAAGGCGGCTTCCATGTCGCGCAGCTTGCGGTCCAGCTCCTGCTGGAAGCCGGCCGCCTCGGCTTCGAGCCGGGCGCGCTCGATGCCCGACTGGCGGAACACCTCGACGCTCTTGGCCATCTCGCCGATCTCGTCGGCGCGACCGGCCCCCGAGACGGTGATGTCGTTCTGGCCGGCCGCCAGGCGGCGCATGTCGCCGGCCAGGTTCAGCACGGGCCGCACGATGGCGGCGCGCGAGATCATGATCAGGATGCCGGCGAAGATCACGCCCGCCACCACGGCGGCGGTCATCAGGATCTCGGAAAACAGGGCCACGCTCTTGGCGCGGGCGGCGGCGGCGGTCGATGCGGTCTCGATCCGGTCCGACGCGTTGCTCATCGCGCCTTCCAGCGTCGTGAACTGCTGCATGAAGCCGGGCATGGCGGCGACGGCCTGGGCGTGGTCGCTCGCGGCCAGGTCGACCATCTGGCCGGCGGACTTGATATAGGTGTCGAGCGGCGCCTTGAGCTCGGCCAGGGCGGCGCGGCTGGCCGGATCGGTGGCCAGCGCGTCGTTGGCGGTGATCGCCTCGCGGAAGTTGCCGACGTGGGTGGTCAGGTCCTTGCGGACGTCGTCGATCGCGATGCCCGACCCGGCGTCGCCGGCCAACTGGCTGGACAGCACGTCGGCGCGCAGGGCGTCGTGCATCATGTCGGCTTCCATGTGGTTGCGCAGCACGGCGGCCGAGACGTTGGCGTCGCGCAGCGCGCCGTCCAGCCGCGTGGTCGACCACAGGCCCGCGCCCGCGCTGGCCGTGCACAGCACCATGACGGCCGCGCCGGCGCCCATCACCTTGTGGTTGATCGTCCGAAGCATTGCCGGCCCCTGCGTCCCGTTTTGGTGCGCTCACCTTCGTGCAATGGGGTTAACGACGCCTTCGTTGTCCGTGCTCAGGGCTGTAAAACGCCCAAGTGAGGCAAAAGGCCGCGCCTCGAGAACTTTAAGGGGTGCTTCAAGCCGTGCCGGTATTTGTCCCGATGTTGATGGGGCAAGACCATGACTTCGATTAGATCAATCTGTTCCTGCGCGGCATTCGCAATTGGCGTCGCCACGGGACCGGCCGCGCTGGCCCAAACCGAAGCCGGGCAAGGCGCATGGACCCATGAGGTCACCTATACGGCCGACGTCGCCGGCACGGTGCGGGGCGGGACCGCCCACGCCGGCCGCGTCCTGGACAATCTCGACGTGATCGTCGACGGCGACCTGGAAAAGCTGGTCGGCTGGCGCGGGGCCACCGTGCACGGCTACCTGCTCAACAACAGCGGCGGCGCGCCCAACGACCTGGCCGGCACCCTGCAGGGCGTCGACAACATCGAGGTCGGACGACCCCGGGCCCGGCTCTACGAGCTTTGGGTCCAGTCCCGCTTCGCCGGCGATCGCGGCTCGGTTCTGGCCGGGCTCTACGACCTCAACAGCGAGTTCTATTCCACCGAGGCCTCGGGCCTGCTGCTGGCGCCGCCGTTCGGCATCGGCTCGGAGTTCGCCTCGACCGGTCCCAACGGGCCGTCGATCTTCCCATCGACCGCCCTGGCGGTTCGCGCCCGGATCGAGGGCGGGCAGGGCGCCTATCTCCAGGCCGCGGCGCTCAACGCCCATGCCGGCACGGTGGGCGATCCGGACGGGCCGTCGACCGACTTCGACAACGGCGCCCTGATGATCGCCGAGGCCGGGTTCGGCGACAACTGGCGCCTGGCGGCCGGCGGCTGGTTCTATACCGAGCGTCAGCCGGACCTGCGCGCCCTGGACGCCAACGGCGATCCGGCGCTGAGCAAGGCGCGGGGCGGCTACGTGCTGGCCGAATATCCGTTCGTCGACGGCGGCGAGGCGGGGCGGTCGGTGCGCGGCTTCGCCCGCCTGGGCTTCTCGGACGGCGACACCACGCCCTTCAGTTCGGGCTGGCAGGCCGGCGTTCTGGTCGAGCGGGTCTTCGCCTCGCGTCCGGACAGCGCGTTCTCGATCGGGGTGGAGCAGGGCGTCCTGTCGTCCAAGCAGCGCGCCAACACCTTCGACGAGGGCCTGTCGCCGGCCGACGCCGAATCCAGCGTCGAGATCACCTATTCGGACAAGGTCGCGCCCCGCGTCGCCCTGCAGCCCGACCTGCAGGTGATCCGCCGGGCCGGCGGCGACCAGGACGCGCGGACGGTGGTCGTGATGGCCCTGCGGATGACCGTCAGTCTGTTCTAGATCGGCCGCCGAGACTGGCTTCGACCGTCGCGAACGTCCGATCTCGAGACTCGGGTTGATCTTCGCCATATCGGTATTCGCGCAAATCTCGATCAGGACAACGTTGTCATTGGAAGAATTTGCCGAAATTTCGCTTTAGACTGCGAACCGCAAACCGCCGGTGGACGGCTTCTTTGACAAGGTGCTACTGAACCCCCGGATATTGCAGTGCGGGATGGGCGTTAACGCTCGTTGTCCCAGGCCAGGACAGCTCCAATAGAGGGCTGCCGGCTTTTTCACTTATCGCAGGGTGAACCAGAAATGCCGGTTGATACGCTGACCAAGACGCAGTGGGTCTATTCGTTCGGGGGGGGCGGCGCCGACGGCGACGCCAAGATGAAGAACTTGCTGGGGGGCAAGGGAGCCAATCTCGCCGAGATGTCGTCCCTGGGCCTGCCGGTGCCGCCGGGCTTCACGGTGACCACCGAGGCCTGCGTCCACTACTACGCCAACGGCAAGCAGTACCCGGCCGAACTGACCGATCAGCTCAACGCCGGCCTGGCCACGGTGGAGCAGTTGACCGGCAAGAGCTTCGGCGACGTGAAGAACCCGCTGCTGGTCTCGGTGCGCTCGGGCGCCCGGGCCTCGATGCCGGGCATGATGGACACCGTCCTGAACCTGGGCCTCAACGACGAGACCGTCGAAGGCCTGGCGATCCTCTCCGGCGACCGTCGCTTCGCCTATGACAGCTATCGCCGCTTCATCCAGATGTACTCGAACGTCGTGCTCGACCTGGAGCACCACATGTTCGAGGAGATCCTGGACGACCACAAGGATCGCCTGGACGTCACCGTCGACACGGCCCTGACCGCCGACGACTGGGCCGCGGTGATCAAGGACTACAAGGCCGCCGTGCGCGACGCCCTTGGCAAGCCTTTCCCGCAAGATGCCCAGGAGCAGCTGTGGGGCGCGATCGGCGCGGTGTTCGCCAGCTGGATGAACGACCGGGCCAAGTTCTATCGCCGCATGCACGACATCCCCGAGGCCTGGGGCACCGCCGTCAACATCCAGTCGATGGTGTTCGGCAACATGGGCGAGACCTCGGCGACCGGCGTGGCCTTCACCCGCAACCCGTCGAACGGCGACGGCCGCCTTTACGGCGAGTTCCTGATCAACGCCCAGGGCGAGGACGTGGTGGCGGGCATCCGCACGCCGCAGTCCCTGACCAAGGCCGCCCGCGAGGAGATGGGCGACACCGCCCCCTCGATGGAAGAGGCGATGCCGACGGTCTTCCAGCAGTTCAAGACCGTGGTCGAGACGCTGGAACGCCACTACCGCGACATGCAGGACATCGAGTTCACGGTCGAGCAAGGCAAGCTCTACATGCTGCAGACCCGCAGCGGTAAGCGCACGGCCAAGGCCGCCCTGAAGATCGCCGTCGACATGGCCGCCGAGGGCGTGATCAGCCGCGAAGAGGCCATCGGCCGCGTCGAGCCGGCCTCGCTGGACCAGCTGCTGCACCCGACCATCGATCCGACCGCCCATCGCGAACTGATCGCCAAGGGCTTGCCGGCGTCGCCCGGCGCGGCCACCGGCAAGATCGTCTTCGACAGCGACGCCGCCGAAAAGGCCGCCGCCGCCGGCGAGGCCGTGATCCTGGTGCGCGAGGAGACGTCTCCGGAAGACATCCACGGCATGCACGCGGCGCGGGGCATCATCACCGCCCGCGGCGGCATGACCAGCCACGCCGCCGTCGTGGCGCGCGGCATGGGCCGGGCCTGCGTCAGCGGCGCCGGCGACGTGGCGATCTTCCCGAAGGAAGCGCTCTTCCGGGTTCGCGGCCGCGACTACAAGGCCGGCGAGACCATCACCATCGACGGCTCGACCGGCGAGATTCTGGTCGGCTCGCCCAAGATGATCGAGCCCGAGCTGACCGGCGACTTCGCCACCCTGATGGAGTGGGCCGACGCGGCGCGCCGCATGAAGGTCCGCGCCAACGCCGAGACCCCGCTGGACGCCAAGACCGCCCGCCAGTTCGGCGCGGAAGGCATCGGCCTGTGCCGCACCGAGCACATGTTCTTCGACGACACCCGGATCGCCGCCGTGCGCGAGATGATCCTGGCCGACGACGAAGCCGGTCGCCGCACGGCCCTGGCCAAGATCGCGCCCTTCCAGAAGGCCGACTTCGTCGAGCTGTTCACGATCATGGAAGGCCTGCCGGTCACCATCCGCCTGCTGGACCCGCCGCTGCACGAATTCCTGCCGCATACGGAAGAAGACGTCGTGGCCGTGGCCAAGGCCACCGGCCTGGACGCTCAGAAGCTGATGCAGCGGGCCAAGGAGCTGCACGAGACCAACCCCATGCTCGGCCACCGCGGCTGCCGCCTGGGCGTGTCCTATCCCGAGATCTACGAGATGCAGGTCCGGGCCATCGTCGAGGCCGCCTGCGATATCGCCAAGTCTGGCAAGGCCGCGCCGATCCCCGAGATCATGCACCCGCTGGTCGCCAAGGGCGAGGAGATGAAGTACCTGCGCGACTTGACCGACCGCACCGCCAAGGCGGTGCTGGAAGAGCAGGGCGTTGATCTTCAGTACACGGTCGGAACCATGATCGAGCTGCCCCGCGCCGCCCTGCGGGCCGGCGACCTGGCGGCCAACGCCGAGTTCTTCAGCTTCGGCACCAACGACCTGACCCAGACCACCTTCGGCATCAGCCGCGACGACGCCGGCAAGTTCCTGGGCGCCTATATCGACAAGGGCATCTTCGACAAGGACCCCTTCGTCAGCCTCGATCAGGAAGGCGTCGGCGACCTGATCCGCATCGCCGCCGAACGCGGCCGCGCGGCCCGTCCGGGCGTCAAGCTGGGCATCTGCGGCGAGCACGGCGGCGACCCCGCCTCGATCAGCTTCTGCGAGACGGTGGGCCTGGACTACGTGTCCTGCTCGCCCTACCGCGTGCCGATCGCCCGCCTGGCGGCGGCTCAGGCGGCGCTGGCCAACAAGGGTTGATTATGTTGATCGCCGGGCGGGCTTCGTCCGTCCGGCGATGACAGCCTAGAGATGCTGGACACTTAGGGGCGGGGCGCCTATCCGGGTATCGAGGATATCCCGGGGGAATGCATGGCCTATCTGCGCTGGCGGCGGTTTGTCGAACTGGTCTCGCTGGACCGGCCCTGGGTCGGCGAGCTGTTCATGCGCAAGCGCCACAAACCGATCGTTCCGGCCTCCGTGGAGAAATGGGACCGCGAATATCGCGAGGGCGTCTATGACCGCCTGGCCCGCTCGGACCAGCGCCACCACCATCGCCTGCTGGCCGCCATGATCGCCGACCGCTGGCCCAATCCCCGCGTGCTCGAGATCGGGGCCGGGGAGGGCGTGCTGTTCGAGGCCTTCCGCCCGCACGTGCCCGCCCGCTATGTCGGCGTCGACTTCTCGGCCCCCGCCGTCGAGCAAGGCCTGCGGCGCCTGGCGGCCGAGCGCGCGTCGGGGCAGGTGGACCTGCTGCTGGGCGACGGGCGGACGTTCCGCAGCGACGAGACCTTCGACGTGGTCGTGTTCTCCGAGTGCATCGAGCATCT
Organism: Caulobacter sp. 05L422; assembly: GCF_056397765.1. Taxonomy (NCBI): domain Bacteria; kingdom Pseudomonadati; phylum Pseudomonadota; class Alphaproteobacteria; order Caulobacterales; family Caulobacteraceae; genus Caulobacter; species Caulobacter sp. 05L422. The sequence goes on along the minus strand of NZ_JBFTOB010000012.1, from coordinate 146,318 downwards.
GGGCGAGGTCGAGGACCTGGTCGCCTACTACGCGCCGAACCTGAAGCCCGACGGCGGGGTGGGCCTGACAATGTGGCTGGCGCTCAAGCCCCTGCGGCTGTGGCATCGGCTCAAGGCCCTGGGCCCGGTCCTCGACGAGGCGGTGGTCAACACCCCGTGGGGCGGCGGCTGGCTGGTGGCCGTGGTTCGTCCGGTGAAGGCCGCCGTGACGGCGCTGGCGGTGACCCTGGCCGGCCTGATGACGGTGGTCCCGATCGACGCCTTCGCCGCCGAGCCGCCCGCGCTCGACCTGCCGCTGTCCATCGACCTGGCCCGCGCCGCCGTCGACGCCTGCGCGGCCAAGGGCGCGCCGATCAGCGTCGCCGTGGTCGACGACAAGGGCAATCCGCTGGTCGTGCTGCGCGCGCCCGGCAGCCCCAAGCCGCCGGTCGCCGCGCCGCGCAAGGCCGCCACCGCCGTTCAGTTCGACGCGCCCGGCAGCGAGATGGAGCCGCGCGAGAAGGCCGACCCGGCCTTCGCCGCCCTGATCAAGGCCGAACCCGAGCGCCTGAACCCGCACGCCGGGTCTCTGCCCTTGCACATCGACGGCAAGCTGGTGGGCGGCCTGGCCGTGGCCGACACCACCCACGAGACCGCCGACGCCTGCGCCCGCGCGGCCCTGGCCAAGTTCTCCGACAAGGTGCGCTAGGCGTGGGCGTCGTGAAGGACATGTGGCGTATCGGCCTGGTCCGCGCGCCGATGGCGGACCTGCTGGAGCCCGGCGCCCTGGCCCGGCATCCGGTGACCTGGATCCCCGATCCCGGCCCGCTGTGCTTCCTGGCCGACCCGATGGGCGTCTGGCGCGACGGCCGGCTCTACGTGTTCGCCGAGATCTACGACTATCGCGACCGGGTGGGCGCCATCGAGGTGCTGACCTTCGACGCGGACCTGAACCTGCTGAGCCGTGAGCCCGCGCTCAAGGAGCCCTGGCACCTGTCGTACCCCTTCATCATCGAAGAGGACGGCCAGACCTACATGCTGCCCGAGGCGCACAAGTCGGGACGGCTGACCCTTTACCGCGCCGAGCACTTCCCGACGAAGTGGACGCCGGTCCAGACGATCGAACTGGATCAGGTCGCCATCGACGCCACGCCGGTGCTCCACGACGGGCGGTGGTGGCTGTTCTACACCCCGGCCACGACCAAGGCCGACAAGGTCAGCGCCCTGCACGTGGCCTGGGCGGACAGGATCACCGGCCCCTGGACGCCGCACGCCGGCAATCCGGTGCGCTTCGATCCCTCCAGCTCACGACCGGGCGGCACGCCGGTCGCGGTCGACGGCGCGATCGTGCTGCCGATGCAGGACTGCCGGAAGACCTATGGCGGTGCGATCCGCGCGCTGCGGGTCACCGCGCTGACGCCGGACCACTTTGAAGCCGAAGCTGACGAACCGATCACGGCGCCGCCCAGCTTCGGCCGCCTGACCGACGGGCTGCACACCCTGTCGGCCGCGGGGCCGGTCACGCTGATCGACGCCAAGCGCTTCGAAGTCTCGCCGCGCTCGCTGGCCCTGGACGTGCGCCGGGAATGGCGAAAGCGCGTCCCGGGAAAGGCGCGAACCGCGTAGTCTTCGCCGCGCTGGTTCGCTTGGCGACCACGGCGTCGAACACGTCCAGATAGGTCTCGGCGATCGGCCCGAGCCGGTAGGCGTCGACCGAGCGGGCCAGGGCGCGAGGATCGGGCGCGGGGGCTTCCAGCACTTGGCGCAGGCTCTCGGCCAGGCTCTCGGCGCAGCCGATCGGGGCCACGCGGCCATTGAAGGGAACACCCAGCAGCTCCCGCGCCGCCGGCGTGCAGTCGGTGCTGACCACCGGCCGTCCGGCCCCCAGCGCCTCGACGATCACCGCCGCATAGCCCTCGTAGAACGACGTCAGCAGGAAGGCCCGGGCGGTCTCCAGCCACGGCCGGATGTCGGGGACATAGCCGGGCAGGCGCACGCGCTCGGCCACGCCCAGTTCGACGGCCAGGGCCTCCAGCTCGGCCCGCCGCTCGCCTTCGCCGACGATCACCAGGCTGGCGTCCTTGTCGTCCAATCGGGCGAAGGCGCGCAGGGCGACGTCGAAGCCCTTCTCCTTGACCAGCCGGCCGGCCGCCAGGATGACCTTGCCCTCGGCCGGCGGGACGAAGGCGTGATCGTCGTCGTCCAGGGCCGGCAGGCGGATGCACTGGGTGACGCGGCGGCCCAGGGCGCGGTTGGCGTCTTCGGTCATGCTGTCCGACAGCGAGATCGCCCGGTCGATCCGGCGCAGCTGCCAGCGGGTCTTCAGATTGTACGGAATCTGGGCCAGGGCGCTGCGGCCGTGCCGGTAGAGCGGGGTGCCGATCTGGGCGACGACGCCGGGCCGCTGGTCGGCGGGCAGGGCGTCCACGGCCGGCAGGATCGGCCAGTGATAGTTGCCGGGCACGAACAGGATGTCGGGCCGCCGCTGGGCCACGAAGGCGGCCGTGGCCCGGCCCAGGGCCTTGCGCGAGCCGCGTCCGCGCGGAATGGGCGGATCGGCCTCGACCACCTCGACGTCGGCCTGGATCAGGTCGGCCAGCGGCCCTTCACGCGTCCCGCAGAACAGGACGACCCGTCGTCCCAGCGTCGCCCAGCGGTTGGCCAGCCGCACCGCGATCCGTTCCGAACCGCCCAAAGGCAGGTCATGCAGCACGATCGCGATCGTGCGCGCGTTGTCGCCCATTTCAGCAGGTCCCCCGACCTCGACGTGATGGCGCGTCGGGCGCGGACGAACCGCGGACTTCCAAGCTCCACTAAGGGCTAGACGTCACGGGCGGGGTGGGACCGGAAACATTTGTTGCGAGTCCGCAATATTTCGAAACCTGGCCGTCAGGCGGCTGGAGCGGCCTTCTCGCTCCACAGGTCAAGGTCGTCCTCGCGGCCAATCAGGGCCAGGCCCGAGGCGATGGATTCGAACTCGCCGCCGCTCTCGATCTTGGCCGTCCCGAAGCGGCGCACGAAGATCTCGCGCACGGCCGGAACGAACGAGCTGCCGCCGGTCAGGAACACCCGGTCGACGCCGTCGGGGCCTAGGCCCGAGCGCTCCAGCGCCTGGTTGACCGCGGTCTCGATGGCCTTCAGTTCCGGGGCGATCCAGCCCTCGAAGTCGGTGCGCTTGACGGTCTTCTCGATCAGCACCGAGCCGGCCTCGAAGCGGAACGTCGCCTCGTCCTGGCTCGACAGCGCCTCCTTCAGCGCCGAGACCGCGCGGTAGAGCGCGTAGCCGTGGTTGTCGTCCAGCACCTCGATGAGCCGGCGGATCTTCTCCGGCTCCATGGCCGTGCGCTCCAGGGCGCGGATGTCGCGCATGTCCTTGGAGGCCCGCAGCAGGGCCAGCTGATCCCAGCGGGCGAAGGCGGTGTAGTAGCGCTGGGGGATCGGCAGGCGGTTGTCGAAGGCGCGGTAGAGGCTGCCCTTGCCCAGCTCAGGGGAAACAAGCTGGTCGATGATCCGGTAGTCGAAGGCGTCGCCGGCCAGGCCCACGCCCGACCGGGCCAGGGCGGTGGAGCGCAGCTTGCCGTCGCCGTTTTCGGAAGGGGCGCGCTCGAACCGCACGATCGAGAAGTCGCTGGTGCCGCCGCCGAAGTCGGCGACCAGCACGGTGGCGTCCTGCTTCAGCTGTCGGGCGAAGAAGAACGCCGCCCCGACCGGCTCGTAGGCGTAGCGGATGTCGGTGAAGCCCAGGCGACGGAAGCCGGCCTCGTAGCGCGACAGGGCCAGGGCCTCGTCGGGGTTGCCGCCGGCGAAGGTCACGGGCCGGCCGACGATCACCCGCGTCGGCAGGGTCTCCATGGCCGCGCCGCCGTGGCTCTTCAGCTTCAGCAGGAAGTCCGACAGCAGGTCCTCGAACAGGTAGCGCTTGTTGAGGATCTTGGTCTCGGTGAAGGCGGCGCTGGCGGCGAAGGTCTTGAACGACTGGATGAAGCGGGTTTCCAGCGGGTCCTCGACATAGGCCTCGATCGCCCAGGGGCCGGCCTCGGTCACCAGTTCGTTGGCGCGGCCGCCCACGCCCATGATCGCGTGGAAGCTCAGGGCCGAGCGGAACGCGAAGATGTCGCCGCCCGCCGTCGGGAACTTCACCAGCGTGGCGGGACCGTCGCCGCGGGTCATCGAGACCACGGTGTTGGTCGTGCCGAAATCGATGCCGATCGTCGCTTGGGGAACGGACGTCATGGGAGCGCCTGGGCGGGAGGAGGGCAGGGTTCCTAACCCCCCAGGCGCTGGCGTCAAGCGCGCGAGGGCGCTTTCTGCGAACGGCCCTTGGCGATCGCCGTTTCATGGCTAAGCCTTGGGCATGCATCGCAGACGATTCCTCGCCGCCGCCGGCGCCGCCGCCGCCCTGGTTCCTTCCGTGTCTCGCGCCGTCACGCCGGACGGGACCTTCATGGTCGACAGCCGCGTGTTGGGCGGCCAGCGCCGGGTCAATGTGGCCCTGCCGCCGGGCTATGCGGCGTCGAAACAGCGGTTTCCGGTGCTGTACCTGCTCGATGGCGGCACGGTTCAGGAGGACTTCCCCAAGATCACCGACTTCGTCGCCCAACTGACCGCCGCCGGAACCCTGGCGCCGATGATCGTCGTCGGGATCGAGGGCGTCGACCGCAAGCACGACCTGACCCATCCGGCCACGTTCGCCGACGACCTCAAGCTGCTGCCGCAGTCGGGCGGCTCCGCGGCGTATCGCCGCTTCCTGGTCGACGAACTCCAGCCCTGGGTGGAGGCGCGCTACCGCACCAGCGGCCGCAACGGCCTGATCGGCGAGTCCCTGGCCGGGCTGTTCGTGGTCGAGACCTTCCTGCGCGAACCCCAGGCCTTCGACGCCTACCTCGCCGCCAGCCCCAGCCTGTGGTGGGACGACCAGAGCCTGTCGCGTGAGGCGTCTTCCTTGCTGGCCAAGGGGAAGTTCGGCGGGCGCCGGCTCTACCTGTCGATCGGCGACGAAGGCACGACGATGCAGGCGGGCGTGGACCGGGTCGTCGCGGCGCTGAAAGCCATGCCGCACAAGGGTTTGGTCTGGCGCTACGACCCCATGCCCGACCAGCATCACGCCACGATCTACGACCCTTCCGCCAAGGCCGGCCTGCCCTGGCTGTTTCCCCCGCGTTAACCCGTCTTTCACGCGGTCAGGCGGAGAATTCCCTCAAATCACGACACTGGCCGCGCTTGTTTTCAGCGTTCAAGGCCCGACGGGGGAAGCCATGGGTCTCGACGACCTCAAGATCTCGACCAAGGTCCTGTTGCCCGCCGCCATCCTGGCCGTCGCCGTTCTCGGCTGCACGGGCATGGGGGTCTGGCAGGAAAAGAGCCTGCAGGATGCCACGCGCATCCTGGTCGAGCATCGCTCGCCGGCCGAGGTCCAGTCCGCCCGCTTCAGCCGTCGCCTGAGCATGATGGGCCACGCCGCCCACCGCGCGGTGACCTACGAAGGGACCTCGGAAGCGGCCCAGTCGGCCTCCAAGGAACTCGACAAGGTCTATGCCGAGGGAAAGGACAGCCTGGACAAGATGGTCAAGGCCGACCCGGCCATCGGCCCGACCGCCGACGGTTTCCGCCAGCGCATCGACGCCCTCTACGCCGACGGCCGCGCCGCCGCCGACCTCGGCCTGGCCAATGATGACACCGGTGCCATCGCGCGCCTCTCGGCGCTGGATCCGGCCATCGAGAGCCTGTCCAAGGACGCCAAGGCCTGGGGCGACGGCTACCACGTCGAAACCGACGCCCTGGTGGCCGGCGCCAACAAGAAGGCCAATCAGGGCGCTCTGACCACCATGCTGCTGGGCCTGGTCGCCGCGATCGGCGGCATGGGCTTCGCGCTGTGGATCGGCGCGACCAAGATCTCGCGTCCGGTGGCCTCGCTGTCCAAGACCATGACCACCCTGGCCCAGGGCGAGCTGGACGTGACCGTCGCCGCCACGGGCCGCAAGGACGAGGTCGGGCTGATGGCTCGCGCCGTCCAGGTGTTCAAGGACAACGCCGTGGCCCTGCGCACGTCGCAGGCCGAGCAGCAGCGGATCAGCGCCTCCAGCGAGGCCGAGCGCCTGCGCAACGAGGCGGCCAGCCAGGGCGCGGCCCAGGACCAGGCCTTCGTCATGGAGCGGATCGCCCAGGGCCTGGCCCGCCTGTCGGAGGGCGACCTGACCGTTCGCCTCGTCGACCAGTTCCCGCAGGGCTACGGCCAGCTGCGCACAGACTTCAACGGCGCCATGGATCACCTCGACCAGGCCATGGGCCAGGTCCTGGCCGCCGTCGGCGGGATCGGCCGCAACTCCGACGAGATCACCGCCGCCGCCGACAACACCGCTCGCCGCAGCGAGCAGCAGGCCGCCAGCCTCGAAGAGACCGCCGCCGCCCTGGACGAGATCACCGCCACCGTCCGCCGCGCCTCGCAGGGGGCCAACGACGCCGCCCGCGTGGTCGGCTCCACCCGCGAGGACGCCGAACGCTCGGGCGAGGTCGTGCGCGGCGCCGTCGCGGCCATGACCGGCATCGAGCAGTCTTCGCAGCAGATCGGCCAGATCATCGGGGTGATCGACGAGATCGCCTTCCAGACCAACCTGCTGGCCCTCAACGCCGGTGTCGAAGCGGCGCGGGCCGGTGACGCCGGTCGCGGCTTCGCGGTGGTCGCCCAGGAAGTGCGGGCCCTGGCCCAGCGCTCCGCCGAAGCCGCCAAGGAGATCAAGACCCTGATCTCGACCTCGGCCGGCCAGGTCGGCCAGGGCGTCAAGCTGGTCGGCCAGACCGGCGAGGCCCTGGAAGGCATCGTGTTCAAGGTGGGCGAGATCGACGCCCTGGTGAAGGAGTTGGCCGCCTCGGCCGGCGAGCAGGCCACGGGCCTCAACGAGGTCAACGCCGCCGTCAACCAGATGGATCAGGGCGTGCAACAGAACGCCGCCATGATCGAGCAAGCGACGGCCGTCAGCCATTCCCTCAAGACCGAGATTGGCGGCCTGGTTCAGATGATGAGCCGCTTCCAGGTCAGCGGCGGCCACGCGGCGTCGAGCTCCGCGCCGATGCGCCGGGCCGGCTAGGCCATGGCTCGCCGCCTGGCCAGGGCGCGGTGGATCGCGGTGTCGATCTGGTGCGGCCTGGTCCTGCTGCTGATCGGCATCGGGGTGTTCGTGCTGAACGAGCCGACGGCGGGGTGATCGCTAGGGCCGTTCGAGCGCGTGTTTGATCCGCGCTATAAGGACGGCTTCTCGGGACACGCGATACTGAATCACATAGCCGGAATTGCCGAACACAACGGGGATCTGCCGCAGGTCGGGTCGTGGACCCGAGAGACCTCGCTCGGCGTGATCCGCCAGCGACTGGACCGCGCTGGCGATCGCATCGACGGCTCGCCGCGCCGCATCCGGGCTTTTCTCGATGAGAAAGGCTTCAAGGCGCGAAAGGTCATGTCTGGCCCGAGCCGTCAGCCGGACCTCGCGCTTCATTTCCGTTTCGCTAGCCCGACTTCGACGTTCGCGCGGAATTCGGCGATGGCGTCCTCGGCGGCATAGGAAACGCCGGTGCGGTCATGGTCTTCCAGCGCCGCGACCGCTTCCGACCATTCGTCGTCCAAGGCTTGGTCGAGGGCTTGCAAGGCGTAGGTCTCAAGAGAGACGCCCGCGGCCTCTGCCGCGGCCCGGAGCCGGGCCGCGCGTTCGGGGTCGAGATGGATGTCAGCGCCGTCGGCCATGGGCGCAGGATCGCGCCCGCGGCCCTGAACGTCAACGTCGCCGCATTGACTTCCCGGCCGCCCTCCTGTCGATACGCCGCTCAATAGAGAGGGCGATGGCCTTGGAAGATTTCGACGTCGTGGTGCTGGGCGCCGGCGCGGCCGGCATGATGTGCGCCATCGAGGCGGGCAAGCGCGGCCGCTCGGTGCTGATCGTCGACCACGCCAAGGCTCCCGGCGAGAAGATCCGCATCAGCGGCGGCGGGCGCTGCAACTTCACCAACGTCAACACCGCCCCGGCCAACTTCCTGTCGGCCAATCCGAAGTTCTGCGTCTCGGCCCTGCGCCGCTATCGACCGGCCGACTTCATTGCCCTGGTCCAGAAGTACGGCATCGCCTTCCACGAGAAGACCCTGGGCCAGCTGTTCTGCGACGGCTCGGCAAAGCAGGTCATCGAGATGCTGCTGACCGAGATGGACAAGGCCGGCGTCAAGCTGCGCCTGGAGACCGAGGTCAAGAGCGTGGCCAAGGACGACACTAAACAAGAGGGGGGCTGGCGTGTCAGCTTCGCCCACGGGCCGGTGTCCTGCCGTTCGGTCGTGGTCGCCACCGGCGGCAAGTCGATCCCGAAGATGGGCGCGACGGGCCTGGGCTACGAGATCGCCCAGCAGTTCGGCCTCGCCATCCAGGAGACCCGGCCGGCCCTGGTGCCGCTGACCTTCGAGGTGAAGACGCTCGAGCGCCTGGCCCCGCTGTCGGGCGTGGCCTTGGACGCGGTGGTCTCCAGCGGCAAGACCAAGTTCGCCGAGGCCATGCTGTTCACCCATCGCGGCCTGTCGGGTCCGTCGATCCTGCAGATTTCGTCCTTCTGGCGCGAGGGCGGCGAGATCAGCGTGAACATGGCGCCGGGCGTCGACGTCTTCCAGGTCCTGCGCACCGCGCGGACCGCCACGCCGAAGCGGGCGCTGTCGACCGTGCTGGGCGAGATGCTGCCCAAGCGCCTGGCCCAGCTGATCGCCGAGGACGCCGGGGCCTACGGCAACATGGCCGACTGCTCGGACGTGCTGCTGCGCGGCGTGGCCGCCACGGTCAACGCCTGGACCTTCAAGCCGGTGGGCTCGGAAGGCTACCGGACGGCGGAAGTGACCTTGGGCGGGGTCGACACCGACGGCCTGGACTCGCGGACCATGGAGGCGAAGGCGGTCCCGGGGCTGTACTTCATCGGCGAGGTGGTGGACGTCACCGGCTGGCTGGGCGGGTATAACTTCCAGTGGGCCTGGGCGTCTGGGTGGTGCGCGGGCCAGGCGGTTTAGAACCGGCGGACTTGCCCCCACCTGACCGCTTCGCGGTCTGTCCGCCCCCATAGGGGGCGGAGGACGCGCGCGACGCCTCTTCCCCCTTTGGGGGAGGAGCGCCGAAGGCGCGGAGGGGGCAAGTGATCACCCCCTCCACGTCAAACTACTTCTTCTTGAACGGCGCCTTGCCGGCCGGCTTCTTGCCGAATGCGGGCTTGGCGCCGAACGCCGGCTTGTCACCAAACGAACCCTTGGCCTTGAAGGGCTTGGGGCCCTTGAACGGCTTGGCGGGGCCATCGGCGCTCTTGCCGACATAGGGCTTGCCGCCCGGCGCGCCGTCGCGAGGACGGGCGACATAGGGCGCCTTGGCCGGCTTGGCTTCCGGATCGTAGGGCACGCTCTCACGAGCTTCACGCGGGGCGCGGCGCGGGGCCGGGCCTTCGTTCAGCGGCGAATAGGCCTTGGGGGCCTCATCGCGCGGGGCGCGGGGCTTGAAGTCGCGCGGGGCGTCGTCGCGGGCCGGGCGCGGCTTGAAGTCACGCTTCGGGCCCTCGTCGCGGTCGCGCGGCTTGTAGTCGCGCTTGGGCTCTTCGCCGCGGGCATAGGGCTTGGCGTTGCTGACGCCGTCGGCGCCGTAGCTCGACGGACGCGGGCTGCTGTCGCGCGAACCTGGCGCGTTGGCGCGCGGACCACGGGGGCCGGCGTTGTCGCGCGGCGGACGCGGCGTGAATTCGCGACGCGGGGCGTCGTTGTCGTCACGCGGCGGACGGGGCGCGTATTCCTTGCGCGGACCCGAAGCGTCCCGGGCGGCCGGGGCCGTGGTCGGGGTGATGGTCACGTCGTCGCGCACGGTGGCCTGGACGGCCGCCCCGAACTTCACTTCCGCCTCGGCCGAGATCTCGAACTTGGTGTCGTAGTCGAAGATCCGGATCGAGCCGATGTCCTTCTTGGTGATGTGGCCCAGGCGGCAGATCAGCGGGATCAGCCACTTGGGGTCGGCGTTGTTGCGGCGGCCGGTGTTGAGGCGGAACCAGGCCGAGTTGCTCATGTCGGCGCGCGGTTCGCGTTCCGGACGGTCCCCGAAGTCACGGGCGTCGCGGCCGCCGAAGTCGCGGGGCGCGCGGTCGGCGAAGCGGTCGCCGGCGTCATTGGAACGCTCCCCGCGCACGCGCGGGCCTGGGTCAGCGCCGTGGCGCGGGTCGTCGTAGATCTCTTCCGGGGCCGGCAGCTTGGCGCGGCGGGTGCGGATCAGGGCGGCGGCGATCTCCAGCGGCGTGCGCTTGGCCAGCATGGCTTCGGCCAGGGCGGTGTCTTCCTCGACCACGGCCTCGTTGAAGATCGGATCGTCGAGCAGGCGCTCGGTGTCCTTGACGCGGATCTCGTCGGCGGTCGGGGCGCCGCCCCAGTTGCCTTCGACGCCGGCGGCCATCAGCAGCTGCTCGGCCTTGCGGCGGCGGGTGTAGGGGACGACTAGGGCGCTGACGCCCTTCTTGCCGGCCCGGCCGGTGCGGCCCGAACGGTGCAGCAGGGTGGCCTTGTTGACCGGCAGTTCGGCGTGGATGACCAGGCCGAGGTCCGGCAGGTCCAGGCCGCGGGCGGCGACGTCGGTGGCGACGCAGACGCGGGCGTGGCCGTCGCGCAGCGCCTGCAGGGCGTCGGCGCGTTCACGTTGGCTCAGCTCGCCCGACAGGCCGACCACGGCGAAGCCACGCTCGCGCAGCTTGCTGTGCAGGGCGCGGACGCTTTCGCGGGTGTTGCAGAACACCAGGGCGCCGGGGCTTTCGAAATAGCGCAGCAGGTTGACGATCGCGTGCTCGGTCTCGTTGGGCGCGACGCGGACGGCGCGATATTCGATGTCGCGGTGCGGCTCGTTGCGGCCCAGGGTGTCGATGCGCAGGGCGTCGTTCTGGTAGCTCTTGGCCAGCTGCACGATCTCGCGGGCCAGGGTGGCCGAGAACAGCAGGGTGCGGCGCTCGGCCGGGGCGGCGTCGAGGATGAATTCCAGGTCTTCGCGGAAGCCCATGTCGAGCATCTCGTCGGCCTCGTCGAGGACGGCGACCTTCAGCTCCGACAGGTCCAGGTGGCCGCGCTCGATGTGGTCGCGCAGGCGGCCCGGGGTGCCGACCACGATGTGGGCGCCGAAGTTCAGGGCGCGCTGCTCGCGACGGGCGTCCATGCCGCCCACGCAGTTGACGACCACGGCGCCGGCCTCGGCGTAAAGCCAGGTCAGCTCGCGATTGACCTGGATGGCCAGTTCGCGGGTCGGGGCGATCACCAGGCACATCGGGGCGCCGGCCTTGCCCAGCTTCTCGGCGTCGCCGATCAGGGTGGGGGCGGCGGCCAGGCCGAAGGCCACGGTCTTGCCCGAGCCGGTCTGGGCGCTGACCAGCAGGTCGCGGCCTTCGGCGTCGGCTTCCAGCACGGCGGCCTGGACGGGGGTGGGCTCGAGGTAACCTTGAGCGGCAAGAGCCCGCTCAAGAGCGGGGTGGGAGGCGGGGAAGGGCATGCGGGTCCAGTTCGTTTCAAGCGGACGGCGCACACACAAACGCACGCGGCCCGCACCACGACCAAATACGACCCCCAAACGGACCGTGTTCTTGGTCAATATCTTCAGAGAATAGACCTTTTTCGCCGGGATGCCGATGAGGCGCGGTGAAACACGGTCTGATGGGCGGCCTAAGGAGGCTAAAACCGTCTGGAAAGCAAGGGCGCCGGGGAAAGAATGCTGCGGTGCGGCGAAATGGTCGCGCGGGGCGCGGTGCGAACGAGGGGGACGCGTACTCACTCCGAGGCGCTCGCCAGGACGGCCTGGGCCTTGCCATGAGTACGCGTCCCCGACTGATCCTCAGGCCAGGCCGCGCGGCTTGGCCAGTTCGCGGCAGACCACGGCCGAGAAGGTGGCCAGGGCGCCCAGGATCAGCAGCAGCAGGCTTTCGGCCAGGCCCGGGGCCAGCACGGTCAGGGACGGGACGACCGGGCTGTTGGCGATCCCGACCGCTCCGGCCAGCAGGGTGAACAGGCAGGCGGCGACCGCCAGCAACGGCGCGCCCTTGGCCAGCACGCCCAGCTTCGAGGCGCGACCGAAGGCCAGCAGGACCGGCGCGGCGACGATGGTGGCCAGCAGGAGCAGGATGACGAACTGCACCGGCGCCGCGGCGTCGCCGAAGATGTCGCCGATGCCGAGGTGGCGGGCAGGAGCGGCGGCTCCCGCCGAGGCCAGGGCGGGGCTGGCGAGGAGCAGGGGCAGGGCGGTCAGGGCGGTGATCTTGAGGTTCAGGCGCATCGGTTTCTCCGTTTATTTACATTCGTAATAATAACAGAAAATTACGCGAGTAAACTTCAGAGTCAACCTGCCGTGAGCTGGAGGGGGCAGGCCGTCTTTCACCTCTCCCGGAGGGGGAGGGTGGGTTCAAGAGTGTCTGGGCGCTTCATGGTCTTTGACCTGGGATCACACCCACTTGCCCCCACCTGACCGCTTCGCGGTCTGTCCGCCCCCATAGGGGGCGGAGGACCCCGCACGATCTCCTCTTCCCCCTGGTGGGGGAAGACGACCGCGAAGCGGTCCGTAGGGGGCAAGTGATCGCCGCGACGACCTCTCGGAAAAGAACCCTACAGATCCAGGTCGTCCGCCGCGAACTCGGCGTTCTCCTGGATGAACCGGAAGCGCAGCTCGGGCTTGCGTCCCATCAGGGTCTCGACCAGGGCCTCGACGGCTTCCTCGGATCGGGGAAGGGTGATCTTGGCCAGGGTGCGCACCGACGGGTCCATGGTGGTCTCCTTCAACTGGGAGGCCATCATCTCGCCCAGGCCCTTGAAGCGGCCGATCTCGGGCTTCTTGCCCTTGAACATCGTGGCCAGCAGCTCGTCCTTGTGCTCGTCGTCGCGGGCATAGGCGCTCTTGCCGCCGTGGCTGAGGCGGTACAGCGGCGGCAGGGCCAGGAACAGGTGACCCTGGCGGATCAGGTCCGGCATGGTGCGGTAGAAGAAGGTGATCAGCAGGCTGGCGATGTGGGCGCCGTCGACGTCGGCGTCGGTCATGATGATGATCCGCTCGTAGCGCAGATCCTCTTCCTTGTACCGATTGCCGCCCTGGGCCCCGAGGGCCAGCATCAGGTCGCTGAGCTCCTTGTTGGCCGTGAATTTCTCGCCGCTGGCCGAGGCCACGTTGAGGATCTTGCCGCGCAGGGGCAGGATCGCCTGGTTCTTGCGGTTGCGGGCCTGCTTGGCCGAGCCGCCGGCCGAGTCGCCTTCGACGATGAACAGTTCCGCGCCGTCCACGGCCCCGGCCGCGCAGTCGGCCAGCTTGCCCGGCAGACGCAGCTTGCGGGTCGCCGAGGCGCGCTGGACTTCCTTGTCCTTGCGGCGCTTGAGCCGTTCCTCGGCCCGCTCGATCACGAACTCCAGCAGGGCCTGGGCGGCCTTGGGCGAGCCGGTCAGCCAGTGGTCGAACGGGTCGCGCAGGGCGTTCTCGACGAAGCGCTGGGCCTCGCTCGAAGAGAGTTTTTCCTTGGTCTGGCCCTGGAATTCCGGGTTCTTGATGAACACCGAGATCAGGGCGCCGGCCTGGGCGATGACGTCGTCAGCGGTGATGATCGCCGCGCGCTTCTCGTTCTTCAGTTCGGCATAGGCCTTCAGGCCACGGGTCAGGGCGGCGCGCAGGCCGCTCTCGTGGGTGCCGCCCTCGGGGGTGGGCACCGTATTACAGTACGACTGCATGAAGCCGTCGTGCTCGCCAAAGCCGCGCGGGGTCCAGGCGATGGCCCACTCGACGGCGCCGGCCTCGCCCTGGCGCTCGATGCGGCCCGAGAAGCTATCGGGCGTGACCAGCTCCAGCCCCTTGGTGCGCTCGGCCAGGAAGTCGGCCAGGCCGTTGGGGAAGTGGAAGGTGGCCTCGGGCGGGGTCTGGTCGTGGATCCGCGACGGATCGCAGGACCATTTGATCTGCACGCCGCGGAACAGATAGGCCTTGGAGCGGGCCATCCGGTACAGGCGCGCCGGCTTGAAGCCGCAGCCCTCGCCGAAGATCTGGTCGTCGGGCTTGAAGCGCACCTGGGTGCCCTTCTTCTTGGACGGCTGGATCTGCTCGACCGGGCCCAGCGGCTTGCCGCGGGCGAAGCTCTGGCGGTGCTCGAAGCCGTCGCGCCAGACGGTGACCTCGACCAGTTCGGACAGGGCGTTGACGACGCTGGCGCCGACCCCGTGCAGGCCGCCCGAGGTTTCGTAGGCCTTGCCGCTGAACTTACCGCCCGCGTGCAGGACGGTCATGATCACTTCCAGGGCCGACTTGCCCGGGTGCTTGGGGTGCTCGTCGACGGGCATGCCGCGGCCGTCGTCGCGCACCGACAGGTAGCCGTCGGCGTCGAGCTTGACCTCGATGGTCTTGGCGAAGCCGGCCACGGCTTCGTCCATCGAATTGTCCAGCACTTCGGCGAACAGGTGGTGCAGGGCCCGCTCGTCGGTGCCGCCGATGTACATGCCGGGACGCATGCGGACGGGCTCGAGGCCCTCGAGCACCTCGATCGAGCTGGCGTCGTAGCCGCCGGACGAGGGCGGCGGCGCGCTGGGCGCGGCCGTCGGAGGCGGCGGGGCGGCCGGACGCGGCGCGGGCTCGGGATGCGGCTCGCGGGCGGGGAACGGCGAAGCGGGCGGCGGCGACAGGGCGTCGTCGCCGAACAGCGAGAAGTTGGGATCGTCTTTAGCGGACATTACGGGAACATGCGTCGATTCGGCGGGAGCGCCCCGTATGGGCCGCGCGGCTCGGGAAGAAAAGGGGTGGAAAGCTGGGCCGGCGGCGGATTTGCCCGGCTTGGGCGGCGCATGCCAGGATGCGGGCCGCATCTGCCCCCGAACGTGGAGACCGTCGATGACCTGGCGCCCCCTGACGATCCTCCTGGCTTCCCTGGCGCTGCTAAGCTGCACCGCGGCCGCGCCTTCCGGTCCATCCTCGCCGCCGCCGACCAACGCACGGACCCCCGTGGCCAAGGGCGGCATGTGCGGCGGCTTCGCGGGCTTCCAGTGCGCCTCGGGCCTGGTCTGCCAGACGCCGGCTGGTCAGTGTCATGTGGCCGATGTCGCTGGGACCTGCCGCAAGGCGCCGCAGATGTGCACGATGATCTACGCCCCGGTCTGCGGCTGCGACGGCAAGACCTACGCCAGCGCCTGCACAGCCGCCGCGGCGGGGGCCAGCGTCGCGACCCAGGGCGAGTGCAAGGCCTAGGGCAGCCGGCTGAGCTTGGGCTGATAGGACCAGGTCTCGACTCGACGCTTTTGACCAGGGCCGCCGCGCGGGCCTGGTCCGGGTTCGCGCCATAAGCCGCCGCCATCAGGCCTGTCAGGTCGGCGGGGCGGCCGGCCAGGTCGGCCCAGGCCCGGCGCGGGACCAGAACCAGATAGCTCCCAAGCTCGCCGCCGCCCGCCAGGCGGTACCAGGTCCAGGCCAAACCATCCTTGCCGGCTTTGGTCGAAGCGAGCAGGGCGGTCTCGAAGGCCGCGATGTCGCCGGGCGAAACGCGAAGGCTGTAGACGTCGAGCGCCGGGCTGGGCTGACGGGTCTCAAGGCTGCGGACCGTGCTGGGCTCGGGCCACAGCACATGGGCCGAATAGGCGCGGGCCTTGGCGTAGGGCAGGACACGGGCCTCCATGTCGGCGCCGTCGCCGGCGGGATCGGGGCGAGCGTCCATCGCCGCGAACGGAACGCCGAAGGTCCCGTCGACGAACAGGCCGGTGCGCGGGCCGCTGGTCACGTACCAGCCGAACCAGGGCAGGGTGTCGGCGTGGGCGGCGTGCCATTGCAGGTGCGCGGCGTAGCCGGCCTCGAACGCGGTCTCCTTGCCGCGATCGACGTCGTAGGTGAACAGGAAGGCCGCCTGTTCAGTCCGGGCATGGGCTGGGCCGCCGGTCAGACCGACCGCCAGGGCGGCCGCCAGCGTCAGGTGTCTCCAGGTCATCGGCGCCTCCTTCGAAGAAGACCCAGACCTAGCGCCGAACGCGGTTCGGCAATATTTCGAACGGATAGGCCCTCCGTTCTGGATTGCGAAACGATGCGACATGTCGATCTGCGGCGGGCGGCGGTGTTCCACGCGGTGGCGGCGGCGGGCGGCATCGCCGCGGCCAGCCCGCGCCTGGGCAAGTCGCCGCCGGCCATCCATCACGACCTTAAGGCCTTCGAGCGCGAGATCGGCCGGCCGCTGTTCGAGCGGGTGGGGCGAGGCCTGCGCCTGACCGCCGCCGGCCAGGCCCTGTTCGAAGCCGTCGGCCGGGCTTTGGACGAGGTGGAGCGCACCCGCGAGCGGCTGAGTCGCGCCGACCCGGCCCTGCGGCCGCTGCGCCTGGCCGTGGTCTCGGCCTTCGGACGCTATCGCCTGGCGCCTCGGCTCTATGCGGGACTGCCGGCGGATCGCCCGATCGAGCTGCTGTTCGGCTCGCACGAGACGCTGCTGCAGGCCGTGTCGACCGGGGCCGTCGACCTGGGCGTCACCTACCGGCCGGTCGTCGCCGCGCCGGTGCAGTCGACGCCGATCGCTCGCGAGGAACTGGTGCTGGCCGCCCCCGTCGGGATGGAGGTCCCGCAGGACCTGGCCGCCCTCTCGCGCACCGCCTTCGCCACCTACGACGAATACGAGTTCGTGTTCGGGCACTGGTTCGAGACGGTGTTCGGCGCCCAGCCGGAGGCCTTGCGGCGGCTGGACCACGCCGGCGAGATCGAGGAGGCGATGGAAAGCTGCGCCGCTGGGCGCGGGGCGATCATCGCGCCGCTCGACCTGGTCCGCTCTGCCTGCTGGATTGATCGGGTGCGGATCGTCCGCCCCGCCGGGCGGCCTCCGTGCTTCAACGCCCTGCACCTGCTGGGGCTTGGCGCGGCGCTGGCTTCGCCGGATGCTGACACGATCCGGTCCATGCTCGCCGAGACTGGCGAGGGGGAGGAACCATGACGCATCCAATCGACGATATCGAACGGCGCGCGCTGTTGGCGGGCGGGCTGGCCCTGGCGGCCGTCGCCGCGCCGTCGCTGACCCAGGCCAAGGAGGAGAAGACCCCAATGGACAAGGGAATGTACGGACTGATCGGCCAGATGAAGGCCGCGCCCGGTAAGCGGGACGAACTGGTCGCCATCCTGTCGGAGAGCACCGAGGGCATGCCCGGCTGCCTCAGCTACATCGTCGCCAAGGACTCGGCCGACGCCGACGCCCTGTGGATCACCGAGGTCTGGACCGACAAGGACAGCCACGCCGGGTCACTGAAGCTGCCGTCCGTCCAGGCCGCCATCGCCAAGGCCCGCCCGATCATCGCCGGCTTCGGGCACCGGTTCGAGACGGCGCCGGTCGGGGGCGTGGGTCTGGCCAAAGCCTAAAGAAAAGGCCCGCGGATCGCTCCGCGGGCCTCGTCCTTCGTCCTAAGCGGTTAGGCTTAGCACTTGTAGTACATGTCGAATTCGACCGGGTGCGGGTGCAGGGTCAGGCGCATGACTTCTTCCATCTTCAGCTCGATGTAGCTGTCGATGAAGTCGTCATCCATGACGCCGCCGGCCTTCAGGAAGGCGCGGTCCTTGTCGAGGTTCTCGAGAGCCTCGCGGAGCGAACCGCAGACTTCCGGGATCTTCTTCTGCTCGCGAGGCGGCAGGTCGTACAGGTTCTTGTCGGCGGGCGCGCCCGGATCGATCTTGTTGTTGATGCCGTCGAGGCCAGCCATCAGCAGGGCGACGAACGTCAGGTACGGGTTGCCCATCGGGTCGGGGAAGCGGGCTTCCAGACGCTTGGCCTTCGGCGAGTCGACGTGCGGGATGCGGATCGAGGCCGAACGGTTACGCGACGAGTAGGCCAGCTTCACCGGGGCTTCGTAGCCGGGCACCAGGCGCTTGTACGAGTTCGTCGTGGAGTTCGAGAACGCGTTGATCGCCTTGGCGTGCTTGATGATGCCGCCGATGTACCACAGGCACATGTCCGACAGGCCGGCGTACTTGTCGCCGGCGAACAGCGGCTTGCCGTCCTGCCAGATCGACTGGTGCACGTGCATGCCCGAGCCGTTGTCGCCGAACATCGGCTTGGCCATGAAGGTGGCCGACTTGCCGTAGGCGTGGGCCACGTTGTGGATCACGTACTTGTAGAGCTGCATGCGGTCGGCCATCACGACCATGGTGTCGAACTTCAGGCCGAGTTCGTGCTGGGCGGGCGCCACTTCGTGGTGGTGCTTTTCCGGCTTCATGCCCAGCTCGCCCATGACGGCCAGCATTTCGCCGCGCAGGTCCTGAGCCGAGTCGATCGGGTTGACCGGGAAGTAGCCGCCCTTCGGACCCGGGCGGTGGCCCATGTTGCCTTCCGGATATTCCTTGGCCGAGTTGCCCGGCAGTTCGACGGAGTCGAACGAGTAGCCGGTGTTGTTCGACGAGGTGTTCCAGCGCACGTCGTCGAAGATGAAGAACTCGGCTTCCGGACCGAAGAACACGGTGTCGCCGATGCCCGACGACTTGACGTAGGCCAGGGCGTTCTTGGCGATCGAGCGCGGGTCGCGGTTGTAGGGGGTGCCCGTGTCGGGGTTCACCACGTCGCAGAACAGCGCCAGGGTGGTCTGCTGGTAGAACGGGTCGATGATGGCGCTGTCGAGGTCCGGACGCAGCTTCATGTCCGACTCGTTGATGGCCTTCCAGCCGGCGATCGACGAGCCGTCGAACATGGTGCCGTCGTTGAGGAAGTCGTCATCGACCAGATCGATGTCGAAGGTGACGTGCTGCAGCTTGCCGCGCACGTCGGTGAAACGAACGTCGACGTACTTGACGTCCTTTTCCTTGATCAGATCCAGGATTTGCTTGGCGGTGCTCATCGTTATCCCCTTTGAGCGTTAAGCTGTTTTCGGCGCGGCCTAGACGGCGGACGGGCCGGTTTCTCCGGTGCGGATGCGGACGACTTCCGTGATCTCGGACACGAAAATCTTGCCGTCGCCGATGCGGCCCGTGCGGGCGGCGTTGGTGATGGCTTCGAGCGCGGGTTCCAACTGGCTGTCTTCGACCACGACTTCGACTTTGATCTTGGGGAGAAAGTCGACGACGTACTCGGCGCCGCGATAGAGCTCGGTATGGCCCTTCTGGCGGCCATAGCCCTTGGCTTCCAGCACGGTCATGCCCTGCACGCCCATGTCCTGGAGCGCCTCTTTGACCTCATCGAGCTTGAACGGCTTGATGACGGCTTCGATCTTTTTCATCAGACTTCTTTCACGCCCAAACGGCGCGGGCGCCGCTGACAGAGCGGCACGGAGCACGCCGGCCTGTCGGCTCACAAGCACGCTGACGCGCTTTATGGGGCGAGTTCCGTCGAGTTTCGCTCATTGATGATTATTTGTGCACGTAAAGCATCAAAACTGATCAGCGCGTGTTTGGTCGGCCAAACCGTCCCGTGGACATCGATTGTCGACCATGGATCGCCAAAACGGCGGTTTTGTCGGCGAAGAACTGGACGCAAGGCGCATCCTCCGCGACTGGATGGCGTCGGCGGTGTTTCGGCGGGATGGCCAAAAATGCGCCGTCGATTCGAAAACTGCTGAAGATTGCGGCGGAATCCGAAGCGGGCGAGGCGATAAGGTCGAGGTTTGTTTTTGCGCATTCGCACGCTCCGATGGCGAAGCGCGCCCGATCTGACGCCGGAAGCGTTAGAACGAAACCCGGCGTCGCGGGCGACGCTGGGAAGATCTTGCGGGGATGGGAAAGTCGATGATCCGTATTCACATGATCCGTCACGGCCGTCCGGCCTCGACCTGGGGCGACGCGGATCAGGATCCCGGGCTGGACGAGGTCGGCGCCGAACAGGCGCGGGCCGTGGCGGGCGTTCTGCTGGCCTTGCCCGAGATCGAGCGCCCGTCCCGGGTGGTGAGCTCGCCCCTGCGGCGCTGCCGGGAGACCGCCCAACCGCTGGCCGACGCCCTGGGCGTGAGCGTCGAGATCGATTCCCGGGTCGGCGAGATCCCGACGCCGGCGGCCCTCGACGCCGAGGCGCGCCCTGGCTGGTTGCGCGCGGCCTTCCAAGGGCGATGGAGCGATATCCAGGGCGATCTCGACTATGCGGCTTGGACCCGGCAGGTCGCCGAAGGCGTGGCTTCGCATCCCGGCGCGGCGGTGTTCAGCCATTTCGTTGCCCTGAACGCGGCGGTGTCGGTGGCGACCGGCGGCGAGGCGGTGGCTGCGTTCCGGCCCGACCATGTCTCGGTGACGGTGTTCGATCTGGTCGACGGCGACCTGATCCTGGTCGAAAAGGGGCGCGAGGCCTCCACTCAGGTCCTTTAGTAAGAAGAGGAGCCGCCGTGCCGCGCGAGATCATGACCGTCGCCGAGATGACCGCGGCGGACCGCGCGGCCGCCGAGGCGGGAACGCCGACGATCGTCCTGATGGAACGAGCCGGCCAGGCCGTGGCCGAGGTCATCCGCGAACGCTATGCGCGCTGCCCCACGGTGGTCTGGTGCGGTCCGGGCGACAACGGCGGCGACGGCTATGTGATCGCCCGGCATTTGAAGCGTCGCGGCTGGCCGGTGCGGGTCGAGGCGCTGGGACCGCCCGCCAGCCCGGCGGCGCAGTGGGCGGCCGGGCGCTGGAGGGGCGAGACCGGACCGCTGGTTTCACAGCCCGGCTCGGCGTCGCTCTATATCGACTGCCTGTTCGGCGCGGGCCTGTCGCGACCCTTGGAAGGCGAGGCCGATCGCCTGGCGCGGGTCATGCCGGGCGCGGCGCGGATCGTCGCCGTTGACGTGCCCAGCGGGATTGTCGGCGACACCGGACGGCCGCTCGGCGAGCGGGCCCTGAAGGCCGAGCTGACGGTCACCTTCCATCGCCGCAAGCCCGCCCACGTGCTGGCCCAGGGGCGTGCGGCCTGCGGCGAGGTGGTGGTCGCCGACATCGGCCTGCAGGAGACGGGGCAGGGGCGCCTGTTCGAGAACGATCCCGGCCTGTGGGCCCAGCGGTTCCCCTGGCCGGCGGTCGACGCCCACAAGCACGCCCGGGGGCGGATGATGGCGGTCAGCGGCGAAGCCTGGAACACCGGGGCGGTCCGGCTGGCGGCGCGGGGAGCCTTGCGGATCGGCGCGGGCGTGGTGACGGTGCTCTCGCCGCCCAACGCCCTGGCCGTCAACGCCGCCCACCTGGAGGCGGTGATGCTGGCGCCGTTCGAGAGCGAGTACGACCTGCAGACCCGCGCGGCGAACGCGGACGCGGTGGTGATCGGACCGGCGGCGGGGGTGGGGGAGGCGACTATGCGTCATGTCTTCGCCCTGGCCCGCAACGGCGCGGCCCTGGTGGTCGACGCCGACGCCCTGACCAGTTTCGCCGAGGACCCAGGCGCGCTGTTCTCGGCACTGGATCGCGACGACGTGCTGACCCCGCATCCCGGTGAGTTCGAGCGGATCTTCCCCGGCCTGCTGACCGCTTCGCCCGAACGGATCACGGCGGCGCGGGAAGCCGCGCGACGGGCGGGGGCGGTGGTGCTGCTGAAGGGTTCGGACACGGTGGTCGCTTCGCCCGACGGACGGGCCGCGGTCAGCCTGAACGGCGCGCCCTGGCTGGCGACGGCCGGGTCCGGCGACGTGCTGACCGGCTTCATCGCCGGCCTGATCGCCCAGGGCATGGAAAGTTTCGAGGCGGCGTGCGCGGCGGCCTGGATCCACGCCGAAGCGGGGGCGGCCCATGGACCGGGCCTGATCGCCGAGGATCTGCCGGACCTGGCGCCGACGGTGCTGGGGGCGTTGTGGCGGGCGCGACCGCGCGTCTAGTTGTCGTTGCGGATCAGGACGACCTGGGTTCGGACGCCTTCGTCGAACAGGGTGTGGCTGATGGCCAGCGCCGTCTGGAACGTTCGTTCCTCGACGGTGTCGATGAACAGGATCCGGGCGCGGTGCTTGACCGTCCAGCCCTTCTCGCCCTCGACGACTTCAATGGTTTCCATGGCGCAAGCTCACTGCGGGGACCCAGGCGCAAACCCGTCCGAGACCAGATCGTTCCACGTCGAATGTCGGAAGGGGAACACCGGCCCGGGCGTCAGTCGGGGGGGCATGGCCCGGGCCGGCGTAAATCCGGGGCGTTGTTGAACAGCCTCGGACATCTGCATAACCGGCCGCGCGGGAAGTTGTTCCCTGGGGTTGAAAGAAAATCGCATGCCGCGAGCCAGAGCGCCGAACGGTCGAGAAAAGCGCCTCGATCGCCGGGCGGCTTGCCAAGCCGGCCAGGCATGTCTAACCCGCTCCGGCGCATCATGCGGATGTGGCGAAACTGGTAGACGCACTAGATTTAGGTTCTAGCGCCGAGAGGCGTGGAGGTTCGAGTCCTCTCATCCGCACCACTTCGCCGGGCTCTCGCCCGGCGGGGCGCACGTCTTCATTGGGACTTTCGTCCCATGAGGGCGCCAATGCCCTTGGACGGTCGCCAAACGCGTGACATAAGGGCGCTCTTTCGCCGCCCCGGTGACGTGGGCGGCTTTGATGTTTTGACCCCTGGGGCGGACGACGGGCGCGAACGCCCGAAGAGCCGAGAAGCTAAGAATGTCGATGCAGATCGTTGAAAAGTCGGGCGAAGGCCTCAGCCGCGTTTATGGCGTGACGGTGCCCGCGAGTGAACTCGCCACGCGTCTCGAAGCCCGGATCGCCGAGGTCGCGCCCCAGATGAACGTCAAGGGCTTCCGCCCTGGCAAGGTGCCGACCGCGCACGTTCGCCGCCTCTACGGCAAGGCCCTGATGGGCGAAGTCATCGAGGCGACGCTGAACGAAGGCGCCCAGAAGGTGCTGGAAGACAACAAGCTGCGCCCCGCCGGCCAGCCGGACCTGAAGCCGTCGTCCGACATGGACAAGGTGCTCGCCGGCGGCGAGGACCTTGCCTTCGAACTGGCCGTGGAAGTGATGCCTGACTTCGAGCCGATCGACCCCGCGTCGATCGAGCTGATCAAGCCGGTCTACAAGGTCTCGGACGCCGAAGTCGGCGAGGCCCTGGCCGACCTGGCCAAGCAGGCCCGCACCTATGAGCCGCGCACGGGCAAGTCCCTGAAGGCCAAGGACGGCGACCAACTCCTGATCGACTTCGTCGGCACCATCGACGGCGTGGCCTTCGACGGCGGCACCGCCAGCGACGCCGAGCTGACCCTGGGTTCGGGCCAGTTCATCCCGGGCTTCGAAGCCCAGCTGGTCGGCGCCAAGCCGGGCGACGAAGTGACCGTGAAGGTCGCGTTCCCCGCCGACTACCAAGCCGCCAACCTGGCCGGCAAGGACGCCGAGTTCGCCACCACCGTCAAGGAAGTGCGCGCCCCGGTCGACGCCGAGCCCGATGACGAGCTGGCCAAGCGCCTGGGTCTGACCGACCTGGCCGCCCTGAAGGACCTGCTGAAGTCGAACCTGGAAGGCCGCTACAGCAACTCGTCGCGCTTCAAGCTGAAGCGCGCCCTGCTGGACATCCTGGACAGCAAGCACGACTTCGCCCTGCCGCCGCGCATGGTCGACGCCGAGTTCGCCGGCATCTGGCAACAGGTCCAGGCCGACAAGACCCAAGGCGGCCTGCCGCCCGAGGACGAAGGCAAGAGCGAAGACCAACTGAAGGACGAGTACAAGAAGATCGCCGAGCGCCGCGTGCGCCTGGGTCTGGTGCTCGCCGAGATCGGCCGCAAGAACGACGTGGCCGTGACCGAGCAGGAACTGGCCGACGCCATGATGCGCGAAGCCCGCCAGTACGGCGCGCAAGCCCAGCAGGTGTTCGACATGTACCGCCAGCGCGCCGACCTGCAGGCCGCCCTGCGCGCCCCGATCTACGAAGACAAGGTCGTCGACCTGATCTTCGGCAAGGCCAAGATCGAGGAAAAGGAAGTCTCCAAGGAAGAGCTGATGGAAGAAGACGATCTTCCGGAAGGCTACGGCGGCTAAGGCCGGCTTCCTCGAACAAAATCAGGGCGCGGTCCGCGAGGGTCGCGCCCTTTTTCATGGCTCGCGCTTCGGCCCGGCTCCTTGCAACCTGTTAAGCGCCACGCGATATGCGTTGGCGACGGCGCGCGGGGGCTGATTCGCTCGCGCCGCCCAGACACAATGAAAAGGGCGATCCCTATGTATGATCCGATGGCGACGGCGATGAACCTCGTGCCGATGGTGGTCGAACAGACCAGCCGCGGCGAGCGGGCGTTCGACATCTTCTCCCGTCTGTTGAAAGAGCGGATCATCTTCCTGACCGGTCCCGTCGAAGACGGGATGGCCAGCCTGATCTGCGCCCAGCTGCTCTTCCTGGAGTCCGAGAACCCCAAGAAGGAAATCGCCATGTACATCAACTCGCCGGGCGGCGTGGTGACGGCCGGCCTGGCGATCTACGACACCATGCAATACATCAAGAGCCCGGTCTCGACGGTGTGCATGGGCATGGCGGCCTCGATGGGCTCGCTGCTGTTGCAAGCCGGCGCCCCCGGTCAGCGCATCGCGCTGCCGAACGCCCGCATCATGGTCCACCAGCCGTCGGGCGGCTTCCGCGGCCAGGCCTCGGACATCGAGCGCCACGCCGAGGACATCATCAAGACCAAGCGCCGCCTGAACGAAATCTACGTCAAGCACACCGGCCGCACCTATGAGGAAGTCGAAAAGACCCTCGACCGCGACCACTTCATGAGCGCCGAGGAAGCCAAGGCCTGGGGTCTGATCGACCACATCAACGAAAGCCGCGACGACGCTTCGGACGAGAAGGCCTAAACGCCTTACTCTTCTTGAGACCCTGGAAAAGCCGTCGGCCGCGAGGTCGGCGGCTTTTTCGTTTCGGATAACTTTGGTTTGTCTTCGGGCCTAATCGCGTGCGAACTGCGGGCTCAGGGGATGCAAGTCATGGCCTTCAGGTTCAGCCGGCGCGCGGCGATCGCCGTGTCCAGTTTCGTCGCGGCGCTGTCCACGCCCATCGCGGCTCACGCGCAGTGCGACCCGTCGGTGTGCGCCAACCCGTCGGCCTACCAGAACCTGCCGACCACGCTCGCGCCCCGGACCTTTTCGACGCTGAAGGCCGCCAAGGCCTATTGCCGGTCGGAGCCGATCGTCTGGCGGGCCACAGCCGGCGGGAAGGTCTACGCCGCCAAGGCCAAGGGCTACGGCAAGATCAAGCCGGGCTTCTACATGTGCAAGTCGCACGCCCAGACCGTGGCGCGGATCGAAGCCGAGAGCGGCCGGAAGCCGCGCTAGCCGAGCGCAACGCGCTGGCGGCGAGGCTTTGGCTTGAGTAGGTTCCAGGCTTTCCGAAGCGGGGGCGCCGGTGAGCTGGCTCGAGATCGGCGCGACGATACTGACCTTGGTGAGCGTGTTCCTCACCGTGCACCTGAAGAAGGCGCTGTATCCCGTCGGCCTGGTCGCCACAGCGCTGTTCTTCTGGGTGTTCTGGAGCGCCAAGCTCTACGCCAGCGCCGGACTGCAGATCTATTTCACCGCCATCCAGGTCTATGGCTGGTGGTTCTGGGCGCGGGGAGATCGCGGCCGGGAGCCGCCGATCGGCGACTGGTCCTGGGGGCGGGTAGGGCTGGTCCTGCTGGCGGCCGCCGTCCCCAGCGTCTCGATCTCCTGGCTCCTGGCGCGGCTGACCAACGCCAGCTCGCCCTATCTGGACATGGCGATCTTCACGCTCAGCGTCCTGGCCCAGTTCCTGCTGGACCGGAAGCAGATCAAGCACTGGGCGGTGTGGGGCGCGGTCAACCTGCTGTCGATCTACGTCTATGCCGGCCAGGCGCTATGGTGGACGACCGCGCTCTACGGCCTGCTGTTCGTCAATGTCTTCTACGGCGCCTGGACCTGGCGACGCGCGAGATCGGGCCAGGCGCTCGTCGCGGCGAGCGCCGGATGAGCTTCCTGGCCAAGCCCGCCCGGGGCTTCCTGCTGGGCAAGTTCATGCCGCCGCACCAGGGGCATGTGTTCCTGGCGGATTTCGCCCGCGCCTATTGCGAGCGGCTGACCATCCTCGTCTGCTCGCTGCCGGACGATCCCATCCCGGGCGCGTTGCGCTGGGCCTGGATGAAGGAGCTGTTTCCGGATTGCCGGGTGCTGTGGTGCGAGGAGGACCTGCCGCAGGAGCCGGCCGACCATCCGGGGTTCTGGGACATCTGGCGCGACGTGGTGCGGCGCTACGCCGGCGAGGTCGACGTGGTCTTCGCGTCGGAAGACTACGGCCATCGCCTCGCCGCCGAGGTTGGCGCACGCTTCGTGCCGGTGGACGGCGCCCGCCTGGCAAGACCGGTGTCGGGCACGGCGGTGCGCGCCGATCCGTTCGCCCAGTGGGACTTCCTGCCCCAGCCCGTGCGGCCCTATTTCGTCAGGCGGGTCTGTCTGTTCGGTCCGGAATCGACCGGCAAGAGCACCCTGGCGAGGCGGCTCGGCGAGCGCTTCGGCGCGGTGGTGGTCCCAGAGTACGGCCGCACCTATACCGAGGCGTTCGGCGCCAGTGTCCAGGCGCTCGACATCCAGCGGATCGTCCAGGGCCACCTGGCGGCCGTGGCGGCGGCCAAGCGCCAGACCCGGCGGATTCTCATGGAGGACACCGATCCGGTCTTGTCAGCCGTTTGGGCCACGATGCTGGAAACCGGTCTGGACCCCTGGTTCGAAACCTTCGACGACCATGCCGACCTCTATCTGCTGTGCGACGTGAGCGTTCCTTGGGCCGACGACGGCTCGCGATATTTTCCGCGGGAGGCCGACCGCCGTCGCTTCTTCGAGGCCTGCGAGGCCGAACTGCGCAAGCGCGGCGTTCGCTACGTGACGATTTCCGGGGCCGATTGGGCGGACCGCGAGGCTCAGGCCGTGCGGGCGATCACCCAGGCCTATCCGGGTCTCGAGCCATCGGCCTGATCAGCCCGGCTTGCCCCGGAAGATGCGGTAGCCCTTCTCGTGGGCGATGGCCAACATCTCGCGGTCGCCGGAGGTGTCGCCGTAGGCGGCGGCCAGCGACAAATCGTCGCCGAAGACTTCCTTCAGGCGGGTCACCTTCTCGGCGCCCCGGCAGTTGGCGCCCAGCAGGGGGCCCAGCACCTTGTCGTCGGCGCTGATCATCAGCTTCGAGCCGATCAACAGGTCGGCGCCCAGGCCGCGGGCGAACGGCGCGACCACCACGTCGGGCGAGGCGGTGACGATCACCAGCTTGGCGCCCTTGGCCCGCCAGCGCCGCCAGACGGCCAGGGCGTCGGGGCGGAAGAGCTTGGGGGCTTCGGACTGGGCGAAGGCGCGGGCCTCGCGCTCCAGCTGCTCCAGGGGCACGCCGCGCAGGAACTCGCGGATGGCCGCCGCCTTGATCTTGCCGCGGTTGCGATCGAACACATAGCCCACGGCGGCGGGGAACAGGCGCACCATGCCCATGAAATGCCGCGCGGGGCTGACCCGCCATTTCAGGAAGGCCGTGAAGCTGTCGCGAACCGTCAGGGTGCCGTCGAAATCGAAGGCGACCAGGGGCGGGCCCTCGTGCAGGTCTCCCGTCATCGGCGTCGAAGCCGACAGGCCCTTGGCCAGCAGGGAGGAACGGGCCATCAGTGAACGTTTCGCCATTCGTCTCCGCGCTCGCGCGCCCCGCAACCGAGCCCGTCTTGCATCACGATTCCGCTTTTACCGCTAAGCTCTTCGCGGATTTCGAGGCGCCCGCGCCCGGCCGCCCGACGGAGCGAACGACCATCGGCTTGCGTTGAGGGTCTGGAACGCCATCTTAGAGAAGAATTCCATGAAACCGTACGCATCATCCACGAACTTGGGGGCTGTAAATCGGCTCCAAGGCTTGTGCCGTGCGTCCGGATCGGGGAATGTCAAGGATTAGACAACTCCCGGCGGATATCCTGCTGCCTCGGTGGCGGGATAGGCGCTAAGGAGTCGGTGGTTTCGGCTTCGGCCTGGACCGCCCTAGCGTGAGAAGCGACCATGACGAAAGCCGCGAGCGGCGACACCAAGAGCACCCTCTACTGTTCTTTCTGCGGAAAGAGCCAGCATGAGGTGCGCAAGCTCATCGCCGGCCCGACGGTGTTCATCTGCGATGAATGCGTCGAACTCTGCATGGATATCATCCGTGAAGAGCACAAGATCGCCTTCGTGAAGTCCAAGGACGGCGTGCCCACGCCGCGCGAAATCTGCGAAGTCCTGGACGATTACGTGATTGGGCAAAATCACGCCAAGAAGGTGCTCGCGGTCGCGGTGCACAATCACTACAAGCGCCTGAACCACGCCTCGAAGAACAACGACGTCGAGCTGGCCAAGTCGAACATCCTGCTGGTCGGTCCGACCGGCACGGGTAAGACCCTGCTGGCCCAGACGCTGGCCCGAATCATCGACGTGCCGTTCACGATGGCCGACGCCACCACCCTGACCGAAGCCGGTTATGTGGGTGAAGACGTCGAGAACATCGTGCTCAAGCTGCTGCAAGCCGCCGACTACAACGTCGAGCGCGCCCAGCGCGGCATCGTCTACATCGACGAAATCGACAAGATCAGCCGCAAGTCCGACAATCCGTCGATCACCCGCGACGTGTCGGGCGAAGGCGTGCAGCAGGCCCTGCTGAAGATCATGGAAGGCACCGTCGCCTCCGTGCCGCCGCAAGGCGGGCGCAAGCATCCGCAGCAGGAGTTCCTGCAGGTCGACACCACGAACATCCTGTTCATCTGCGGCGGGGCCTTCGCGGGCCTGGAGCGCATCATCTCGGCGCGCGGCCAGGGCAAGTCGATCGGCTTCGGTGCCAAGGTGGCGGACCCGGAAGAGCGTCGCACGGGCGAGATCCTGCGCGGCGTCGAGCCCGACGACCTGCAGCGCTTCGGCCTGATCCCGGAATTCATCGGTCGTCTGCCGGTGATCGCCACCCTGGAGGACCTCGACGAGGCCGCCCTGGTGAAGATCCTGACCGAGCCGAAGAACGCCTTCGTCAAGCAGTACCAGCGCCTGTTCGAGATGGAGAACATCGGCCTGACCTTCACCGACGACGCCCTGCACGGCGTCGCCAAGAAGGCCATCGCCCGCAAGACCGGCGCGCGCGGCCTGCGCTCGATCATGGAAGGCATCCTGCTGGAGACCATGTTCGAACTGCCCAACTACGAGGGCGTCGAGGAAGTGGTGGTCAACGCCGAGGTCGTCGAAGGCCGGGCCCAGCCGCTGTTGATCTACGCCGAGAAGAAGGGCGGGGCCGCTTCGGCCTAAACCCTCTTCGGCAAGGCTTGTGAAATTGGGCGCGTCCGGCTTGGCCGGGCGCGCCCTTTTCATCACACCGGCCCTGATCCTGTTGTGACGCTGGGCGCGAACGCCGCCCGTGGAAACCTCGGTCGCGGCAGGACTTAGGCGTCGCCGACCGCGCGCCAGCAAGGATCGTGCATGGTGGAGCCGGGCAAGGGGCATGGATATTGCACCTTGGCCACTCGGCCGCGACCCGTCGCCGCTACCAGGCGAGTGCGCTTGAACCGTGTTGCAAAAGGTCCACATAAATAACGAACATCCGCTCAGTCCCGAGCGGACGGGTCGCACGACTCAGGCGCATCGTCTGAGTGACGGCGGCCCGCGTGGCCGAGCGCGAGTGCAACGCGCCGGCCAGGAGTAGAAAGCATCATGTCTGAGATTCGTACGCTTCCTGTGCTGCCCCTGCGGGATATCGTTGTGTTCCCGCATATGGTGGTCCCGTTGTTCGTCGGGCGTGACAAGTCCGTTCGCGCCCTCGAAGAGGTGATGCGCGGCGGCAAGGAGATCCTTCTGGTCACCCAGAAGAACTCGGCCGACGACGATCCGGCGCCGGCCGACATCTACGATGTCGGCGTGCTGGCCACCGTCCTGCAACTGCTGAAGCTGCCCGACGGCACCGTGAAGGTGCTGGTCGAGGGCAAGGGCCGCGCGGCCGTCGTGCGCTTCACCGACCAGGAGGCCTATTACGAGGCCCAGGTCGGCGAGGTGAACGAGGACCAGGGCGTCGGCCCCGAGGCCGAGGCGCTGTCGCGCGCGGTCGTCGAGCAGTTCGAGAACTACGTCAAACTGAACAAGAAGGTGCCGCCCGAGGCCCTGGCCTCGATCCCGCAGATCGCCGAGCCCGGCAAGCTGGCCGACAGCATCTCGGCCCACCTGTCGGTCAAGATCGGCGACAAGCAGCACCTGCTGGAAATCTTCGACGTCGTGAAGCGCCTGGAGAAGGTCTTCGCCCTGATGGAGGGCGAGATCTCGGTCCTGCAGGTCGAGAAGAAGATCCGCTCGCGCGTGAAGCGTCAGATGGAGAAGACCCAGCGCGAATATTACCTGAACGAGCAGATGAAGGCGATCCAGCGAGAGCTGGGCGACCCCGACGATCAGCGCGACGAACTGATCGAGCTCGAAAAGCGCATCAAGAAGACCAAGCTTTCCAAGGAAGCCCGGGCCAAGGCCGAGGGCGAACTGAAGAAGCTGCGCAACATGAGCCCGATGTCGGCCGAGAGCACCGTGGTCCGGAACTATCTGGACTGGATGCTGTCGATCCCGTGGGGCAAGGCCAAGACCAAGAAGATCGACATGGTCGAGGCCGAAGCGGTGCTCGAAGAGGACCACTACGGCCTGGAGAAGGTCAAGGAACGCATCCTTGAGTACCTGGCCGTCCAAGCGCGCACCAACTCGCTGAAGGGCCCGATCCTGTGCCTCGTCGGTCCTCCGGGCGTCGGCAAGACCTCGCTGGGCCGCTCGCTGGCCAAGGCCACCGGTCGCGAATTCGCCCGCATCTCGCTGGGCGGCGTGCGCGACGAGGCCGAGATCCGCGGTCACCGTCGGACCTATATCGGCTCGATGCCCGGCAAGATCATCCAGACCATGAAGAAGGCGAAGACCACCAACGCCTTCGTCCTGCTGGACGAGATCGACAAGATGGGCAGCGACTATCGCGGCGACCCGTCCTCGGCCCTGCTGGAAGTGCTGGACCCGGCCCAGAACTCGACCTTCGGCGACCACTATCTGGAAGTTGACTACGACCTGAGCCAGGTGATGTTCGTCACCACGGCCAACAGCCTCAACATGCCCCAGCCGCTGCTGGACCGCATGGAGATCATCCGCATCCCCGGCTACACCGAGGACGAGAAGCTGGAGATCGCCAAGCGCCACGTGCTGCCCAAGCTGATGAAGGACCACGGCCTGAAGACGACCGAGTTCGTGGTGCCCGAAAAGGCGATCCGCGACCTGATCCGCTACTACACCCGGGAAGCCGGCGTGCGGTCGCTGGAGCGGGAACTGGGCGCCCTGGCCCGCAAGACCGTCCGCGATCTGGCCCGTGAAAAGGTCGCCTCGATCACGATCGACGACGAGCGCCTGGCCAAGTACGCGGGCGTCCAGAAGTACCGCTACGGCGAGACCGACGAGATCGACCAGGTCGGCATCGTCACCGGTCTGGCCTGGACCGAGTTCGGCGGCGACATCCTGACCATCGAAGCCGTGAAGATGCCGGGCAAGGGCCGCATGACGGTCACCGGCAACCTCAAGGAAGTGATGAAGGAGTCGATCTCGGCTGCCCAGTCCTACGTCCGCTCGCGGGCCCTGCACTTCGGCGTCAAGCCGCCGGTGTTCGAGAAGACCGACGTGCACATCCACGTGCCGGACGGCGCGACCCCCAAGGACGGCCCGTCGGCCGGCGCCGCCATGGCCGTGGCCATGGTCTCGGTGCTGACCGGCATCCCGATCCGCAAGGAAATCGCCATGACCGGCGAGATCACCCTGCGTGGCCGGGTCACCGCGATCGGCGGCCTGAAGGAGAAGTTGCTGGCCGCCCTGCGCTCCGGCGTGAAGACGGTTCTGATCCCTCAGGAGAACGAGAAGGATCTGGCCGACGTCCCGCAAAGCGTGAAGGACGGTCTGGAAATCATCCCCGTCTCGACGGTCGACGAAGTGCTCAAGCACGCCCTCACGGGCCCGCTGACGCCCGTCGAGTGGAGTGAAGAGGATGAGCCGATTGCTGCAACTGCGAAGGTTGAAGACGGCGACAGCGACGCTGTTCTGACCCACTAGCAGTAACTTATCGTCGATAACTTGGGCGGCGCGGAGATTTTCCGCGCCGCCTTCGTTTGACGAGCCGTCTGAACCCCGCATACTCCCGGTCGAGCGAAGCGGCGTGAGCTGTAGCCAGCGCCGCCGCTTTCATGCTGGGAGAAGAACATGACCACAAAGGCCGAACTCGTCACGGCGATCGCCGAAAAGGCGGGCATCAACAAGAACCAGGCTAAGGACGCTCTCGAGGCTTTCATCGACGCCGTGACCACTTCGCTGAAATCGGGCGAGGACGTACGTCTGGTCGGCTTTGGCACCTTCAAGGCCGTCGCTCGCGCCGCGGGCACCGCGCGCAACCCGCGCACCGGCGAGACCGTGAACCGTCCGGCGTCCAAGACCGCCCGGTTCCAGGTCGGCGAAGGTCTGAAGACCACGCTGAACGGCTGATCCAGTAAACGGATTTCGAAGGGCGGGCCGCCATGAAGGCGTCCCGCCTTTTCTATGCAGGACTTTTCCGGGCGGACGGGGTATCTCCCACACCCTCGTCCGTCTTGGCCTCGTCCGCCTCGAATTGGCTTGCTTGAATTGGCACGCTTGAACTGGAGCGGGGGCGGTTAGCTCAGCGGTAGAGCGTCTCGTTTACACCGAGAGGGTCGGGGGTTCGATCCCCTCACCGCCCACCAAGCGCTATAAGGGTTTGCGGATTTCGGGAGCGATCTGCTCCCGGGATTACTCCCGGGAAACCACCGTCAGGACAGGCGTCCGTCGGCGGCCACCCGAGGCTTCCTTGGCCTCCTTCTGGTGGTCCGGATGATGGTGGCCGTAGTTGGTCTCCAGCATCGTGGGCGACATGCCCGTGAAGCCCGAGGCGTCCCAGAGCTTCGCGCCCCCAAGCATCAACCAGGTGGCGCAGGTGTGGCGCAGCCAGTGCGGCGTGATCTCCGGCGGCAGGCCTGCGTCAGCGACGCAGCTGGCGAACCCGGTTCGCGCGGGCCCGGCGATCGGCGATCCACCGAAGTGCATCACGCTGACCAGGCGGTAGTTCGGGTCGGGCTTGCGCCCGGTCTTCTTGTCGCCCTGACGGCGCAGCGCCTCGGTCGCCAGATCCATCCGTCGCCACCGGCGCATGTGGGCCAGCAGGCGATCGGGAATATTGACTACGGGTCGGCGCTTGTTGGGCCGGTCTTTCTCAGCCTTGCCGCGGCGGAAGATCATCCCTCGATCGAGATCGACCCAGGCCTGCAGGGCGGCTTCCTCCCAAAGGAGCAGGCGCTTCACCTTCGACCTCGTGCCGGTGTAGAGGCCCATCAACACCAGGCGGCGCAGGTGCATGCGGTTGGCGCGCACCGCCTTGGGGAGGCGCTTCCAGGATCCGTCCGCCTGCTTTTGCCAACCCATCGTCCCGAGCAGCAGCAGGGCGGCCTGGGAACGGGTGAGCGCGTCGCGCGGGCTTTCGCGCTTGTCGGGCAGCCAGACCGATGGCCGCCTGTCGAGCTTGTACTCGCCGTCCCAGAAGCCGATCGCCGAGGATAGCTCCTCGAGCTCTCGCCTGGCGGTCTGATCCGAGACCGTCTTGTCGGTCGGGTTCTTGGTGAACGAGGCGTTCACCTGTGCGGTGCGCCAGGCCACATAGGCCTTGCAACTAGACCGCTTGACTTCGCTGATGGTCTTCAGCGCCCACCACGCGCCCAGCTTGGCCAGGTAGCCCGCGATGGTGTCGGCCTCGCTGTCCAGCTCGGGCGCGCGCTCTTCAGCATAGTAGGTCAGGACCTCGGCGATCAGGACCGAATTGGAATCACCTCGGCTTGCGGGCGGGGTGGCGGCCGTCGGCGTGTCCCTCTCAGCGACGTAGGCGGCGAGTGCCCCTTCAGCTTCTTCAAGGCGGTCCCGAGTGAAGCCTGTGCCCACCTCCCGCGGTCCGTCGACGATGAACCATGTGTCGGGGAGGGCGCGGCCCGAGCGACGGTCGATTCGGCCCTTCCGGAGGTAGAGGCGGATGCCTTTTCTGGGGCGGGGCATGGCTTTGACCGTTCGAAGAGGCCGCGAACCGTCGCGGGCGTGACGAAGTACTTTCCCGCGAACACGGCCGGGATCAACCGGCCCTTGCGGATTTCGGTGCGGAGCGAGGAAACCTTCAGCGGGCCGCGGGGGTAGAACACGGCGATATACTCGGCCAGGAGCATCTCCTCGTCGTCGGCCCATTGGTCGGGCCGGGGACGCTCAAACACGCGGGGAAGGGAGGAGGTCACGGCTTCCACGGATCCGACGGCTGGGCGTCGCGGATGAAGCGCCGCAGGTTCTCGAGGCTATCCAGCGCATAGGTCCGGCCGGCCGCCCGGGCCAAGTACTCGGCGCCCAGCATCATCCACTGCTTGAGCAGGGTGGCGTGATCCGCCTCGCTGCCGCCGACGGCCAGGTGGTCCTCGATCATTCGATTGAGCGGGGGAACGTCAGGCTCGTACATCGGTCGCTCCCGTGACCTGCGCTATGAACACCTCGAGCGGACTCGGTCGAGCGCCATACCCGTAGCGGGCTAGGTAGGTCTTGCGCGCCTTCAGCCACGCCTTGTAGGGCCAGTGGCTACGGCCGCCGAACGGGTATGCGGCGTCGACCGCTGCCTGGCGCTCGTCAAGCGTCGCGGACGGCGGGAGCCTCTCGTGCACCCTGGCGATCGTGGCGACCGCGCGGTTGGTCCAGTTCGTCATCGGCCGGCGCGCCCCGCCTGCAGCGCCAAGCGTCCAACCTGGGTCAGCGTGTACTCCCGCACCGAGGGCCAGGCGCCCTTGGTGGCCGCGAATGCACCCTTGTCGGCGGCCGCCTCGAGCGTCCGGACGCCTACATACTCGGTCGGCACGTCGTAGCCGTGGGTGCTCTCGGCCAGGCCGCGCGGCTTCAGCGCGCAGCCTGGGTAGGTCCAGAACCCGCTGGGCAGCCTGATCAGCCGACCTTCCGAGGTCTTTAGGGCGAGCTGGACGGCTGCGCGCTGGGACGGAGTGAGCGGTCGGGCGACGGCCATCCTAGGTCCCTGTCGCAGTTGAGATGGGCTCAGCGGAAACACCCATCTGAGCCAGCACCAGGCTGCCGTGGCCGCAGCCCAGCTCGCGAACTCGCTTCGCCATTCCGAAGGCAAGGGCATCGAAGTTCCCCTTGCACCTCGCCGCCAGGCCGCAGATCGCCATGGCGTGCGAATGCTTCGCCGGCAGCGTCGCCGTGATGCCGAACTCGTCCTCGTCGTATTCGACAGTCGCGACTAGAGCGAAGCCCCGTTCCTGCGCCAGTTGGGCGGCTCTGAGCAGGAGAGGCGCGATTTCAGCGTCATAGAATTCTTCGGCCGTCATGCCGCGCTCCGTTCGGCTTGCTCGAGCAGGCGCGCGCCGTCCTCGAGGGCCTGGGCCCGGGCGCGGTTGAAGGCGACGATGTCGCGGGCCTTGCCGGCGGCCATGACGTACTCGTGCCGGCGCTGTTGGTTCGGCTGAACGGCCGCGCCGCGATCGTGCATCTTGGCGCGCTCCTCGGCCGCCAACGCGCCGGCGTCGTACTCGGCGGCCATCGCGCGCAGCAGCTGGGACGAGGTCATCTCAACAGGCATCGATGGGCTCCGCCTTGAAGACGGCGCGGTCCTGGCCATGGGCGGCCCGGAAACGGCTAAGGTCGGGACGATGCGCTGATCCGACGACCTCGAGCCTCGGCGGCGTGGCATAGCCGGTGCGGAACGCGGCGACGTTGCCGATGATCAAGCCGTGGGCGATCAGCATGTGGTTCCGGAAGGTCCGGCGGGCCTTGATCCGCCTGGCGCAGACCGGGCAGGCGAACTTGATCAACTGCTCAGCCATGGGCGGCCTCCCGCAGCTCGCGCAGGATCAGCGCGACGTCCCAGCGATGATCGCCGAGCTCCCGGACCAACGGTGAGCCGCGCAGCGCCTTCCAGGTGGCGTTCCAGTAGCCGCCCTGGCCGGCCATGCCGAGGACGGTGGCGATCTGGGGCTTGGTCATTGGGCCTTCGACATAGAGGGTCGAGAACACCCTTGTGGCCGCGCCTTTCGTCAGCTTGCGGCTGAACTTCTCGAGCAAGTCGACGCCGGCGATCATCGGCCCTTCGGCGGCCATATCGTTGCCCGGCGGCACGCCTCCCCAGCCGGCGTCCTTAAGTTCACGCCGCAGCCCGTTGAAGTAGCCGCCGCTGGGGATCATTCCAGCCAGCAACGCCGCCTCGTTCCAGTCGACCAGGCGAGGGGCCATGCGCGCGGCGTTGAGGATGTTCGCCGCGGCTTCCGAGAGGTCGTCGGTCGGCCCCCCCCTGTTAGGCGGCGAGACCTTGGGCTTGGCAGGCGTCTTGACCTTGGGCGTGGGCGCAGGCGCGAGTGCGACCTTGGACGCCGGCACCGTCGGCTGGGTCTCGAAGGGATACTCGGGGCGGTCCTGAAACGCCGCGTCGACCCGCTCACGGAGGTCGTCCAGGGCCTGGTCCAGGATGCGGTTGGTGACGGCCTGTGCGCGCCGCCATTCGGCCAGCTCGCCGGCGCTGAAGCCGCGAGCGAAGGCCGCCGCCTCGAGCGCGGCGATGTCGACGTTGATGACGGCATCTGACGACACTGCTGGCGCGGTGCTGGCCAGCGCCAGTCTCAGAGCCGCGACGTCCACTCTGGCCAGCGCTTTCACGCCGACGCGCGTCTCGCCAGCCTTGGGCGTCGCACTGTTGTCGAGCGTACGGATCGCCGGGAAGCTCACCCGCTCCAAGATCCCGAGCTCTGGGGCCAGGACATAGCCCTCGCCGACCTTCAGGCTCGGCAGGGTGGTGAGGATCTGGTCGGCTTGATCCTTCGTGCCGTGGGCGAGAAGCCACTTCTTCGCCGCCTCGCGGTCCTGGGGCGACATCAGCCGCATCAGGACCATCGTCGTGGTCTGCGACAGGGTCTTCTTGTTGATCTCCTGCGGCCGCTGGCAGATCGTCCACAGCCGGAAGCCCCGCTGGCGA
This sequence comes from Caulobacter sp. 05L422, assembly GCF_056397765.1. NCBI lineage: Bacteria > Pseudomonadati > Pseudomonadota > Alphaproteobacteria > Caulobacterales > Caulobacteraceae > Caulobacter > Caulobacter sp. 05L422. The sequence goes on along the minus strand of NZ_JBFTOB010000012.1, from coordinate 109,450 downwards.
CCTCGGCGCGCGATCATGTCCACCTCGTGGAGCATGAAGGTCTCGTTGGCCTGCGGATTCTGAGGCGCGAACACGTCGGCCTCTTCCAGGACCAGCCACAGCGGGTCGCGGTTGAGGCGATAGAGCTCGCCCAAGAAGGCGGTGGAGAACGTGATCAGCGCGCCGGCGCGAAGCTCCGAGACGTCGATCACCATGCGCACGTCGGCGCCGGCCACGTAGGTCGCGAGCTCAATGCCCATTGTCGGGTCGAGCGGCACGTCGGCATGCGGGCCACCGACCACGACTACCGGATAGCCGGGCGATCCATCCGCCAGGGCCTTCAAGCCCCACCAGATCGACAGCGGGTCCATCACGACCACCCGTCGCTTCATGTCGAGCAGGCGCTCAACCAAGCCCTTGTTCAGGTAGGTCTTGCCGGCGCCCTTCTTGGCCAAGGTCGCGATGTCGGCGTCGAGCGCCACGTCGGGAATGGGGTGCTCAAGCATCGGCGGCCTTTTCGCGCTTGGTCTTCGCGGCGCACATGGCCGTCCATTCGGTGGCGTGGGTCGGACACAGGTCCTTGTCGGGGGCGGGCACGTGGGTGCAGGCGTCGCAGATCCAGGCGTCGCAGGTGCCGCTGTGACGGATCGGGACCTTCCAGTCGCACTGACGCGTGGCCCGCTGGCCGGATCCGCATGCGCACCGGCGCGAGCGCGCGCCCGAGGTGCAGGCGAAGCCGCGCGTCCCATTGCCGAAGTCGACGACGGTGCAAGGCATCAGGCCGGTTCCTCGCCGTCGGTTTCGCAGCTCGAGCACAGGTCGTCGTCGACCCACCAGCATCCGCTGCCGCAGGCCTCGAGCTCCCAGCATCCGCAGACCCTGCAGGTTCGGCGCTGGGCCGCCCGGTTCCAGGCTACGGCCTGGCCGTGACCGAATGCGGCGATGACGCCGCGCGCGAAGGCGTCGGCAGCTTCCGGCGCGAAGCCGTCGGTCTCTTCGGCGATCAGGCGCTCGACCAGGGCGACCCGGTCCTTGGCGACATCGTCGTTGCGGGGCTGGTCGGGACGACACAGCTGCAGAGCAGCGCGGGCGAGAGGATGAAGGCCGCTTTGGTCGCAGACCTTGCACGGTACGACCTCCGATCCGGTCTTGGAGCGATTGAGGTAGGTCCGCTTGCCGCCGCAGCTTGGGCAAGCCCATTCGCGTAGCGTGCCCTCGAGGGTCGCGACGTAGGACATCGCGATCGCCAGAAGCTCATCGGGATTGGCGGAGGGTGCGAGGGCCTGGGTCGTCACGACACCGCCTCCGTCGCAGGCGGAGCATCCTGGGAAGGCGACTCCGCCGGCGGCGTGGCCGCTCGCTCGCGCGCGGCCGCCATCTGCTCCTGGCCGACCTCGCCCCACTCGTCGCCGTGCTCGAGCACCAGCTCGAGGAGCCACTGGATCACCCAGGCCTGCTCGGCCTCGCACTTGGCGCGGATCTGGGCGCCGCCGGCGCGCATCACGTGGGCGATCGGGCCCGTGCGGAAGTTGGGCAGGCCCAGAACGGTCTGAGCGGCGTCGGTGGCCAGGAAGGCCCGGAGCGACGCCAGGCAGATGCCGTGGTCGTCGCGGACGATGCGCGCGGCGGCGTCGTGAAAGATCGCGTCCTGCTCGCCCAGGGCGGCGACGGCGTGCTGGCGATCGGCGGCGACGAGCATGGGGGCGCGGCCGGCGTCGGCCACCTGCAGCTTGTCGCCCATGGCGCGGGCCGCCTTGGCCCGGGTGGCGGCGTTGTCGCTCTGCAGGGCGTGCCAGTCGGCCAGCTGGTCGCGCGTGAGACTGCCGACGTCGGCCGACCGTTCGGCGGGCCTGGCCGCACCAAAGCCGAGGACTACGAAGCCGTGGATGACGCCGAACTTCTCCTCGCTGAGCATGTAGGTGATCAGCCGGGTTTCGGTCTCGCCGGTGTAGACGCCGCGCTCGGGATCGAACTCCTGCTGGATCACCGTGTCGCCGACCGCGAAGTCACGATCATTGATCCGCATGTCGAACGGTTTCTCGCCACGGCGAATGGCGGCGAAGTAGTCTGGCCAGCACTTCAGCTCGTGGACGGAGCGGGTCACGGTCATGGCAGCGCCTCCAGGCTATCGAGATCGGGGATTTTCTCGTCGGGCAGGGGCATCCAGCCGATGAAATAGAAGCTGTCGGCGTGCTCGCCGGACCCGCCGTTCATCGCGTCGGGCGTCTTACAGACCCACCAACGGTCGTCGGCCGACCAGGACGAGATCAGGCCGCCGGCCCAGAGCCGGTAGCCGGACCAGTCGGCCCGGTCGCGCGGGACCAGCAGGACGTGGCGACCATCGCGAAAGGCGACGTCCATGTGCCTGACCTGGCCGCTCATGACAGCCAGCTCTCGACGATGACCGGGTCGTCGCACTCCTCGCGCGGTAGCAGCGTGAAACCGCAACCGGCGTAGTAGAGACGCAGCGCCTCAAGGTTCGGGCTGACCATCACCAGTTCGGTAGGCTCGGGCCAGGGGAGGCTGTGGTGCATGCGCGCGACGAAGTGGTCCGGAAAGTCGGTGGGGTGGTCGTAGATCACCCAGATCGGGATGCGGCGCGGGTCGATGACCGGCGCCGTTGCGCTGCGGACCTCAGGCATTCGCACCCTCCGGTCGAAGGGCGCTCTCGATGTCACGCGCGACAGCGGCGCCGGCGTCGAGCAGCCAGTACTCCGTCCAGGACCTGCCCTGCCCACGGACTGACCGACTATCCGCCAGGCCGCGATCGCGCAGCGCGCCGATCACCAGGGGGTTGCCCGGCCACATCCCGTCCGTTTCACCGGTGAACTGGATCATCGGGACATCGGCGATCGGCTTGCCGGTCTCGCGCGAGACAGCGCCGGCGCGCAGCAGGCCCAACAGCTGGGCCCGCTGATTGGCGGTGAGCGGATGGCCGCGGGTTCGGGAAATGCAGCTCACGATTGGGCTCCTAGCGGCTGCGCCGGCGCACGCGCGGTTTTCGGTCGGCCGCGTCGGCGCTTGGGGGTGAGGTCATTGACCGGGGGGAGGTCGGTGCGATCCAACGTCAGGATCTGCTGCAGCGTCGGCTTGCCCTCGAACGCCACGGGGAGACGAGGACGCGCCGGCGACGACCAGGACAATCCAAGCTTCTGCATTCGCTTGAAGACGGCGGCGTCTGCACGACCTATGGCCGCTGCGGTCTGGCTGATCGTTAGGTCATGCTTCCAGGCGATGCGAAGCGCCAGGTCCTCGTCGGCGGAGTAGGGCTGCCTGTTGCCGAACTCTAGACCCAGGTGGTGCGCGAGCGTGTAGACCGCCCTGAGCGAGCGATTGAGGCGTTTGGCCAGGTCCTTGTTCGGGATCTTGCCGTAGTTGGCCCGCACGATTCCCCTTTCAGCTTCCGTCCACACCGGCTCGGTGCGCCAGCCCGCTTTGCTGACATGTGTTCCCCGCAAGCCGAGCTCACCAGCTCTCCATCGGATGGAGTAGATCCCGCGGCCGAGGCGGTCCGTGAGCGGCGTCAGGCTGGCCCCATTGGCGTAAGCCGCCCTGAGCAGATCATCCTCTTCGGATGTCCAGCTACGCCCCCAACCCCGACCGTATCCCATGGCCTTGAGCTTCGGCCCGAGACCGGCCTTGCTGCGCCGGGGGAAGCCTTCCTCAACCAGCATCTCGATGATCGCGAGGTAACGGTGCCCTTCGCTCGCCAGGCTAAGCGCCCGGCTCGTCTCCTCGAGCGACCAGAAGTCGGGCGCGCTCGCATGTGGGATCTTCAGGTGGCAGGCCATCGAGTTGACCGAAGAAAGCGTTCGGCCGATCAGCTGTGCCACCTGGAAGACTGGCACCCCTGCGCTGTAGCCCGCGCGGACCTGGGCGAGTTCCCACTCCGTGTATGGCGGCGACGCCGCTTCGCTCAGGCCGAGCCTGAAGGCGCGGAAATAGACCGCGCCGCTGCTTCGGCCGAGATCCTGGGCGATCTGGGAGGAAGACTCCATGCCGTAGCGCTTGATCAGTTCCGCGTCGTCAAGCTCAGTCCACGGGCGCGACGAGTTGCGGCGCAACCCCAGCTCATAGAACTTGGTGGAGACGCCGGCGCGGCCTCGCCCCAGGGCGGCGGCTATCTCCTCGATCGAGCGGTCCTCATCGAACATGGACCGCAGCAGCGCTATCTCGTCGGCCAGCCACGCATTGTGCCGAAAGGCGACTTCACGCAACGGCGCGGCTGGCACCGACGGCGGCACATAGGGGGCCAGCTCGACGACGTCGGCGGCCAGATCGAACGCGACGGCCATCACGCAAGCCCCACGATCTGAACGTCCGAAGCACGCTGACGCAGCTTCGCCGACAGTCGCGCTATGCGCTGTTCCCCACGTGGCATGGTGTCCACCGCTCCAAGACTTCCGAGGAGATCCAGAGCGCGGTCGACTTGGTCGCCCTCCAGGGAGAGGTGCTGGCCTAGGTTGACTGCCGTGGTGGCGTTGGGGGAGATGGCGCGCAACGCCTCGACGATCCGGACGCTTGGCCCGGCGATCGGGTCCATCAGGAATGCTTCCAGCGCGCGGCCGCCACGGTGACCGGCCGCGCTGGACCTGGCCGCGCCGGTCTCCCGAAGGGCGTCTAGTTGCAGCAGGTCGGCCGACTCCTGTGGCGACGCGAATGCCGGGCCGACCAGTTCGGGCGTCGCGCCGAGGTGTTCGGTGATCGGCGGCAGAACCTTGGTCATCAGGGGACGCACGCAAAGCGCCGGGCCGATGCAGTAGAATTCGCCAGGGTCTAGTTGGCGCAGGCGCGCGGCCTGGTCCGAGGCGAATCCCAGTCGGTCGGCCGCTCGCGCCAGATCGCGATCGAACACCGTCAGGCCGATCATGGAATTGTGAAGCTCGGAGGTCACCGACGGCGACATCTTGGCCAGGCGTTGGGTGGCGATCACCGAGACGATGCCGCGCTTTCGGCCCAAGGAGCATAGGTCGACCATGGCCGCGACACCCAACTGGCGGGTTTCGCGATCACGGGCCGAGGCGGCCATGTGCGGAGCCAACAGATGGGCTTCGTCGACCGCGACCAGGACCGTATTGCTCCAGTCCTCGCGCGGACAGCCCACTAGCCCGGCGAAGAAGGCCGCAGCCTTGATGATCCGCTCGTCCGGTGGCAGGCCGGAGAGGTCCAGGTGCAGGGGGAGGCGATGCTTGCGCGCCCGCACCGCCGCCGCCGTCAGACCTTCGGCTGCGAGATCTGTAGCGATCAGAGTCGTCGCACCGATGTGCGTGGCGAGATTGCCGAATTCACCTTCAGGGTCGACCAGGATGACGGTGACGTATTCAAACGCCTCCTCGACCAGGCGACGAAGCGTGCGGCTCTTGCCCGCGCCCGAGGAGCCCTGGATCAGCAGCCGGCCGGCCAGCAGCTTCTCCAGGTCGATCATCGTGGTCGCTCCGCCCGGGCCCGCACCGATCTCGAGGCGAACGGCCTGATGCGGAGGCGACACGGCCAAGGCGACGGCGGCAGACATCAGTGCACCGCCCCGCAGGCGCTGGCCTGCAGGGCCGCGCTGGCGTTCGCGCAAATCGCCACCTGATCGACCAAGCTAGGCACCGTCGCCGGGGGGATCGACGCCTGCGCGTAAATCTTGCCGGCTTCATCGTGGAGGCGGACCAGGAGGAAGCCGCAGCTGTCGACGACGACGCTCATGGCATGGGCCGCTTCAGGCGCTTCCAACGCTTCCGCCGTCGCCGGCGGGGTCATGCGGACGAGGTCTCCCACGGCTAGGCCGCCACGAGCTGGTCGGCGGGGTCAAACCCCATGGTGTCCTTCACCACCAGGGCGACGTTCTCGATCGAGCGCCGGCGGACGGAGTCACAGGCCAGGTAGGCCTGGGCCAGTTCGACGCCGCCCGGTGCCATGGCCAACTGCTGGATGGGATCGCTGGTCGGGCGACCATCGTCGGCGACCTCGGCCAGGCCCTCGAAGAAGTAGCCCGGCTTGACGCGCAGGTAGACGGCGATGTCGTAGAGTTTCGAAGCACTGACGCGGTTCGCGCCACGCTCGTATTTCTGGACCTGCTGGAAGGTCAGGTTGAGCGCGTCGGCCAGCTTTTCCTGGCTGACGTTCTGCATCTTACGAAGGACGCGGATCCGAGCGCCGACGTGCAGGTCGACCGCGGCCGGCGTGCGGGCGGCGGAGGGGACGACGGCGAGTTTGGACTTGGACATGGTTAGCTCCCTTGGACAGCGATGAGGGCGGCCTGGCCGAAACCAACGACGATGACCGCCAGGCAGAGAAGGTTGTGGTGGAGGGTGCTGAGCATCAGCCCGCTCTCTCGTTGATCGCGCGCCACCGGATGGCGGCGCAGGACGCTGCGGTGTTGACCCGCATGCGGGGATTGGCGCCGACGGCCGCTTCGACCTCGGCGCCCAGGACGGCAAGGCGCAGCAGCTCGGTCACCAGGGCGGCGGAGTCGCCGTTGAGCCGCATGGTGCTCTGCAAGCCCCGACTGGTCGTCAGCTCCAGACGCCGCTCGGCGTGGGTGAGCACCATGCTGTCCAGATCGTGGGGTTTCATCGGAAGACCCCCAGGAAATGGGCCCAGATTCCTGCGATGATCAGCACCCACGCCACGCCGCCGATCAGCAACTTGACGCAGGTCGGCACGGCGCCGGGAATGTCGGTGCGCCGGCTCATCGCAGCAGGGACGTGATCAGCAGGGCCGCGTGCTCCTCGAGCCACGGCGCGGCAGCGAAAAAGGCGAGGGCGGCCACGGCCAGGAGGATGTCGCGGGCATGGCGGGCGAGGGTCCGCCAGATGCGCCGGGATGAGCGCCGCGCGAGGCGCGCGCCAGGCGGGGGCTGGAAGGGCGCGGGGTTCATGCGGCCTCCGAGGTGGCGACTACCGCCGGCGCGACAGCCCGGCCGGCGGGGGTGAGGTCGTGCAGCGCCGGGATCGCGTGCTGCTCGTTGATGCGACGGACAAGGCCGCCCTGACGCATCTCCCAGAGCAGGGCTTCCAGGTTCTTGATCTCCGGCGCTCTAGCCTTGATGGCAGCGCTGGTGTGGAGGCCTTCCGCCAGCAGGGTCAGGACCCGGTACTTCTTGGTGCCGGGCTTGGGCACGGCGCCGACACGTTGTTCAGTCCGCTCAGCGCCCACCGGTCGCCCCTTGACCGGGTGAAGGGGCTGGGTCAGGTGCGCGAGGTCGAGGCCCTCCTCGTCGGCGGCCGCCCGGGCCTCCTCGGGATCCAGGTCGGCCAGGAGAGCCCAAGCGAAGCGACGCAGCTCGGGCGTGGAGACCTTGAACTCTTCCATGTAGCGACCGTCGTTCGGATGGATCTTCAGGATCCAGGCGTCGGCGCTACGGCGGCTGTGACGAAGGACGGCGGTCAAAGGGGGCCTCCGGTCAGGACGGCGGCCGCGACGATCACCAGCCAGCAAGCGCCGGCAACCGAAGCGAGCGACAGAGCGAAATGGGCGACGCGGCTCATGGCTTGCTCCGGGCCCAGACATCGAGGGCGAAGAACAGGCCGGGTCCGCCGCCGGCGAACTCGACGGTGGTGAACAGGCGGCCATGGCGCCAGAAGGTCTGGGCCAGGGGCAGGGGGCGCTCCCCCCGCAGCATCCGCGTCTCGGCCCAGGCGGCGATCGTCGAGGACGTGGGCAGGGCGAGCACCAGCTCGATCGGCAACGGCCAGCTGGTGGCGTCCAGGGCCGAACGGCCGAACTTCTCCACCGCCTGCAGGTGCGGCGAGCCGGTGACCTGGACGTACTGGTCGGGCTTGGGGAGCGGCGCGTTCATTGCGCCGCCTCGACGCCGGCGTCGGTGAGCCAGTAGCGAAAGCAGCCGTCGCCGGCGACGCGGGCCCGGACAAGGCCCTGGGCCATGCAGGAGCGCAGTGCGCTGGAGCTGGCGCCGTCGATGGCGCGGCAGGCACGGGCGGTCTCGCGGGTCAGCGCGCCGAGGCGCGCCATGGCGCGAAGGAGTTTACGGTGCGGATGCAAGGTGGCGGGGTCGCGCGCCAGCCAGGCGGCGAAGCGATGCGCCAGCTCGAGATCGACGGGATCCGGCTCGGTCATCAGATTTCACCGATGGCCGACAGGTAGAGGTCGAGGATCGCGTCCTCTTCCTGGCGCTTGGCGCGGTCGGTCTTGCGGAGGCGAACGACCTTCCTCAGGATCTTGACGTCGAAGCCGTTGCCCTTGGCCTCGAGGTAGACGTCCTTGATCTGCTCGGAGATCTCGGCCTTCTCGACCTCGAGCCGCTCCACGCGGTCGATGATGCTTTTCAGCTGGCTCTGCGCCGTCTGGTTGAGAACATCGGCGTGGGCAGTCCCGGATCCGTCGGCCACGGCAGACTCCTGGTGAGAGGATGTCCACCGGGCCTGCCGATGAGAGGGTCATCTCCGCATCTCGGGGGGAATGCGGTACGCGCTGACCCGGTGGACAGCGCAAGGTTTGGGGAAATCAAACTTCCTGTCAAGCGGCCAGTTTGAAAATTCCGAACCTTTTTGCCGCAGGTCCTCCCAGGACGGGCGTGAAGAGGCTCTCGTCGGTCCGGATGATTCTCGCCGCGGCCTGGCTAGAGCCTAGCCGTGGGTGCCCGTGCGCCGCGACGGAGCTATCGGGCCGGGCTTGGGCAGGAAGCGATCAGAGGCGCTGTTGTCGGCCACGATGGCCTCGGCGGTGGCGACCAGGCGCCGGACCGCCATGGCCTTCTCCGGGGGCATCAGCAGCTCGTAAGGCTCGATGCCCAGCCATTCGGCGACCTGGCGGATGTCATCCCGCTTATAGGACTGTTTGCCGTGGTACATGAAGTTGGCCCGGGCCTTGTCCCAGCCCAGCTCGTTGACAAGCGACGCCTGGATCTTGCCGGCCTCGCTCAGCCACTCCTTCAGGTACCAGTCGCCGGTCGTGTGGGTCATCCACAGATGATGCGCCTCGGCCGTTGCTGCGTCGGGAGGGGAAAACCAAACCCCGGCCCTTGACTCGAAGTTTGAAATATCCAAACCATGCCTTCTCATGGAACTGGCCGCCTTTCGAGAGTCGCAAGGACTGACGCAACACGCGTTCGCGCAGGAGCTCGGACTCCGGTCGAAGGGCTACCTGAGCGCCATCGAGCGCGGCCGAGAGACCTGCGGCCTGCGTTTGGCCCTGAAGATCGAAGCGCGATCGGCCGGAAAGGTCCCGGCGCTCTCGTTGGTCGAGCCTGATGACGCCGCCCTGCTGAAGGGCTTCGCCGATCGGCTCGCCGGTCGAGCCGCCAAGCCGGCGAGCACGCAATGACCGCCCGCCGCGCGCCCGATCTAGGCCGCCTGGGTGGGCGTTCGGCCGAGCGCCCTTTCGAGCAGGGCGATCCTGAAGCGCAACACCAGGTCCTCGCTTGGATCCCGCCGTTCGGTCCGACCAGCTTCGATTTGTTGGAGCCGCAGCCGCGTGATCTGAAGAGATCGATCAAGTTCGCCGGGTGCGAGCTGATCGATGATCTTTCCAAATTCGGCCACGATGCTGTTGAGGGCCATGAGTTCGTGGGTAATCGCGTCTTGTTCAGCATTCCCGCTGCTCGACGCCGCGCCTGTACAGTCCAAAACTCTACTCCCCGAGAACCACTGCTCTCTCGGATGAGCCCCACCGCCAAGCTTGGCAACAGTCTGCCAACCTTCGGTTGCGCGTCAAACTCCTTCAGATTGAATCCCCCTTGCCGCCGCGTGACGAGCATCCGTGTCGGCCAGGCACCGGCCGGCCCCTGCGTCACACGGGCCGGCCGGATCGCCACTGGGCGGGCGGCATGAGCACCTTCGCGCCCGGCCGGAGGGTCACGTGGTTCAGCGCCGCCCAGCGTCGCGAGGCCGAGCGCATGATCGCCGAGGCCCTGGAGTCCGACCGGGCGGTCCAGCGCGAGTTCATCCGCGAGCAGATCCTGCAAGAGCTGCGCACCGGCAAGCTGGCCGAGGAACTGCGTCGTGAACGAGCGAAGGCCTCCACGCCCGACCGTATGGCGTTGGCGCAGGCCTGCTTCGAGGCCCAGCTCGGCGGTCAAGCGCCCGCGGCAGGGACATAGCGCATGGGGCGGAAACGCTACGCGCTGAGCCCCGTCCCGACGCCCGATCATCTTCGTTCTGAACTGTTCCCGATTCGTGCTCAAGCGCACGGACCGCTCTCGCGCCGCCCGTCCGACCGGCGGTTGCCGAACCTTCGCCGCCGCCTCTTGGCGCGCCTGGCCCTGGACCGTGAGCGACAGGGCCGCACGATCCCAAATCACATCCGCGGGGGGCGCACGCCCGACGCCGCCGTCGCCCAGGTCGCCTGACCTGAGTGGCGGGGCGGCGTCGCCCTTCGCTTCATCCCCATAGATTCCGTCAACGGTCCTTCCGTTCACGCGCCGCTCCTGAGGCAGCGCGCGAGAAGCCTATTGCCGGTCGCACAGCGCCCAGCCGCGCCACACCTGTGGAAGCGGACGAGCCCCTTTGCGCCCGAAGCACGGCTTTCCGCGCGTCGTTTTCGAGAGCGTCACTGTGCGCGTGGACGGGGGGAGTCGTCTGCCGGACTCTTTTGACGAGAGTCCACCTGTGCACGCCATGAGCAATGCGCAGCACGCTCAGCTCGCCCGCGACTTGATCCGGGCCTGCGGAGGTGCGCGAAAGGCAGCGGCCCTGTGCCGCCTAGAACGTTCCCGGCTCTATGAGTTCGAGGATGAGACCGGCGACGCCTACATGCCGGCCGACATCATCGCCGACCTGGAGGAGTACTGCGGCGATCCGATCTACAGCCGGGGCCTGGTCGAGAACCGACCGTCGGCCGTCGAGCCCGGCCGGCTGGTCGACGAGACGTCGTCCCTGACCGAGATCTCCGCCAGCCTCCAGGCCTATGCCCGCTCAGCCGTGGCGGACGACGTGGTCACCCGTGTCGAGAAGCGCCAGCTGCTGGCCCTGCTCGCCAAGATCAAGGACCAGATCCGATCGGCCGAGGCCGCGATCGAGCGGGGGCGGCCATGACCGACGCCGTCGTGGAGATCGACCTTCGGCCGCATCGCGACCAGGTCAAGGCCAAGCGCCGCGAGCCCGCCCACCGCCGCACAGGTTCGCCTGTTCGGCGCGGGAGCGTGCCTGAAGGCGGGGAACGCCCCGTACCGGTCACCTGGACCCAGCGGCGCCTGCGCCTGGACGCGTTCGACAAGCTCGCCGTCGAGCGGCGCCGCGCCCAGCAGCGTTGGGGCGCCAAGGCCAAGGACGGCGACAAGGACAGCTGGATGTTCTCGCGCCATGATCGCGAGATCCTCGGCCAGCTGCTCGCCTTCGCCGCCAAGATGCGCGGCCAGGTCTATCCGACGCTGGCCCACATCGCCGAGCTCGTCGGCTGCACGGTGCGATCCGTCGTCGAGGGGCTCAAGCGCCTGAAGAAGGCCGGGTTCCTGACCTGGGACCGGCGCTATGTCGAGACGGGCAAGAAGGGGCTGCGCGGGCCCCAGGTCGAGCAGACCAGCAACTTCTACTACATGGCCTTGCCCAACGCGGCCGCGGCGCTGATCGACAAGTGGCGGGGCAAGCGCGCGCCCAGGGAGGACGAGGCCGCCGAGGCCGATCGCCGGGCCCGCGCCGACTTCACCGAGCGTTGCCGAAAGGCGGAGCTGGAAGATCGATGGAAGGGCAGGGGCGGCGACCCCCCCTCCGTCCTGAAGGCCCTCGCAAAAGCGCCGGCCGTCCAGGCTGGGGCCGCCGGCCAGGCGGCCACGGACTCGTCATAACGTGATTTCCCCCGGGGTCGAGAATCCCGGACTGGCGTCTATACAGAAGAAGGGAAAAGGCGTCGGCCTGCCGGCCGACAACATTATTCAGACCCGCAACAGAACCCCGACACGGAGCCAAGAACCGCAGGCGCTGCACTCAGCCGCCCGGGCCGAGCCCCCGTGTCCTCAGCGCGACCGCCTTCGGCGCGCGCTTCGTCCCGGCGGGGGCCGGCATGGCCTTCCTGACAGGCCGGGGCGTCAGGTCCGGACGCACCCCGGCGGCGGAACCACCGGATGGCTCTTCGGGGAAGAGCACTCGATTGTCGCCTGCGCGAACCTGGGGTTCGCCCCGGGTTCGCCAAGCGCCCAGGGCGCGGCTCACCAGGTCGTCGATCGCCTGCCGGCGACGTATCGCTGTCAGCGATATTGTCTTGCGCGCGGGCCGGCGGCGGGCAACATATCGCCATGAGCGATATTTCAGACGACCAGATCGTGATCACCCGGGCCGAGTACGACGAGCTGCTGGCCTATCGCGCGGCGGACCCTCGGCGCCGGCCTGACCAGGTGGCGGCGATGATCGCGGGCGGTGACAGCCCGCTGCGCGCGTGGCGCCGCTATCGCGGCATGACGCAGGTCAAGCTGGCCGCCGCCGGCGCGATCGGCCAGGGCTACCTCTCCGAGCTCGAGGACGGCAAGAAGTCGGCGTCGCGCGAGACGCTGCACTTCCTAGCCCTGGCGCTCGAGGTCGCGCCGGCCGCGCTCCTGCCCGGCCTGCCGGCCCGGCTGCGCTAGGCTTCACCGGAAATTGCGACATTCCACCGCATGGCTTAGGTTGAGCGATGTTCTAGGGGTGTTCTCATGGCGTCTGTGGCTGAGCGGAAACGAAATCGGAAGGCCAACGCCCGGGCCTCCGCCTCCGCCCGGCCCGCGTCCGACCTCGAGCCCCGGCGCCTAATCAAAACCGGTTCCTATGTTCGCCGGCAGACCGGGCTGCAGAGCCTGGGCAGCAAGGGCAAGATCAATCGCCGGCAGGCCGCCCGCGGCGAGGCCTATGGCCGACTCTACCGCGTGTCGACGATCTCGAACGGCGTGGCCATCCCTTCGGCGCTCGGCGACCTGGACCGGGTGCGGGGCACGGGCGGCGCGCTGATGCTGAACGACTATTCGGCGATCATCGTCGAGGCGCGCGAGCTCTTGGCGGCCGCGCGGGGCGCCCTGGGCTTCCACACGGGCTTGATCCTGGCCTGCGACCTGGTCTGCGGGCGGGGCCTGACGCCGCAGGAGATCACCGAGGTGCGCCGCGAGGCCGAGGAAATCGAGACGTCGCTGAGGATCGCCCTGGACCTCCTGGACGACCACTTCGGCGACGTCGCCAGCTGGTGGACTTGAAAGTTGGACCAGAAAGTGGTTCACATTGCTTCAGATGCCGAGCTGCGCCACCCGCAGCATCATCGGTTCCCCGATCGCCCCGCGCCCACCGGCCGGGGCTTTCGCATTTCTGGACATCGTCATGACGCCCAATGTGCTGCAGAAGCTGCGCGCGATCGCGGCTGACTGTGACGTGCGCGACCGGCAGACGGTCGCTGAATTCACACCTCGCCCGTGGCCGGCCGGCGCCCCGCTCCAGCCGGGTCCGGTCTCGCCGCCGACGCGGCCGCAGAGCCGGGCCGGCTGATCCAGCGCGTGACGCCGGTCGCCGACCTGATCGCCGCCAAGCGCGCCCTGGGCGTGCCGTGCGGCGTCTGCGAGCTCGAAAACTGCGCCGAGCTGCTCGAGCACCGTCGCCGCGGCGACGATGAATTCGAGCGCCTGCGCTGCTCGCTCGACGATGTGACCTTCCGTCGGATCTGGATCGCCGGCTGAGGATGGGCGCCATGCCCATCCAAGCGGGCGCCATACCCACTTCGCCGACCAAGTCGGCCTTCATCTGACTCAGGATGAGTCACCCACCATCCGCAGCGGCGGCGATATCGGGCCAGTGATGCAGCGCGGTCATCGCGTGCTGTCCGGCAGCGTTCGCGAAACCGCCTAAGCCGCCTGACGCACGGCCTGCGGACCCCCACCCGGAGCACGCCCATGACGGACGCCGCATCGATCTGCCCGCAACAGCGCGGGGCCGTCCTGCCGTTCCAGGTCTCGCATGTCGCGACCTGGCGCGTCGACGATCGCGACGGGCACGGCAAGGAGACGTGCTCCTACTGCGGCAGCCTGCACCCCGACGCGTTCATGGCCGCGGCCGAGGCCGGCCTGCAGCTGACCCCGACCGACAAGAGCTACAAGGTCTATGTCGACCTGCCGCGTGGTGATGTCGGCCAGCCGGTCGTCAGCGGCATGGGCGCCGTCCGCAGCGGCGGCGGCTGGGTCACCGCGTCCGAGGAGCACCGCGCGCTGATCGAGCGTACCTGGATGAAGGAAAGCGCCGACCGCGCCATCGCCAACGGCGAGGCCATCCTGATCAGCGCCCAGACGGCGACGAACACCGAGAAGTTCTACTTCGAGCATCTGAGCGAAGATCAGAAGCAACGTTTCGTGGAGCTGTTGAACGCGGGAACGCTGAAGCTCGCAGCGCCGGGCTATTTCTACGCCGCGCCGTTCTTCATCAGGTTCGGGCCCAAGTCGGACGCCGCCTAACCTCTGGGCGGCGGCGGTGGCGGTGGCCGCTGCAGGGTCTTTCGAGCTTCGCGGGTGCCGGGCTCCGTCGCCGGCGCGCTGATCACCGGGTCGCGGACCGCTTCGAACGTCAACGCTCTGTCGAGGCCTCGGTGGACCGTGAAGTACACCGGAACCTCGTCGAGCTGGCGCTGTTCGTCGAGCTCGATCGTGGCCGACCCGCCGGCGCGCCGGAGCAGGGTGTAGATGATCCGCACCAGGTCGTCCTGGTCCAGACCCTCCAGGTAGTCGCTGTCCTTGCTGAGCATGGTCGATCTCCAGGCGCCGGGGCTATGCATATTTATGCATTTCCATGCATAAATCGCGGCGTCGGTGGGTGAGCGGTTTAAACCCTCTGGCGCGCACAGTCCCTTGGAGCCGCGCGTGGCCGAGAAGGGGGACCGGGGGTTCGACTCCCTCCCGACCCACCGAAGCGAGACGGTCAATGCCGGAGAACGTCGGACTGCATTGGTGTGTTCACGCGGATGGCAAGGTGACGCTCACCTTGTTGGACGTGTTGCATTCGCTGTCGGTCACCGTGGACATCTCCGACGCGCGCCGAATGTCGAGTGCTTTCGCCGCCGCTCTGGACGATCCCGACATCACCTTCGGGTTGCTAACCTCTCCCCGATCGCCCTAGTCAAGGTCGTGCCGCCGAGCGTAGTCCCTTAGGTGCGCCTCGTCCGTGAAGGTCTGCGTTACGGTCGTGGCGCGGGTGTCCGGCACGTCGATTACGTCAAAGCCGCCGCCCACGAGCGGGATCCTCTCCTCCCTGCTGGTCGGTTCGAGCCAGGTCACCTCGGCCTTCAGGCCGTCTAGGTCCCAACCAATCGCTGTAATGCTCTTCAGGTAGCGCGGCATCGGGCCTCCCATAGGCGGGCGCCGTGTTCGCCAACGAGCCGCCGTCCAGCGTCCAAGAATTACACTTCTCGGACCCTGAGAAACACAGGATTCGCATGCCAGATAACGCGATCGCGACGGTCGCGGCGTCTGGCTGCGTCAAGTTCGCCAGCCTTGCCGAACCCCTTCGCGACTTCGCCCAGGCGGCGACGTCGCCGAGCACCCGGCGCGCGTACGAGAGCGCTCTGCGGGAATGGCGAGCCTGGTGCGCCAGCGTCGACGTTTGCCCGCTCCCGGCGGATCCGGCCCACGTCGCCCTGTATCTGACCGCTCGCGCGCCCAAGCTCGCGACGTCGACGCTGGCGAAGCACCTGGCCGCCATTCGGTGGAGTCACACAGAATCGGGAGAGGTCGCACCGGAGCATCCGGATCTCGACCGCGTCTGGGCCGGAATTCGCCGAACACTGGGGCGGCCGCCGCGCAAGAAGCGCGCGCTGCAGACCGACGATCTGAAGAAGGTGCTCAAACGCCTGCCGCCTGGCGCCGCCGGCGTTCGCGATCGGGCGCTGATCCTGGCGGGTTTCGCCGGCGCATTGCGGCGTGGCGAGCTGGCGGCGCTGGCGATCGGCACGGCCGGCGTCGACGAGCACCTGGTGGTCTTCGTGAGCGACGGCATGGAAATTCACCTGGGCCGCGCCAAGGGCGACCAGGAAGGGAAGGGCGCCGTCGTGGCGATCCCGTTCGGCAAATCCGTGTGTCCGGTGGCCGCGCTGCAGGCGTGGCTGGAGACCGCGAACATCCGCACCGGCCGCATCTGGCGGCACATTGACAAGCACGGGAACATCGCCGGCGCCGCGATCGGCGAGAAGGCGATGGTTCGCATCGTCAAGCGCGCCGTCGAACGCGCCGGCTTCAGCGCTTCTCAGTTCGCGGGCCACAGCCTTCGCCGCGGCCTGATCACCAGCGCCGCACGCGGCGGCGCGGCGGGAGACGTCCTCATGCGGCATGCCCGACACAAGAACGTCCAGACCACCATGGGCTACATCGAGGAGGCCGAGCGCTTCCGCAAGAACGCCGCCGGCAGGGCGGGCCTGTGAAGCCGGTCGGCGACGCCGACCTGGCGGAGCTTCTCGCCCTCGAGGAGGCCGCGAACGACGACCAACTGGCCCGCATGTGCGCTCTTGGCTTCGATCGGCGCGAGCTCCGGGCCCAGGACTCCGAATTCAACCCGATCGTCGGGCCGCTGAACCTGCTCCATTGGATGGGTCTCCCATCCACCTGGTGCTTTCGCCTTCAGCTGCTGCTCGTGAGGATCTTCCGGTGAGCGTCCAGGACGAAGCGGCCGAAGCCGACGCCCTGGCCGACGAAGTCAACAAGCTGGCCATGCTGTTCGGCAAGCCTGAGCGGTTCCACGAGATCAAGAACGACGTCGCCGTACGGCTTCGGAAGATGGCCAAGCGCCTGCGGGGCGATGGGCCCCGGAAAGACCTGACGACCTGGAGGGCGCCGAATGTCCGACGCTGAGACCACCAAGCTGCAGAAGCCGGTTGTGCTTCCGCCGGGCGTCGAGATCGTCAACGGCCTCGAGTACATGCGCAACGCCAAAGGCGGCCTGGATCCGATCTCGATGGTCAAGGACAAGGCCAAGCTGGAGGACCAGCTGGTGCGCGACTTGATGGCCAAGGCCGAGGCGGCCGCCGCCGTGCTCGCCCAGCTGAAGGTTGATATGTTCTCGGCGGTCGACGCCTTCAACGACCTGGTCTGGGAGAAGTACGAGCAGAAGCCGCGCGGCGAGAAGGGTAACCAGACCCTGGCGACCTACGACGGCAGGATGCGGATCCTCGTCCAGGTCGCCGACCAGATCGCCTTTGGTGAGGAGCTGAAGGTCGCCAAGGACCTGGTCATGGAGTGCGTGCACGACTGGGCCAGCACCAGCCGGGCCGAGTTGGTCGCAATCGTCGAGAACGCATTCCGCGTCGACAAGGCGGGCCAGATCAACCGCGGCGCCCTGTTGTCGCTGCTGGCGCTGAACATCGCCGACGAGAAGTGGCTGCGCGGCATGGACGCCATCCGCGACAGCATCCGGGTCGTCGGAACCAAGCGCTACGTCCGCCTGGCCAAGAGGGTCAAGTCTGAGGACGAGTGGCAGAACGTGCGCCTGGATCTGGCGACCGCTTAGTTGAACTCAGGAAGCCCTATCCACATGGCTTTGCAGTGTGGGCAGGCCATGTTCCTCGCTGGCATCGTCCTGGCTAGTTGAAGGTAGCGTCCGTCAACTTCCTCGCAGCGCGAGCAGAACGGCAGCCCCTGAGGTCCCCCGGTCTCAATGTTCTTGCGATACTTCATCCCTTTGACCTCGACCAGCTCCTCTCTGAATGCGAACTGTTTTGCCAAGCGGGCGATCTCTTCATCCTTCTTTCGAAGCTCTTCACGTGCATCGAGCAGCGCGTTCTTCGCGTCCGCTACCGCAACAAGCGCGTCGGCCATCTGAGCTTTGAACTTGGCATCGTCGAATGCTTTATCGACCTCGACCACGGTCTTCATGACGCTCGCGACTTGCCCGAGGGCAACTAGTCCGCTGGCGATGTCCATTTGATCTCCCCGTTAATGCGACGGGGGCCAGGGCGCTGTCACGCCCTGAGCCGCGAGGCTCGCACCTCGCACGTCCAGGGGTGCACGCCCCTTCCGCCCCGCCACCGGTCCGACCGGCGGGGCCATCCGAAGTTGAGTCCCACATGGAGTCGAGCCCCTTGAGGCCGGTCGCGCCCGTGCGCCCGGTCGCCCCTTACATCGGCGGCAAACGCAATCTGTCCCGCCGTCTGACTGCCCTGATCGAAACGATCCCCCACCGGACCTACGCCGAGGTGTTCGTCGGCATGGGCGGTGTCTTCCTGCGCCGCGCGGCCAGGCCCCAGGCCGAGGTCATCAACGACTGGAGCCGCGACGTCTCCAACTTCTACCGGATCCTGCAGGTGCACTTCGTGGCCTTCCTGGACATGCTCCGATTCCAGATCACCACCCGGGCCGAATTCGAGCGTCTGGTCGCCGTCGATCCCGAGACGCTGACCGACCTGCAGCGAGCGGCCCGGTTCCTCTACCTGCAGCGAGCGGCCTTCGGCGGGAAGGTCGCAGGACGCAATTTCGGGGTTAGCCGCCATCGCCCAGGGCGGATCGACGTGACCCGCCTGCAGGGCGAGCTCGAGCAGCTGCACGAGCGCATGGCGGGGGTCACGATCGAGCGGCTTCGCTGGCGGGCCTTCGTCGAGCGCTACGACACCCCGGAGACCCTCTTCTACCTCGACCCGCCGTACTACGGCTGCGAGGGCGACTACGGGCCCGACATGTTCAGCCGGGACGAGTTCATCGAGATGGCGGAGGTCCTGGCTGGCCTGAAGGGCCGGTTCATCCTGTCGATCAATGATCGGCCCGAGGTCCGCGAGCTCTTCGCCGCCTTCGAAATGGAGGGCGCCGACGTGACCTACACGGTCAGCGGCGGCGCCACAGCGGCCAAGGAGCTGATCATCACGGGCTAGGGCAGGCGCCGTGGGGGCCGGATGGGCCGGGCGCCGGAGGCCTCCTCGATGGCGTCCTCCCGTTCTCGTCTCACGGTCTCGATGACCTCCTTGACGACATGCGTCAGGTGCATCGGAGCGGCGCCGTCGAGTTCGGACCAGGTGCAGAGGCGGTTGAGCTCCTCGTCTCCGCTTCTGGCCATGACATCGACGCCTTCGATGGTCAGGAGCAGGACGATCGGGAAGGGCGCCTTGGTCGCTTCGGCGGCCGCCTGGGCGAAGTCTTGGAGCTGGGACATGGGTGAGGCCTCCATGCGGGGCACCTTGCCAGATTCCCTGACCTTCCACATCGAGATACCCCCGCCGCATTGTTGGCGGGGGCCAGGGCGTTCGCATCGCCCTGAGCCGCGGGAGTGGAGCCCGCACATTGGGGCGCTAGCAGCCCCTCTGATCCCGCCACCGGTCCGACCGGCGGGGGATCTCCACGTTGAGTCCATCCATGGAGTCTATCCGTTGCAACCCCTGCGGGGCGTTGCTGTTCAAGGCCGATCGGCGGGCCCTCTCGGGGTCGATCGAGATCAAATGCCGGCGCTGCGGCGCCACCAACAATCCGAGGCCTCTGAGCCCTAACGCCGGCACGCCGGCAGAAGGGAGCACGCCTTGTGGCTCTACGTTCCGAATTCGTCCCCGAGCCCGATGATTTCCGGGGGCTCTCGCTCTGCGCCGGCTACGCGGGCCTCGACCTCGGCGTCCATATCGCCGAGCCCAACTATCGAACTGTTTGTTTCGTCGAGCGGGAAAGCCACGCTGCGGCCACTCTCGTGGCACGGATGGCGGACCAAGCCCTGGGTCAAGCGCCTGTCTGGAGTGACCTTAGAGCCTTCGACGGCCGCCCTTGGCGTGGACGCGTTCATCTCATCGCTGCCGGCTATCCCTGCCAGCCGTTCAGCCTGGCCGGCCGGCGGCGAGGATCCGACGACCCCCGCCACCTCTGGCCTGCCATCGCTCGGATCATCGACCAGGTCCGACCCGAGTGGGTCTTCCTCGAGAATGTCGAAGGCCACGTCGATCTGGGACTGGCCGACGTCGTCGGAGACCTTGGCGGCCTGGGCTTCACGTCAAAGGTCGGCATCTTCACGGCGCGAGAAGCGGGCGCTAGCCATCGGCGTCGCCGGCTCTTCGTCCTGGCCCACGCCAACGGCCAGGGACAGCGGCTATCAGACCGACCTGATGGTCCAGGGGAGCTCCATCAAGCTGGTAGCGCCGGCGGACATCGATCCGGACAGCGGGGGGCAGTTCCCGGTCTCTTGGTCAGCCCGGGTGTGGACCATGCTCTTCCTGGTCCTGCAGGCGATGGGGATCCCGCTGTCTGCGGCCAGGCCGAGCTCTTCGCTCCCGGTCCGGGTGAGCTTCAAAGGTGGGAACGGCTACTTGCTGTCCGCCCTGAGGCCCAACCCGCTGTTCTACGAACTGCTTATGGGATGGCCGACGTCCTGGACCGAACCCGGGGCGTCGGTAATGGAGTTTGCAGCATGGCTGCAGCGCTCGCGTGGGCAACTCTCAAGGCTGCTCACGGCCTTCGAGCCTGAGGGGTAGGGCGGCTAGTTACTGGCCATCCGCTGATCTAGCGTGCGCCCACGATCCCGAGCGAACGGGGTGGGTTGATGGTCAAGGCGCGATAGTCGAAGGCCGGACTGCCCCTAGTAGGCCAGCAGCGTGGCGGTTCGCTGTCAGCTGGCGCAGGCTGTTACTGCGCCAGAGGGTGAAGAGCCCGCAGCCGGTGGGAACCCGGCACCCGCCATTGGAGGCATGCGATGTTCGATGGCAAACCATGGCCTGGGACGGAGTGGCTTTCGCAGGGCAGGGTGGCGCCCCTCTATCCCGACGAGCCGATCGTCTTGGGCGTAGACCTGGCCGAGGACCGCATCGAGTTCGACATCGCCGGGTGGGGCAAGGGGGCGATTGTCGCCGAAGGCCTGGCACCCCGGCCGAACCGCAGGGCTCGACGGGCCGCCGCGAGCCGGGCCCGGCGCCCGACCTGACACTCCTTCGGTGCAGGTCGGAAGGGTGCAGGCGCACGGGTCCTTCCCCGGCCCGGTGCAATACGGACGGGCAGAGCCGTTTGTGAATCCCAGCTATGAATCGCGAAAGTCGGTTGTCGGTTGACGGAGGTTGTCGTGGGCCTCGTATCGGTCGCCGAATTCGCCGAGCTGCATGGCGTCAGCAAACAGGCCGTCGGGAAGTGGAAAGCCAAGGGCTACTTGGCTTTGCGCGAGGGAAAGATCGACACCGAGCGCAGCGATCGCGTGCTCGAGCATGCGGGCCTGGGCCGCTTCAAGGACGCAGCGCCGGTTGTCGATCGACAACCGACAACCGACAACCAGCCTGATCCCGGCGACAACCTGGTTGTCGCGCCCAGGGCGGCGATCGAGATCGATGACGAGGCCGCGCTCGAGGACTTCATCGAGAACCTGCTGGCCGGGAAGTACGCGTCGATCGTGGTGGCGGCCACGGTCAAGGAAAACGCCCTGGCGGCGCGACGCCTTCTCGAGATGCGGCGGATGTCCGGCCAGCTGGTCGAGCTCGAGACCGCCGAGAAAGAGTTTTTCAAGCAAGCCCGGACGATGCGCGACATCTGGATGGCGTTTCCGACCCGCGTGGGCCCGCTGCTCGCCGCGGATCTAGGCGTGGAGCCGGACATGGTCGTGGAGGCCCTCACGGCGCATGTCCACCAGCAGATCGTCGAGTTCGGCGAAACGGAACCCAGCTTCGACGACGACAGCGATTGACCGCCTAGGACGCGCCTGGAGGCGCGGCTGGACGCCTCCGCCGCGCATCAGCATCCCCGAATGGGCGGATGAGTACCGCAAGCACGCCAAGGAGGCGGGCAACAGCTCGGGCAAATGGTCGACGTCGCGGGTGGAGATCGCCCGGGGCGTGCTTCTGGCCCCCACCGAACCGGGCGTCCACATCATCACCGCCCAGGTGGCCACCCAGCTGCTGAAGACGGCCACGATCGAGAACATCGTCGGTTACCACGTCCACCTCGATCCCTGCCCGATGTTGCTGGTGCAGCCGAAGGAGGACGCGGCCGAGCAGTTCTCCAAGGAACGGATCACCCCGTTTATCCGCGCCACGCCGGTCCTGAGGGACCTGATCGGCACGGGAAAGACCCGCTCGTCCGACGAGACGCTGCTCTACAAGGCGTTCCCCGGAGGCTTTCTAGCTCTGGCCGGGGCCGGCAGCCCGGACAACCTGGCCCGCCGGCCGGTCCGCATCGTCCTCTACGACGAGGTCGACAAATACCCGATCACCCGCGAGGGCGACGGTATCGCCATCGGCGACGAGCGGATGGCCACCGCCGTCAACTGGCTGTCGGTGCGGGTCTGCTCGCCGACGATCGCCGACGAGAGCCGGATCGAGGCCAGCTACCTCGAATCCGATCAGCGCCGGGCCTCGGTGGAGTGCCCGCACTGCGCGCACCGTCAGTTCCTGGATTTCTTCAAGCACGTCCGATGGGAGAAGACGCCGGAAGGCGAGCACCTGCCCAAGACGGCCAAGGTCTACTGCGAGGCCTGCGACAAGGCCTGGGAGGAAGGACAACGCCTCAGGGCCCTGGCGACCATCCGCTGGCACCAGACGCGACCCTTCACCTGCTGCGGCGAACGACAGGAGCCCTTGGCGGCCTACCAGGCCGCCTGGGCCCAGGACGGCCTGGCCGAACCGGTCGGTGAGGTATGGGATTGGTGGTCTTCCAACCGCTTCGCGGTCTACCGGGCCAAGTGTCGCTGCTGCGGGACCTGGGCGGTCGACAACGAACACGCCGGCTTCCAGGCCGGAAAGCTCTATTCGCCGTGGCCCAAGGACGCGCCGCGCAACCAGGCCAAGAAGTGGCTGGCGGCCAAGAACGACGAGGACCTGAAGAAGGTCTGGTGGAACACCCAGCAGGGCGAGACCTACAAGTACGTCAGCGGGAAGAACATCGACGTCGACAAACTGGCGTCCCGGCGCGAGGTGTGGCCCGACCCGGTCCCCGATGGCGTGGGCCTGATCACCGTCGGCATCGACGTCCAGGACTATCGCGTCGAGCTCGAGGTCGTGGGGTGGGGCAGGGACGAGGAGTCCTGGTCGCTCGACTACCAGGTCGTTCCCGGCGCCTTCGACGATCCGGTCGTGCAGTCCGCCGTCGACGGCCACCTCAAGGAAATCTGGCGCCTGGCCGGCGGCCGAGGCCTCGAGGTCGCTGCCACCTGCATCGACTCGGGCGGTCACCACACCGAAGCGGTCTACCAGTTCTCGAAGGCCCGCCTTGGCCGCCGGGTCTGGGCCGTGAAGGGCGCCAGCGAGAAGAACGGCCAGCGCCAGCCGGTCTGGCCGACCAAGATCCCGACCCGGAAGACCAAGAAGAGCTTCCGACCGACCATCATCGGCACGAACGCGGCCAAGGACGTGGTCCGCGACCGCCTGATCAAGACCGATCCGGGCGCCGGCTACATGCATTTCCCGGCCGATCGGGACCTGGACTGGTTCCACCAGCTGCTGGCCGAGAAAATCGTCGTCAAGGTGGCCAGCGGCCACAAATACCGCACCTGGGAGCCGATCAAGGGCCGCGCCAACGAGGCCCTGGACTGCCGCGTGTACGCCTATGCCGCGCTCTGCGGCCTGCGCCACATGGGCCTGCAGCTGAACAAGCGGGTCGAGCAGGCCGCCAGCGACCAAAAACCGCGCGCCGCGCCTTCCGAAGCCCTTCCGGCGCCCGCCGACACCCTCAAGCCCGCCCGATCGCCGCCGCCGGCGTCCACGCCGCGCAAGGCCAGGACGCTGAGCGACCGTCTGGGCGCGCTGAACCAAGACTAGGAGACGCCCATGGCGCCACTGAGCGACGCGGAACGCGCCGTGCTGACCGCCCAGCTGGCCGAGGCCAAGGCGTCCTTGCACAAGGCGACCGTCGGCGGTTCCCGCGTCCAGTCGCGCTACGGCGACCAGGAGATCCGCAACAGCGAGGTCGATAGGGACGCACTGCGCGTCTACATCGCCGAACTGGAAGGCAAGCTTGGCATCGGCGGCCGCGTCGGTGGCCGTCGGGTGAGCACCTGATGGCGCTCCCCTTCGGTCAGGGCCGGCCAGGGCCCGCCTATACGCCGCTGGTGCTCTCGGAGGGGTTCGCGCGGCCGTCGCCCTCGGCGCATGACGGCTTGAGGGGACCCTTCGCAGGCGCTTCGACCCGCGATCCGGATCTGGCCGCCTGGAACCCCTACAACTACTCCGGCCACGACGCGATCAGCGCCGACTACGACATGCTCACCACGCGTGTCCACGACTTCGCCCGCAATAACGGCTGGGCGTCGGCGGCGATGACCAAGTACGTCGACACCACGATCGGCGCGGGCTGGGTGTTCATCTCGCAGCCCAACGTGCGTCGCCTGGGCATCACCGAAGAGGCGGCGGCGGAGTGGTCGGCCGATGTCGAGGCCTTCCTCGACGACGTCACCACCGATCCGGAGTGCTGGCTGGACCGCGAGCGCACCTCGCCCTTCGGTCTGCAGCTGGCCCTGGCGATGCGCCACCGCATGGCCGACGGCAACGCCGTTGGGGTGATCGGCTGGAGCGAGCGCGGCGGCCCCTTGGCCACCTGGCTGAGCATCATCGACCCCGATCGCCTGTCCAACCGCGCCGGCGACATCAACACCGCGCTCCTTAAGGACGGCGTGGTGCTCGACCCCGTCGACCACGCGCCGATCGGCTACTGGATCCGCGTGACCCACCCGTCGGAGGGTTACGACGGCGACAACATGCGCTGGGTCTGCCTGGACCGTGACGTCAGGTTGCCCGCCCACAGCCGCCGCCAGGTCGTTCACGCCTTCGAGCCGACCCGGGCAGGAGAGCGCCGCGGCGTGCCGGCGCTGGCGTCGGTGCTCAAGAAGATGCGGATGCTGGACCGCTACGACGAGACCGAGGCCCAGGCCGCGCTGATCAACGCGATCATGGCCGCCTTCGTCACCAGCCCCAACGATCACGGCCAGCTTGCCGAAGCCCTCGACGACGAAGGCGCGGAGGGCATGTCCAAGTACCAGGAAGGCCGACTTGGCCACCACGAGAAGCACCCGATCCGGATGGCGGGCGCGAAGATCAACTTCCTCTACCCGAACGAGCAGGTAACGCTCACCAGCCCCAACCACCCCAACGCCGTCTACGACCCCTTCGTGCGGGTGGGCCTTCGGAACATCGCCGCCGTCGCCGGCCTCTCGTACGAGCAGCTGACGGGCGATCTCAGCCAGGTGAACTACGCTTCCATCCGGGCGGGCCTGCTGGACGTCAAGCGCGGCTTCACGGCCCGCAAGAGCCACTTCTCGACCCAGCTGGTGATGCCGTTCGGCACGGCGCTCATCCAGGAGGCCGTGGCTCGCGGCTTGCTGAAGCTGCCGGCCGGCGGCCCGCCCTTCGAGCAGAACAAGTCCGCCTACTGCGCCGGCGAATGGATCGGCCAGGGCCTGGGCGAGGTCGACCAGCTCAAGGAGATCAACGCCATGCGCGAGCGCCTGGCGCTGCGCATCACCACGCGCCGGCGCGAATGCGCCGAGCGCGGCTACCGCTTTCGCAACGTGCTCTCCGAGGCCAAGCGCGAGGACCAGGAGATGCGGGACGCCCAGATCGACCCGACGGTCGTCTCCAGCGCCGGCGCCAAGGGCGCGCCGCCTCCGGACGACCCCGCCGAGGAAGCGCGCCCCGCCCCCAAGCCCCAGAAAGGCGGCCAGGCATGAGCCAGTATCTCCGTATCGCCAACCGTCTGTTCAATCGCCCTCTGCTGCTCCTGCCCAGCGCGGCCGAGGTCGTCGCCTCGGTTCTCTCCTCGAGGACCGGAGTCGAAAGTCTCCTCAACCCGGCCGACTTCTCCGCCGCGGTCGAACGCGAGCTGGCGGCCAGGTCGCCGACGCCGGAGGCCAGTCGCTTCACAGGCCGTCATGTCGGGCCCGACGGCTCGTCCAAGCCCTTCTTCCGGCTCGAAGACGGCGTGGGGATGATCCCGGTGGTCGGCGAGCTGGTGAACCGCGGCGCCTGGATCGGCGCCAACAGCGGCCTGGTCTCGTACGAGGCGATCCAGGCCCAGCTGCAGGCCGCAAAGCGCGACGGCGACGTGACCTCGGTCATCATCGACCTGCAGACGCCCGGAGGCGAGGCCGTCGGGGCGATGGAGACGGCCGAGGTCGTGCGCGAGGTCGCCGCGGTCAAACCGGTGATCGCCGTCGTCAACGGCATGGCCGCGAGCGCCGGCTACGCGATCGCCTCTGGCGCCACCGAAATCGTCACGACCTCGACAGGGGTCTCCGGCTCGATCGGCGTCGTCATGCTCCATGTCGACCAGTCCGAGCGCCTGGCCAAGGCGGGCCTGAAGCCGACCCTGATCTTCGCCGGCGCGCACAAGGTCGACGGCCATTCGTTCGGACCGCTGCCCAAGGGCGTGGCGGCCGACATGCAGGCCGAGGTCGACGCCTTCTACGACCTCTTCGTCCAAACCGTCGCGGCCGGGCGTCCCGGGCTGACCGACGAGCAGATCCGCGCCACCGAGGCGCGCACCTTCATCGGACAGGCGGCGGTCGACGCCGGTCTGGCTGACCGCGTGGGCACTTTCGCCACCGCCCTCGCGGACCTCAAGGCCGGCCGATCGGCCCGCACCCAACCCAACAGAAGTAAGGAATCCAGTTCCATGTCGGACCAGACCGCTCCGGCCGCCCCGCCGGCCCCCGCTCCCGCCGCCACGACCACCCCGGCTGCCCCGGCCGCGGCCGCTCCCGCCGCCGCTGCTCCGGCGGCCACGGTGGACACCGTCGCCGTCGCCGCGGAGGCCACCAAGGCCGCCCAGGCCCGGATCAAGGCGATCACCACCTGCGAAGAGGCCAAGGGCCGCGAGCCGCAGGCCAACCACCTGGCCTTCGAAACCACCCTGTCGGCCGAGGATGCCAAGGCGATCCTCGCCGCCGGGCCCAAGGCCGCCGATGGCCTGATCGCCGGCATGAACGCCAGGGACCCGGTGGAGCTGGGCTCGGGCGGCACCACCTCGGCCACGACCGAGACGCCCATGGCGGCGGACGACATCTACGCCGCCCGCCGCGAGGCCAGCCAGCGCAAGTAGCGCTGGCGGTCAACACTCCCATCAACCCACCCTAGAAGGAGCTCTCCATGCTCAAGGAAGGCAACTACGCCGGGGAGTTCCTGCTCTCCGAAGCCGCCGGCAGCCGCTCGCGCGGCGTCACCAAGCTGGCCATCAACCAGACGCTGCTCGCCGGCCTCGTCCTGGGCGTCGTCGCCCTGGGCGCCCTGTCGGGCGCGGGCGTCGCCCAGGCCGGCAACACCGGCACCGGCGCGATCTCGGCGATCACCGTCGCCGCCGGCACGCCGATCGGCAAGTACCAGGTGCGGGTCATCGAGCCGGCCGCCAACGCCGGCGCCTTCGTCGTTGCCGACCCGGGCGGCGTCGAGATCGGTCACGGAACCGTCGGCGTGGCGTTCACCGGCGGCGGCCTCGGCTTCACCATCGCCGACGCGACCGATTTCGTGGCCGGCGACGGCTTCGACATCACGGTTAGCGCGGCAGCCGCCGCCGACGCCGGCCAGGCCAAGCCCTGGGATCCGACGGCGACCAACGGCCTCGAGCACGTCTCGGGGATCCTCTGGGACAACGTCACGACCACCGACGCCGCGGTCGACGCCCTGGACATCGAACGCGACGCCGAGGTCATCGCCGCGCTCCTGAAGTGGAAGACCGGCCTCAACGACAACCAGAAGGCCGCCGGCATCGTCCAGCTGAAGGCCCTGGGCATCATCGCCCGCGCCTAATCGGCGCACCACCACCCATCCCGAAAACGGACAGAGCGCGCCGCCCTCCGAGCGATCGGAGGCGCGGCCGTCGTGCGTCCATGCCTGAGAGACCATCCCCATGGATTTCACCCTCGCCGACGTCTTCAAGAGCGACCTGTTCCGCACGACGTCGCTCGGGGCCGCGATCGATCGCGTCCCCTATGTTCCCAATGTCCTGGCCCAGATGGGCATCTTCGAAGAAGGCGGCATCAGCACCACCTCGATGATGATCGAGCGCAAGGGCTCGCGCCTGCAGCTGGTGCCGGCCAAGCCGCGGGGCTCCCCGGGCACGCCGCGTGTCAGCGGCAAGCGCGATGCCGTCTACGTCGAGGCCCCCCACCTGCCGGTCACCGCCTCGCTGACGCCGGACATGCTGCAGAACGTTCGCGGCTTCGGCACCCCGGCCATGCTGGTGGGCGTGAAGGAAAAGCGCGACGAGATGATCGTCGAGCTCAGCCGTGACCTGGACGTCACTCTGGAATATCACCGCCTGGGCGCCATCAACGGCGTCATCCTGGACGCCAACGGCGACGTCCTGCTGGACCTGTTCGACCTCTTCGAGATCTCGCAGCCGGCCGAGAAGTCGCTGGGCCTCAACGACGCCTGGGAAGAGACCGACGGCGGCATCATCGACACCGCCATCACCGAGATCACCCGCGAGATCCGCGACTCCCTGGGCGGCGCCGCGCCGAGCGCCATCGACTCGCTCTGCGGCGACCAGTTCTTCGACAAGCTGCGCAACCACCCCGAAGTTCGCCAGACCTACATCAACCAGCAGGCGGCCAACTCGCTGCGCCGTACCGGCCCGATCCAGGAATTCGTCTACGGCGGCGTGACCTGGACCAACTACCGCGGGTGGGGCGACGTGGCCGTGCCGTCCAACAAGTGCCGGTTCATCCCGCGCGGCGTGCCCGGCCTGTTCATGACCCGCTTCGCCCCGGCCCCTCACTTCTCGGCGGTCAACACCAAGGGCAAGCCCAAGTACATCCTGCCGACCCTGGACCCGACCGGCGAGAAGGAGATCACGATCGAGGCCCAATCGAACCCCATCAACATCTGCACCCAGCCGGAAAGCCTGTTCACCGGCGCCTTCTAGGCGACCGGAACGATCGGGACGGGCCGCCACGCCGGCGGCCCGTTTTCGGCAGCACCCAGCGGCCGCCGGCCGCTGCGTCCTGCTGAAACCAGAAGGAGGGCGCGATGACCGCCAAGAACCAAGCCGCCGCCAAGGCCGACCGGGAACCGGTCGACTACGTCGTCCTGCAGCTGCGCACTTCGCGCGTGCGCGACCTGGCCGGCAAGAAGATTGCTCGCGGCCGCCTGGTGGCGGTCGAAACCAAGCGCGCGGTCAGCCTGATCGACAAGGAATGGGCCGTTGAGGCGCCCAAGGGGTTCGATCCGCGCGACGTGCTTGACCTGGTCGACCAGGTCGCCTGATGTCGGCCTGGACTGACGTCCTGGACGCCATTTACGAGGATCCAGAGTTCTCGGTGACGCTGACCTTGACGCCCGCGGCCGGCGGTCCGGCCGTCGACCTCCTGGCGTTGCCCGATCTGGCCGACAAGGTCGACCAGTACGGCCAGCGCCGCAGCGTCATCGAACGCAACGTCTATCGCGTCCGCGTGCACGAGCTGGCCGCCAAGGCGCCCGGGTTCGAGCCTCTTAAGGGCGACCTGGTGCAGGTCGGCGACCGACAAATGCGCCTGGTCAACGCGCCGATCCACGAAGATGTCCGCCGCCTGGAGTGGCGCCTGGACTGTCAGGTCTGATGGTCAACACCTCCGGTTGGCTCGGTTACAGGTTGACCGTCGACGGGGCGCTATCGACCGACATCGCCCTGGGGGCCGCCGAACGCTCGCGCGACCTGAGCGAGCAGGGGATGCGCGAGATGGCGCGATCCCACTCCGTGGCGATGGTGCGGGTGGTCGACCGCTACAAGAAGCGCCTGCAGGGCGACGTGGCCCAGTCGGGGATCCGCAACGCCTCCCGGATGGCCAAGACCTGGCGGGGGCGAAAGCTGCCCGCCAAGGACACGATGGAGCCGGCTGGGTGGTTCTGGAACAAGGCCGGCGTGATCATCCAGGTCCTGACCGACGGGGCCGAGATCACGGTCCGAAACCGCAAGTACTTGGCCGTCCCGGTGGGGCCCGCCAAGGCGATCCTGACCAAGTTCCTGCGCCAGGTCGCGTTGGCCTCGCGCGGATCCGGCCTCGGTCGCGACACCGACGGGCGGTTCCAGGAGCTGGGCGGCGCGGTAGCCATCGTCTGCCGCTCGCTGGGCGTCGAGAAACTCGAGATGCGACGGGATGTGGGCGAGGGCGGGGCCGGATACGTCCTGGTCGCCCCCGGCCGGTCCCTGACCCGAACGGGCCGCGATCGTCGGCGGGGCGGCGGGGACACCGTCCTCTTCATCCTGCGCCGCAGGGTCCGCGTGCGTGGCGGTCGCATGCGCGGCGTCAACCTGTTCACGGAATTCCGCCGCACGTTCGAGGGCGACTTCATCGCCGAACTGATCGCCGCCCTGCCGCCGGAGTTCAAGCCATGACCCTGAGACGCGTCGACGTCGTCGACGGCGGCCTGGCCGTGCTGGTGGCGACCCTGGTCGACTGCGAGGTCGCGGTAGATGTCGAGGAAATCGACCGCTACACGCAAGGCGCCGGCTTCATGCACGGCTGCATCATCGATTCCGGGAAGTTCGAGCCGACCCTAGACGGCGGCCCCTCCAACCAGTGGGAGGGCGAGCGCGCCTGCATGGTCGAGTACCAGGTGCTCGGCGCCAACGTGGCCGCGCGCCGGGCCCAGCGCGATCTCTTCCTGGTCGCCCTCGGCGATAGCCTCGAGCAAGACCGGACGCTCGGCCTGCCCGACGCCCAGGTCTACGCCCAGATCACCGAAGGCGACGAGGACGACGTCCCGATCGGCGAGGCCGGCGACGCCGGCGCCATGAGCGTCGCCACCGCCACCGTCACCATCCTCTACGTCGCCCCCACAGCCGCCGGCTAGGAGCCCCCATGACCAAAACCAACGTTCCGGCCGCCTTGGCGGCCGAAGAGCCCCCCGTCGCGCCTGGGCCGCAGCCCGACGCCGGCGCTTCCTCCCCGTCGCCCGAGCCCACGCCGCCTCCGCCGACGCAGCCCGACGAAGCCGCCCTGTCCGAGCACGTGCTCGTGCTGGTCGACCTGCCTGAGGTGGGCGGGGTCGCCGGCCGGGTGATCCGCGGCGGACCCGACGCCATCGCGCGCCTTCCGACGGAGGCCGTCCGCCCCGCCACCGCCGACGAGATCTCGCTGGCGGCTCCCCGCTTCATCGTCCTGGAGGACTGACCCTTGGGTGTGACCACCAACCTGCCGCGTGGCCGCGCCACGCTCCTGAACCTGAAGTCGCAGACTGACTTCCCGACCCCTGCGGCCGGCGCCAGCGGCGTGCAGCTGAACGTCTATCAGCGCACCTTCAACAAGAAGCGCCCGCTGGAGGACGACGACGTCACCGGCGTGGTCGGCTACCAGAACCCGACCGACGATCGGCCGGCCGAGCCGGGTCTGGAAGACGCCGACGGTTCGCTGAGCGTGCCGCTCGACCTGCACCAGATCGGCTACTGGTTGACCATGGCGCTGGGGGTTGAGGCCACGCCGGTGTCGGTGGACACGCCCGCGCCTGTCGGGACTTTCGCCCACACCTTCACCTCCGGCGCGGCCGGCCTTCCGATCGTCACGATGGAGGCGATG
Source organism: Caulobacter sp. 05L422 (assembly GCF_056397765.1). Taxonomy (NCBI): domain Bacteria; kingdom Pseudomonadati; phylum Pseudomonadota; class Alphaproteobacteria; order Caulobacterales; family Caulobacteraceae; genus Caulobacter; species Caulobacter sp. 05L422. The sequence goes on along the minus strand of NZ_JBFTOB010000012.1, from coordinate 78,179 downwards.
AACGCCACCTCGCAGTACGAGAAGCTGATCGGCGGCCTGGTGCAGGACATCACCCTGCCGATCGGGCCCGACAAGGGCTACGCCCGGGCGCCGGTCACCCTGATGGGGCGCCAGGTCTCCGATCCCTACAACGCCTCCGTGTTCACCACGCCGACGGTGTCGGCGCTGGCCAAGCGTGTGCCCAACTCCAACGGCGTGCTCAGCATCGGCGGCGTGCAGACGGGCCGAGTCACCCGCGGTACGCTGAAGATCGCCAACACGATCGAAATGGACCGCTACTCCGGCGACAACGTGCAGAGCGAGGCCTTCCTGGCCAAGATCAGCGCCGAGCTGAACGTCACCGCCCGCTACGTCACCGACGCGATCCGGGCCTATGGCGCGACGGGCGCCGACGGCATCCTGCCCGACGCCCAGGCCGTGGTCCTGACCTGGGCCCTGTCGACCTACATGAAGCTGGTCGTCACCCTGCCGGCGGTTCGCTTCGAGCCGGTCTCGGTCCCCGTTCAGAACGGCGGAACGATGACGGTCGACCTGAAGGGGCGGGCGGAAGTGGGCGCGGCCGCGCCGATGATCACCGCGGTGCTCACCAACCTGACCGCGGCCTACACGCTGTGAGCGGCGGCAGCATCACGGTCGATTTCGATCAGGTCGACGAGGCGTGCGCCGAGGCCCAATGGCACGACCTGCCGTTTGGCATCCGGCTCAAGCTTCGCCCGCAGACCGGACTGCTCAGCGCCACGGTTGAGGCGCAGATCGGACGCGACCTCTACCTCATGCAACAGGGTGAGGACGTGCTCGAGCGCTACGGCTTCTCGGCCGACGAGGTGGGCCTTTTGGCTGACCACGACGTTTCGATGGGCTTTGCGATGATGATCCGCGCCACCGCGCGCGGCCTGGCGCTGATCGAGGAGTGGAATCTGGTCGACAAGGCCGGCGTCTCAATCGAGCTGACCGCCGAGACCGTTCGAAAGTTCTTCCACCTGGGGCCGTTTCCCGGCTCCGGCCCGATCCTGATGGCGGCGTTCGGCAGGATCTGCGATGCGCCGGCGCTGCGTAGGGCCGCCGAGGGAAACGGCTCAGGCTCCTCGCTGAATGGCGCAACAGCGGCGGGGCCAAACACTGCCAAGACTGCCGCGAAGTCGGCGAAGCGTGCGCGTTCGGTGGCCGGTGCGGGGGGCAGCTCTGCCCCGAAGTCGAAAACGCGCCTCAAACCCCCGAAGGGGTGATCGCCCTTCACGCGATCGAGCGTCACGGCGTTTGGATTCGCGCCGGCATGACCGGCACGGTCACCGGGCTCAATCTCCTCGAGGCGCGCGGCACGGCGGTCGCCTTGGGCGCTCCCGACGGCGAGGACCTGGTCGAGTACCTCTCGGCGATCGAGACGGGCGCCCTGGTCGGCATCGAAAAATCCAGACCGCCAGAATGACGGCGAGAAACGGGAGGGACGATGGCTGACGGCGGCTCGATCACCTGGCGCGTGGCCCTGGGCGGCGCCGAAGGCGCGCGTTCGGACCTGCGTTCGCTGGGGCCGGCGGCCGCCGAAGGCGCGCGCATCGCTCAAAACGAGCTGCGCAAGGTGGGCGGCCAGGCGGACGACGTCGCCCAGCGGTATGAGCGCATGGCGGCCGAGATCCGCCGCGCGACCGCCCAGGCGGCGGCCACGCCGATGCAGCAGCGGATCGACGGCATGGTCGACGCCACCGGCGCCGGGTCGGCCAAGGCGTCCGCCTCCTTCTTCGCGGCCGCCGAGACCCAGGCCCAGGCGCTGCGCGCGGCGCTCAACCCGCTTGCGGTCGCCCAGCAGCGTTTCAACGACGAGCTCGCCCAGGCCCAGGGGCTGGCGCGGGCCGGGCTGATCAGCACCGAGGAGTTGACTCAGGCTGAGTCACGTCTTCGGCGCAACCTGGACCAGACGACCGAGGCGCTGCGTCGCCAGGACAAGGAACGCAAGAGCGGCCTGTCCACGATGCGCCGCAACACCCTGATCTATACAGCGTCCGACATCGTCTCTTCGGCGGGCTCAAACATGAGCGCCAGCCAGATGTTCCTGCAGCAGGGCCCGCAGCTCTTGCAGGCCTTCATCATCGGCGAGGCTGGGGTCTCCGCCGGATTCATCGCCGCCGCGGCGGCTGCCGGCGTCTTCGCCCTCGGGCTGGGCGGCCTCATCCTGGCCCAAGACAAGGTCTCGAACGAAAACGCCCGGTTGACCAACGTCCTGAACGGCCTGGGCATCGCCTCGGGCGCGACCGCCGACGAAATCAACAAGATCGCCAAGAGCACGGCCGATGCGACCACCCAGTCGATCGCCTTCTCCAAGACAGTCGCCACGACCTTCGCCACGACGGGCCAGGTCACCAAGGCCAACCTGGGCGCGGCCACGGCCGTCGTCGACTCCTTCGCCGCCGCGACGAACCGCACTTCGAAGGACGCCCTGACCAAGCTGGCCGAGGCGTTCCGGGATCCGGCCAAGGGCGCGGTCGAGCTGAACACCGAGCTGCACTTCCTGACGGCCAGCGAAATCGAGCACATCCGCCGCCTGCAGGAGCAGGGCGACAAGGCCGGCGCGCTGAAGGTCATGCTGGGCCAGCTTAGCCGGTCCCTGCCCGACGCGACCAGCAACGTCACCGGCCTGGCGGCGGCCTGGAGGTCTGTCTCCAAGGCGATCTCCGACACGATCACCGGCATGGCCAACTTCGGCAAGACGCCGACCCCGAACCTTCAGCAGCAGCTGAAGGACCTGCAGGCGATGCGCCAGAACGCCCAGGATGGGCTGGGCGTCCCGATCATGGGAGATGGCCGGGACGCATCGATCGCGCGGGCGGTGGCCGGCGTCGACGCGCAGATCGCCAAGGTCAAGGCGCAGATGAAGGCTGCGCAAGACCGCCAGGCACAGGCCACGCGCTCGATCGAGACCGGCCAGGTTGCGGGAGCCGTGGACGGGCTTAATCCCAAGGACGAGCAGATCAAGGTCGTCCAGGACCGCCAGGCGATCGCCCGCCGCGCGCTTGAAGGCAAGATCCAGACCGACAAGACGCCCGAGCAGCTCCGCGCGGCGATCGCCGCCGGCGACAAAGAAATCGAGCAGATCAAGAAGCGGGGCGAGCAGGTCGATCGACACGGCGCCGCCCTGCAGCGAGATTCGGCCGCAATGCGCGAGAACGCCGCCGGCGCGCTAGTCGTGGCCGAGGCCTATCTCCGGTCGGACGCCGCCGGCATGAAGGCCGAGGCCCAGCGCAAGGCGTCCACCGACGCCACGCGCAAGGGAACCGACGTCGAAAAGCGCTATGCCGAGCAGCTGGCCATTGCGGTCGGCGACGCCGCCGCCAATGGCGCCAAGGCTACCGCCGACCTGCGGTCCCAGGCGGACGCACGAAAGGCGGTCAACGACAACGTCGCCCAGGGCCTGATCCCCCAGCGCCAGGCCGACCAGGCCATGCAGGACGAGGCGGCGCTGCGCCCGCTGCTGACCGCGCAGACGTTCGCCCAGGGCGAGGCGCTCAAGCAAATCACCGCCGTCATCATCGCCTACCGCGCCGCGCTGAAGGCCGGCCACGACGAAGAGGCGCGCTCCAACGTGCTGGCGGCCACTAGCGGCCAAAAGGACACCGCGGCGGCCCTGCAGGATCGCCTGGACCGCGCCGGCCGACCGAAGGCCAGCCGGGAGGACGACGCCCTGGTGGCCTCGGCCGCCGCGCGTAGGCTTCGCGACATGGGCGGCGACGGCTCGTCGGCCGACGGGGCCGCCTACATCGCCCGCGAGGTCGAGAACGCGCGCAAGGCGCGACAGGCCGATGCTGCCGAGGCCGCCGGCGACATGCTGCGCGACCAGAACCGGTCCAACGAGGCCATTCAGGTCGAAATCGGCCTGATCGGCAGGTCGGCAGCCGCGCGGGCCGCGATCACCGCGCACCTGCAGGCCCAGCAGGCTCTCCTCGAGCGCGGGATCCCGCTGGCCAGCGGGGAGGCGCGGGCGATCCTGGCGGCCGTTGACGCCGGCTCCACGCTGGCGCGGCAGCTCGAGGAAAACCAGGCCGCCTTCAGCGAGTTCGAGGACTTCGGGTCGCGGACCCTGGACACGCTTCTTAATCCCGGATCCTGGGACGAATGGGGCAAGGCCGGTCAGCGGGCGCTGAACGACCTGATGATCGAGCTCGTCAAGCTGGCCGCCCTGAACCCCCTGAAGAACGCGCTGTTCAACCAGAACAATCCGACCCTCGGTTCGGTCGGCGGGATGTTCCAGAGCATCTTCGGTTCTAAGTCCCCGCCGGGATATGCGACCGGGACTGACGATCACCCAGGCGGCTTCGCCGATGTCGGGGAGCATGGTCGTGAGCGGGTTTGGATGCCCCCGGGCACCCGCGTGCTGACCAACGCTCAAACCCGGGCCATGGACGCGGCCAACGCGCGCGCCGTCGCCCCGATGGTCGTCATGTCGGCCAACGCCGGTTCGCCTAACGTGTCGGTGCACTACCACGGCTCGGCCAAGGTCCAGCAGAAGGTCAGCCGCGAGGAAGACGGCGGCGTCCGGATCGACCTCTACGAAGAGCTCGGCCGAGGCTTCATCGCCAAGGCGGGGAGCAACGGCGACCTGACGCGGGCGAGCAAGACCGCGCCTCGCCTGAAGCGCTACGGGAGCGGCTAGTGGGAAACGGCATCAAGAACGCCGGCCTGCTGGACGGCGTCACCGACTGGTCGGCGACCGCCGGCGCGGTCCGCACGGTGGACGACGAGGTCATCGGCGGCCCGGGCCGCAACGTGCTGACGGTCACCAAGACCCTGACGACGGGACAATCGATCTCCGCCTGGTCGACCGGCCTGGCGGTCACCGCCGGCCAGGTCCTGGAAGTCTTCGCACTGAGCGGCAATTCCGAGGCCGGCCTGACCGATCTGACGCTGCAGGTCCTGGACGGGGGAGGGACCGTCATCGGCAGCACGCCGATCGCCCTGCGCCGCCGTGGCGCCGGCGTACCACGACGCGGCCTGTCGGTGAGCTTCAACGACCATTTCGGGAAGGTGGCGGCGCCGGCCACCGGGACGGCCCGTCTGCTGGCCACCTCGGTCGCCGCCGCCAACGCCCCGCACCAGCTCTATCTGACCAAACCCTATCTGGCGCCCGCCCGCGCGGGCTTGGCGCGCTGGGACCCCGGCGCTCACTCCAATCCCGATCTTGACCTCCCGATCTGGCCCGCGGACCTGCCGCCGTTTCGGTCTGTCAGCCCCGAACCCTACGCCAATCGCAAGTCATTCGCCGGCGACGTGGGCATCCCCGGAAACACCAAGCTCTACGGTGGTCCCCTGCATCACGCGATGCGCGGTCAGATGCGCCTGACCCTCGAGACCGCCGACGTGCTGGACGCCTTCTTCGAGTCCGACGCCGAACCCTTCTACATCGTGCGACCCGACACCGAGCAGCTGTGTATGGCCGAGTGGCTGGACACCGGTGCGCCCAAACCGGCCGAGCAGCGTGGGCGGTTCACGTTCGTCGAGGTCGGCCTGCACATCTGGGCGCCCTGAGATGCCAGCAGCCGTTTCCGAAGCGTTCATCCGCGCCTCCTTCGCTCGCAAGACGCCCGACCTCGCGCTCCTGGTTACCATCGACGCGGACGGCCTGGACGAACCGCTGCGCGCCAGCAGCTGGCCCCAGACGATCGCCGGCCAGAACCGGCGCGGCATCGTCAGCCGCGGCGAGGTCTACGACTTCTACCCGTTCGACTTTTCCTGGTCGGGAGCCGGGACCGGGGAGATCTGCCGGGACGCCAAGCTGGAGATCGCCAACACCGACGGTCGCATCAGCGAGGCCATCCGAACGGCGATCGCGCGGCCGACCGTCGATATCGAGACTGTGCGGGTTGCGGCGCCGGACATCGTCGAGCTGGCGCTTCTGGGCGCCGACCTTGTCGAGACCGAGATCGACGACACCCACGCGACCGGCACGCTCAAGCCTCGCGACTTCGAGAACGAACCGGCCTGCGCGGTTCGCTACACCCCCGCGACCATGCCGGCGATGTTCTGATGCTGGACCTGCGGGCCCAGGCCGCGCCCTTCGTCGGCGCACCCTATCGCTTGCTCGGCCGCGATCCCGCCGGCTGGGACTGCTGGGGATGCGTGCGCTGGCTGCGCGGCCACCTGGTTGGCAGGGAATCGCCCTGCTGGGGGGCTGCCTACAGCCTTGAAGACACGCTCGACTTCGGGCTTCCGGCCAAGGCCGAGGCCCTGATCGCCGCGCGCCTTGCCGCCTGGGCCCGGCAGGATCAACCCGCCGCCGGTCAGGTGGTGCTGCTCGAAGTCTTCGAGCGCGCCGCCCACGTGGGTTTCATGCTCAACGACCGCGACTTCATCCATGCGTGGGAGGGCGTCAACACGGTGATGGCCGCTACCACGGACAATCGCTGGCACGACCGCGTGCTGGGCTTCTATGACACCTAGGCTCCCGAGGGAGAGGGCCAGGAGTTCGGGGAACTTGGCGGTGGCCGATCGTGCGCGCGCCGGCGGGCCGCGGCCGACCAGGTCGCGCGAACCTCGCCGCCGCCTGACGGCGATCATCGCTCCCGAGCCGTTCACGCCCCGCACCGCGCAGGTCCTCTACCCCGAAGGCGAGACAATCGCCCAGATGCTGACGCGTGCCGTCGCGGCCGGCGCCCTGGACGCCAACGACCTGGGTTGCACCGAGGTGTTCATCGACGGCGAGCAGCTGGTCGATCGGGAGGCGGCCCTGGACGTGCGTCCGAGCGCCGGCCAGGTGGTCAACATCGCCGTCATGCCCATGGGAGGCGGCGGCGGGCGGGGCGGCGGCAACAAGACATTGCAGACTGTGCTGCAGCTGGCGGTGATCGCCGCCTCGTATTTCGTCGGCGGCCCCCTGGCGGCCGGCGCCTCGGCCAAGACCACCATGGCCCTCAGGGCCGCCGCCGCCGCTATTCAGATCGGCGGGCAGATGGCGATCGCCGCCGCGTTCGCCCCCAAGCTGGACAACCTGGCCGCCCAGCAGAGCTATTCGCTCACGTCGCAGTCCAACCAGGCGCGGCCGCGGCAATCGATGGTGTTGGCCCTCGGGGAAGGGCGAATGGCCCTGGACCTGGTGTCCAGCGCGATCACCAGTGTCAACGGCGACGACGTCTTCATCACGGCCATCTACGGCGCGCACTTCGGCGCCTGCACCCTGGCGGACCTGAAGCTGGGGGAGACGCTGTTCGCCGATCTGCCGGACGGCGAAGTCCAGATGGAGCAGTTCCTGACACCCGGGCCGCGGGTGTCGACGCTCTATCCGATGCGCACCGTCCAGGCGGGCTACACCGAGGAGCTGGAGTTCACCGGTTCCACGCCCGGCGCGTGGGTCGTCAAGACCACGGCCCCCGACACTGAAGCATTCGAGATCGACGTCACCTTCCCCAACGGCCTCTATCTCGCGAAGAGCAACGGAAAGACCCTGCCGCAGGAGGTGAGGGGAACGGTCGAGTATTCGCCGGCCGGCGCCAACGCCTGGCAGGCGGCCCCCCTGGACCAGACCTATTTCAGCCGGACCGGGGCGGCGATGCCCGAGGGCGACTGGTACTTCCAGGGCMGGGCCCGGCGGGCCGTGCGCCGCACGGTCCGGGTCGTGCCGCCGGCCAAGGGCCAGTTCGACGTGCGGGTCAGGGCCTGGGACCCGGACAACGACGATCCTGACGAGTCGACCTACACCACCCAGTGGACGGCTATGCGGTCGATCGAGGCCAAGGCGGCCATCGTCGATCAGACGCTTTCGGTCATCGTCGTGCGGTTCAAGGCGGCCAGCAGCGTCAACGGCGCGCTGCCCACCATCTCGGCGGTCGTCACGCCGATCGTGCCGATCTGGACGCCGCCGGCCGGTCCCGTCCAGGGGCACTGGAACACCAGCGCGCCCACTTCCAACGCCGCGGCGCTGGCGCGATGGCTGGTCACGGGACCGGCGGCCATGCGGCCGCTGCTGCCCGGCCAGGTCGACGTGTCGTTCGCCACGGCCTACCAGCTGATCGAGGACAACGACTGGAAGGGCGCGGTCCAGCTGAAGGACGAGGTGAGCCAGCAGGACGCCCTGGTGCGCCTTGGCTTCATGGGCCGCTTTTCGACTTACTGGAACGGCCAGAAGCTGTGCGCGGTGACCGATTGGGAGCGGCCCGCGGCGCGCCAGATGTTCACGGGCCGCAACGCCCAGGACTACAAGTACACGCGCGCCTTCCCCGATGCGATCCACGGCGTCGTCGTCGAGTTTGGGAACCTGGACCAGGACGGCGACGCCGACCAGCTGGTCGTCTATGCCGACGGCTTCAGCAAGACCGGCGGCCTGGTCGAAGGGGTGATGACCCAGGCGGCCTCGATCCTGCCCACCTTCGAGCTGCCCTTCGCCGCCACCATGAACCGGGCCCACCGCGAGGGCCGAGTCTGGCTGGCCAAGCGCCTCTACCAGTCGGAGAGCCATGCCTGGGCCGCCGGCAGTGACGGCCTGGTCTCCACCTTCGGCGACCGGATCCTGGTGCGCCATGTCTCCACCCTGTTCGGCGAGGCCGAAGCCCGGGTGCAGAACCGGCGGTTCTCTGGAGCCCTGGTCTCGGGCCTTCGCCTCGACACCGCCGTGACCATGGAGGAGGGCAAGACCTACGCGATCGACCTGCGGCGCGCCGATCGGACGATCCGGGGTCTGGCGCTGGTCACCACCCCTGGGACAACGCGCGACCTGGTCTTCGCGGTTCCCAAGGCCGAGGAGGACGCCCCGGAGAAAGACGACCTGGTCGCCTTTGGCGTAGTCAACGTCATCACCGAGGACCTGGAGCTGGTCGACATCGCGCCCAGGTCGCGAACCTCGATCGGTCTGCGCGCCCAGCCCTATCGCTTCGCCGACATCCAGGCCGCCGAAACCGGACCCATTCCGCCGCTGCAGTCGCTGCTGACGGCGCGCGCCAAGGCCCCCACGCCGATCATCCTGGCGGCCGACGGCTCGCCGGACGGGGCAGTGATCTCCTTCTCGGTCGACAGCCAGCGCAGCTCGCCGATCAAGGCGTTCTACGGCCGCTGGCGACCGACGCCGTCGGAGCCGACGCCCAGCCCGGGCTGGACGACGCTTGACCCCATCGCCGCCGAGTCGCGCGAATTGAGGACCCCGGCTTTCCCGGACGCGGTGCACATCGCCGGCGACGAGGAAGGCGAGTACCGGATCGACGTTCAGGTCCGGACCGTCCTTCAGAACGGGGACATTTCCGCGCCGGGCAGCGTGGAAGGCCTGCTGATCCAGCGCGGTGTTCCCGTGCCGGTGAATTTCACCGCCGTCGGGGTGAAGCGGATCGCGGAGGACGGATCGTCGTATCCGGTGATCGCCTGCAGCGCCGACGCGATTGAAGCCGGCATCGTCGCCGACCTGATCGTTCAGAAGAAGGACGCCGGCGCGGCCGACGACACCTACATCTCGGCGGGCGAGCCGTTGCCGGCGGCGAACCCGCGCGGCGACTACAATTCGGTCAAGGGCGGCAACGATTACGACGTCCGGGCCTGCTGGCGCAGCGCCGACGGCTGGTCCTCGGGATGGGTGGTGCGTGCCGGCGTCCACGTGCCGGGCGGAGCCCTGGTCGCGCACCCCACGGTCAACACGATCGTGACCATCAACGAGGCCGCCGCCGCCGCCCGGGCAGCCGCCTTGCTGGCGATCGAGGAGGTCGCCGACCGCGCCTTCGCGGTCGACATCGTCGAGCGCGCGACCCGAACCCCCGATGGTCTGCCCGTGGGCCCGACTACCCGGGAACAGATGACGATCACCGAGAACGCCGTCGAGACGATCTCGCTGATGGCGGTCAAGACGCTGGATGCGTCGGCGGTTATCTGGCAGCGCGACACCGTCATCGTTGACGAGGCAACGGGCGAGACCTGGGCGGAACACGACGCGAGCCTGCTGGCGGCGGATGAGGACGCCCTGGCCATCCTGGCGTTGGAGGAAATCGCCAGGATCGACGGCGACGAGGCCGAGGCCCTGGCGCGCCTCGCCTTGGCCGCGACCGTCGCAGGCAACAAGGCTCTCGCTGACGCGGCCTTGCTGACCCTGAGCGACGCCGACAGCGCGATGGCGGCCAGGGCGCTGGTCCTCGAGGCGTTGACGCGGTCAGGTTCGCCGAGCCGGACCATCAATGGCGACTTCTCGGACGGGTGGCGTGGTTGGCTGTCGAGCACCGGTTCGTTCGCCAATTGGAACTATGGCATCGACGTCAACAGAGGCAGCTTGGCGTTTTCGGTCTCCGGAACGGTCGGAGACCACATCTATCAGGACATCTCGGCGCAGCCTGGCGTTTCCTACACCATGTCGCTCGAGGGCGACGGCGGCGCGGCATCCCAGTCCTATTTCCAGATCCTGAACGCAGCCAAGTCGGTGGTCCTTGCCACGTCGACGACGGCGTCGCCGACCTCCTGGACCAATCCGCGAAGCAAGACCAATACCGTCACCGCGCCGGCCGGCGGGGTCTACATCCGTCAGTTCGTAAAGCGTGCCGCGGTTGGCGGCTTCGCGTTTAGTCGCATCATGACCCAGGAGGGACCGGCCACGGCCTGGCGCGACGACGCCACTGTGGGATCCGCGCTGGCGCGCCTGACCAACGAGGAGATCGTCCGCACCAGTGAGGACCTGGCGCTGGCGGCCTCCCATCTGGCGCTCGAGACCGAGGTCGACGGGAACAAGGCCTCGGCGGATTCCTCCATCACGGCGCTGACCACGGCGACGGAGGCGGTCGCCGACAGCCTCGACCTCCTTCAGGTCGAGGTCGACGACAACAGGGCCTCGGCGGAATCCTCGATCACCGCTTTGGCCGACGAGACGAGCGCGGCGGTCGCCAGTTTGGACCTCCTCGAAATCGCGGTCGACGGTCACACCGCCGATCTCGCCGTCTTCGGGTCGGCTCTGGGAGACATCAACGACAGCCTGGCCGTGGTCTACGGCTTCAAGCTGGGCGTGGACGGCAAGGTCATCGGGATGGTGGCCATCAACGACGGCGTGGGCGGCGCGCCCGACACAATCACCTTCGACAGCGACGGCGTGAACATCACCGGCGACCTGTTCGTCGGCGGGCAGATTCACCGAACGGGCATGGCCGACGGGTCGGTCCACGTCTCGGAGTACGCCTTCACCAACTCGCTCCTGAACGGCACCGGCGGCACTCAGATAGGCTTGTACGCGCTGGTCGACCTTGAGGCGGACTGCATCGTCTCGGCCACGGCGTGCATCGCCTGGGCCTTCCCATCGGGCGACCAGAGCTGGTCCTGCGACATGCGCATCGACGGGGTGACCGTGTTCTCGACGAGCGGCGCGCGATCGGTCGACCTCACGCCGCTGTCCGGCCAGCAGTTCTGCACCGGTGGGCGGACGATCAGCGTCGATATCCGGTTCAGCGGCAACAGCAACGTGCGCTGGGCGGCCCGCAACATCAGCGTCGCCGGCGCGTATATTCTGGGAGTCTAGATGAGCAATCCCGTCGTGACCGCCGCCATCTACGATCCAGCCATCACCGACCCGAGCGTCACGAATATCGTCGTGCTCACCCAAGGGCGGCTGAACAACCTGCTCGCGCGCGGCCAGCCCTACCTGCTGATCGACCCCGCAGGGCTGCCGCCTGATGAAAACCTGTTCACGCTGCAGGACACCCACCGGGTCGCCGGCGAACCGCCGGTCCTGACACTGCTCGCCGGCTAACGATCCACCATCTCAGGAGAACCCGATGGCCAAGGCCCCTACGGTCGAGGATAGCCTCGCCGCGCTCGCTGCTGCCCGCCGGAGCGTCGCGACTCATCGCCTTCCGATCCTCAAGGCGATGTCGAGCCAGCTCGCCACCACGGATCTTGAAAGCCTGGCCGCTCAGGCTGGCCGGGTGGCCGAGCTGATGGACGCCGGCGCCGCCAAGACGCTGTTCGCCAACTACGCCAAGGCTCTGCCTGGCCTGCCCCGCCAGGTCGAGGCGGCGATCAAGGCCGCCGAGGTCGAGGCGGAAGCCTAGAATGGCGATGTCGATCGCCGAGCGGGCCGCGGGCGAGTCCGCCCTGCTGTCTCAGCGGATCTCCGGCGCCCTGGACGAGGCCGGGTATACGACGGCCCTGGCCGCGCTGCTGGCCGAGTACGACGACGTCGGGACGCTGAGCCAAAAGGTCGGCGACCTGATCGACATCAAGAACGAGATTGTCTCGGCCGCCCAGGCGATGGGCCTGGCCGGCGCGGTCAACCTGGTCAGCGAGCTACCGGCCGCCGCCGACGGCACGACCTACCTGGTCGGGCCCCAAAGCGGCGGCGTGCGCCATATCTACTTCAAGTCGCCGGGCGGTTGGGTGGACCTGGGGGCGTTCACGGGCGCCAAGGGCTGGGCGCCGATCATCGCCCCCGTCACCGATGGCGCGCGCGTCGTCAACAAGGTGGTGGACTGGTCGGGCGGCGAGGGGACCAAGCCCGCGGCGAACGTCTATCTCGGCGCGGCGGGCCTGGTCGCGACCGCGGCCGAGGCAGTGGACGTCGCCGGCGTGATGGGCTCGGCCCTGACCCCGTACGTGACCCTGGCGACGGCCGCCAAGGACGCGGCCGTGGTGGCCAAGGACGCCTCGGTGGCCGCCAAGACCGGCGCCGAGTCGGCCCAGTCGGGTGCGGCCGGCTCGGCCGTGGCGGCAGCGGCGGCCTATTCCGGCTTTGGCGGCACGATGAAGACCTACGCCGGAACCGATGAGGTGCAGCCCCTCTGCACCGACCGCGACGGCCGGGTCATCCTGGGCTTCTACAAGACGACCGGCTACCTCTACGCCAACCTCGACATGGTCTCGCTGGTGTCGCCGCTGCTCCTGCCGGCGATCGTCAACTATGTCGCCATGAACGCCAGAGGCCTGACGGTCTACACCGGCACGGACATCCTGCCGATCGCGGCCGACCGCAACAACAACACCCTGGTCGGGATCGATCCGGCCACCGGGTTCATGGTCGGCCATTCCGTCGGCCAGTTCGCGATCGCCCGGCCGAACATAGCCCTGCTCGCCGCCGATCGGCCGGTGCTGGCCGCCTGGAACGGGGTGATCGTCTACGGGCAGTCGTTGTCGATCGGCGCGTTCAGCACCCCGGTGCTCTCCTCGTCGCAGTACTATTCGAACATCACGTTCGGCAGCGGGCCCAGGTCGGCCAAGGTCGGCAACACGGCGGGCGCCACCACCAACCTGTCGCCTGGTACGACCACGACCAAGGCCCTGGTCGAGGATCTCGTGGGCGCCTACGCCGAGTCGGGCCTGGGCGAGACCCCATGTTCGGGCCTGGCCAACGAAGCCGTGGAACGCGCCGGCCGCGAGAGCGGCTTGGCCGCGGCAAGCTTCGTGATCTTCGCCAGCGCACCCGGGCGAGGTGGCGAGCCTATCGCAAGCCTCTCCAAGGGCCAGCCCGACTACAACAACTTCATCGACCATGTGACCCAGGCCAAGGCCAGGGCGGTCGCCGCGAGCAAGTCCTACGCCCTCCACGCGGTGTGCTGGGTGCAGGGCGAAAGCGACGTCACCAACGGGACCACTCGGGCAACCTACAAGGCGGCCCTTCTACAGCTGCAGTCGGACATCGACACGGACGTGCGCGCGATCACCGGCCAGTCGGCGCCTGTGCACCTGTTGGTCTATCAGCCCACCCACGGCATCCGGACCACGCCGGACACCACCGATCAGGTAGTCAGGGCCTTCCAGGACGCCGTCAACGCCAGCACCCGAATCCATTTCGTGACGCCGATCTGGGACCTGCCGCGCGTCGGTGACCTGTTGCACCTGACCAACGTGGGCAGTCACCTGCTGGGACGTCGTTTCGGGCGCGCCTACAAGCAACTGGTCGTCGACGGGATCAAGCCGGAAGCAATCTGGCCTCTGGCCGCCTCGGCGAAGACGACCACCCTGACCATCGCGCTGCGCGTCCCGCACGGTCCGCTCGTGATCGACAACGCCCTGCTGCCGGCGGCGACCGACTACGGCTTCAAGGTGGTCGATGACACCGGGACCCTGACGATCAGCAACATCAAGGTGGTCGAGGCCACGAAGGTTCAGATCACGCTGAACCGAGCCTTGGGGGCCAATCCGAAGGTCCGCTACGCGCTGGATTACGCCGGGGCTGGCCTGTCGTCGATCGGATCGGCCAGCGGCAACCTTCGCGACTCCACGCCGGACAAGACCGTGATCAGCGGCGTGACCTATCCGCTCTGGCACCTGGCTCCGCACTTCGAGCTGCCCATCCTGATCCTGGATCCCAACACATGAGCCGCACGCCGTTCTTCGTCATGCCGTTCGAGCTTCCAGCTCTGAGCAACCGACTGGACCCGACCTTGGTGACGGCCCTGTTCCCGCCGCTGGCGGCCGAAGTCGACGCGTCGGCCCATTGGCAGTTCGGCAGCCACAATCCGACCATGGCCGACCTGGTCTCGGGCCAGCGGATGGCGCGGAACCTGACCTTCAGCGTGTCGAACGGCGGTTCGGGCTACACGACCGCCCCCACGGTCACCCTAGCGGGCACGACGGCCGAGGCGGTGGCGGAGATCAGCGCCGGCGCTGTGGTCCGGCTGTACCTGACCAAGGGCGATCCCCTGCTGACCTCCAGCCCGACCGTGTCCTTCAGCGGTGGGGGCGGCAGCGGCGCGGTCGCGACCTCGACCCTTCGCGGGGCTCCGACCCTGAGCACCGGGTTCCTGAGCACGGTGGCGTCGGGCGGCCTGATCACGCCCTACCTCGAGAGCGACGAGTCGACCTGGTGCGCGGTCGTCAAGAAGGTTGCCTCGACCCAGGTCGTTCTCGGCTCGGTCGGCAATTCGGGGACGGGCGGCTTCACGCATCTGTGGTCGAGCACGGGCTACAAGTTCACCACGACTGGCTTCACCGACAGGTTCGTGGAGCCCCCGGCCGGGGTGACGACCGGGGATTTCATGTTCATGGCCTTCGGGCATTCGGCCAGCGCGGCGCGGCGACGCGGGTACTACGGCGGCGGCTCGATGTTCCAGGAAACGGGAACCAAGACGCCGTCCAGCCCCCTTCGAAGGGTCGCGGTCGCGGGGGCGTACTATTCGTCTGGCGCGCCCTCGACAGCAGCGCTCGATATCGCAGAGCTGATCCGGTTCCCCTACTTGATGACCGAGGCGGAGATGATCGGCGTCTGGATGCGGTCGCAAGCCCGGGGTACCGCGCTCGGTATCACGGTGGAGTAACGCCGCCGGACGCTACCAAACCAGCGTTGTGCAGGCGTCGCAGGTCTCGGAGCCCTTTTCCATTGGCGCGTCGCACAGCGGGCATGGAACGGTTTCGACCGGATCTGACGAGCGGCCAGTGCGCTTGGGCGCGAATAGGCGTGCAAGCGGACTGAGGAGAGACCTCGCCCAGGCCGCGAGGTTGAACGGGTCCGATCGGCTCAGATCCCGGCGCGCATCATCGAGCAAACTCATCAGGGCCCCCTGCTTTCCGACACCCTGCGCGAACTTGACCGTACGCGCAACCTGCGGGCGGGCGGACAGGGCGTCCTCGCGCGACGGGCAACTCGACCAAACTCAAGCTGAAAGGACGTCCGATGCCGGACAAGAATCCGTTGCACGCCTGGCTTGTTGGCCTGGGTGTCGCGGCCCTGTGGGCGGCCATGCAGATGGTCGCGGTGCTCTTCGCCGATCCGCCCAACAAGCGCTCCTACGTGATGAGGGTCTTGCTCGAGAAGACCCTGGCGATGATCGCCGCGTCCTTCGCCGCCCGCCTCTCGGCGCCATGGGCTACCGAGGCGGCGAACGGCGTGATCGCCTGGCTGCCGCTGAAAACCGGCTTCCAGGTGGATCCGCTCACGGCGGCGGCCGTCGTCGCCGTGGTCACCTTGACGCTGATCGCTGACCCGACGGCGCGGGCGAAACTCTTTGCCCTCTTCCAGTCCCGCATTCCCGGAGGTTCGAAATGAACGCCCTGCAGCTGCTGGCGGTGATCCTGGCCCTGATCGCCGCCCTGAGCTTTGGCCAGGCCGGCCGGCTCCTGGGCGCGGAGGCCAAAGGCTGGCCTGACGCCCCGATCGGCGTCTTCATCCTGTTCGAAGGCGTGGCCGTCTTCTGGCTGGGCGCCATGGTCCACGCATTCACCCATCCCGGGATCGTCTCGGCCGGAAGCCTGGCGCTCGCCGCTGTGTTCGCCGGCGGCGGTCTGTGGGCGATGAACTGGGTGCTGCGCCGGCGTCCGCATCGTCGACGTCTGAAGCGTCGCACCATCGACGCCTCTCATGGGGTGGCGACGCGATGACCTGGACCTATTCGCAGAGCACCGGCGAGCTGCGCTTCCAAGATCGCGTGGTCGCGCGCGGCTATTCAGGGCAGGGCCACACCCTGGCTGAAGGCCGCAACAATCCCGACATGCAGACGGTCACCGCCAAGGGACCTATCCCGCGCGGCCGCTGGTCGATCGGCCGGGCCTACCAGCACACCAACCTCGGTCCGGTGTGCATGAACCTGGATCCGGTCGGCCACGACGCCTGCGGGCGCTCGCTCTTCAGGATCCACGGCAACAACCGGGCTGACGACGCTAGCCACGGCTGCATCATCCTGGATCGGCCCACCCGCACCCTGATCGCGACAAGCGCCGATCGAACCCTCGAGGTAGTCAAATGACGAACTACGTCTACGGCGCCGTCGGCGCGGTGATCCTCATGCTGCTGGTCGCCCTGGGGATCTCCAATGGCAAGGTCGCCGGCCTGACCAAGGACCGCGACAACTGGCGTCAGAGCGCCGGGACCTACTCCGCCGCGGCCGCCGGCTGGGAGAAGAACTTCCGCTGGGACGCCCATCTTCGGGACATCGAGCGGAGCGAGGCCGTCGGGGCCATCAAGGCCGCCGGCCGCGCTTGCGACGCCCGGGTCGAGGCGGCCCGCAAGACGACGTCCGCCATCCAGTCCATCATCACCAGGGAGACGATCTATGACCAGGCGCATTGCCCTGTTCGCCGCGGCGTTGGCTTTGAGCGCCTGCGCGACTCCACGGGCCTCGCCCCAGCAGATTGAGCCGCCTAAGCCCAAGGCGACCGACGTGCGGCTCTGCGACGACGTGCCCGAGCAACCGGGCCTGCCGCGGCGCGCCGACCTGGTGCAGCCGGAGACCTCGGCCGAAAGGACAGCCTTCGAGCTCTTCATGGGCGCGGTCGCCAAGCTGGTCGACCACGACAACCAGGTGACCGACCGGGCCAGGCTGGCCCAGAAGGAGAACTGTCCTCCTGGGGTTTAATCGCCCCTCGCCGCATGTGACTATCGTCGCGCCCCTTGAACCTGACTGCGACTTGAGCGCCCCCTGGCTTCGGCCAGGGGGCCATTTTCGTTTCAGGCTGCCGCCTAGATCAGCGACGGCTCGGGCGGATCGAAGGCGTAGGTCCCGGGCGGCGGACCCGCCATCAGCGCTTGATAGTCCGCGTCCAGGTCCAGCCAGCTTCTCGCGCCGGCGCGGTCGAGCAGAACGGGCTGGCGGTTGTGGAACGGCGCAACGTCATGATCGCCGACGGAGGCGGTCATCACCATGGTGTAGGTGTCCGTCGCGCCCTGGTCGCCGGGATGGGCGGTTTCCCAGAGCCCGGCGAACAGCATCAGGTCACCATCGCGGCGGGTGATCGTGTGCTTCACCTTCTTGCCCTTCGTCTTGCCCGTCCATTCACGGAAGGCCGTGGCCGGGATCAGGCAGCGCCGCCGCTTCAGGGCGGTGCGAAAGGTGCTCTTCTCGGCCATCTCTTCGCTGCGGGCGTTATTGCAGGGATAGGTCCAGGCCTTCAGCGGCGCGGTGTGGCGCGCCGGCGTAAGGTTCCAGTAGGCGACCGCTGGCTCCAGGCCGGACGACGGAGCTGCGGCGTCGATCGGTCTGAGGATCAGCCCGTACAGGCGTGGGAAGACCGCGCGGCTCCAGGGACGGTTGGCCTGGCCGGCCTCGAAGTTGAGCGGGATCTGCAGGGGCAGTTCGCCGCCCAGCTGGCGGTCGATCGCGGCGTTCATCTCCTCGAGCGCCATGTTGAGTTCGTATTCGTTGCACATGGTCTAGACCTTCCGCCGTAGCAGGGCATGCCACCAGCCGCGCGGGTGGACTTCGTCAGGTACGGCTTCCACGTGGAGTTCAACGTGGTCGGCCGCATCGATGCGGGACCGGGCGTCGGCCGGCGGCGTGCAGCCCTCGCCGAACAGTTCCTCTTCCTCCCAGTCCCGAACGGGCCTGCCGCCCCATTCCTCGACTCCGTCCTCGAGCGCCACGCGCGCGGGCCAGCTGCCGCGCCGCCAGAGGTAGCGGCGGATGGTTTCGGGATCTCCGGCCGGCCAGGGAAACGTCGGGTCGCGGAGGGACTGCTTGGCCAGGTCGCCGATTTTGCCGCCGCGACTCCCTTGTTTGGCCAGCCAAGCGCCGAAGTCGCTTTCGTTCTTCTCGCTCGTCATCCGTTCAGAACTCCAAAGGGTCGATCGGCCCGCTGGTGGTCGGCCGGGCCATGTCGATCATTCGGCGGCCGCCCCAGGTTTCGGGATTCGGCCAGGCCACCTGAACATCCCAGGCGGTCTTGCCGCAAGCCTTGCAGGCGCCCGACAGCAGCCCGGACAGGTCGCGGACCTCGGTGTCGCCGCCGCCTTTGTTCTCGGCCTGCAGGCGGGCGATCATCTGCTCGGGCGCGATCTTCAGTCGCGCGCCGCACCCGCGACAATGGAGCTGGACGGTGACGGCCGGCCGTCGGCAGAGGGTGGCCAGCTTCAGGCTTTCGGCCATCAGGTCGTCGTGGAAGACAAGGGCGCAGCCGTCGAGGCGACCGCAACGGAACAGCGCCTTGACCTGGTCCATGCGCAGAGCGCCGAGGCCATCGGCGTGCAAGCGTTGGACGTCGATGTGGCAGGTCCGCCTGCAGTCCCGCGTATGACAGCGGCCGCTGACGGCTTGGCGCCGGGTGTAGTAGCCGCGCACGGTTCGATCGGCCTGCAGGATCCCCGAGGCGATCAGCCATCCGGCCGGAGGTTTGTGAGGATCGTTCATCGATGTGTTCGTCGGTAGAGTGTTCGCGGAATGTTCTCATTCCGGCCGCGCCCCGAGTCAAACGGATCTTGGTCGAACGCCGGTTCGATCGGGCGCGTGAGAAGGCCAGTACTGGGTTGGACCGGAAGGTGAACAGGGCGCGCTCCCGGGTTATTCCCGCGAAACCCTGCAAATCAGCGTGAACGAAGGTGGATCATTCCCGGGAGCATGAAACGAAAACGCCAGCGATTTCAAAGGAACAGGAAAAAGGCGTCTCGTTTACACCGAGAGGGTCGGGGGTTCGATCCCCTCACCGCCCACCAAAATCCCACTTCGAACTCCCATTCCGACGGGCGATGGACTTTCGCCTTCGCCGCCCGCACTGATCGGGCATGGCCGCCGCGATCACCGTCACCCGCCTGACCTGGACCGACCATGCTCTCGACGAGGTCGAGACGCCGCGCGGGCGTTTGGCCATCACCCTGGGCCTGGGCTCCGGCCTGGCGCGGCGAGCGGGCGATCCGCCCGGCGTGGTCTGGGCGATCGGGGATCGCGGCCCCAACATCAAGGTCGGGCCGGCGGTCGAGGATCACGGCCTGGCGCACCTGTCGGGTTTGGTCGGACGGGAGGGGGCCAAGATCATGCCGCGGCCGGCGATCGGTCCGATGCTGGCCCAACTGCGCGTCGAGGGCGACACGGTCACCTGCCTCCAGGTCCTGCCCCTGCGCGACACGACCGGCGCGGCCTTCGACGGCCTTCCTGGCCCCGGCGGCGACACGGCGGCCATGGAGCCCGCCTTCGACCTGTCGGGCGCCTTGCTGGGCGAAAGTCTCAGGGGAGGCGACACCGAGGGCGTCGCGGCCCTGGCCGACGGGACCTTCCGGGTGGCCGACGAGTACGCTCCCTCGATCCTGGTCGTGGCGGCCGACGGCGTGGTCCAGGCGCGCTGGGTTCCGGAAGGCGAGAGCGCGGCCCTGGCGGGGGCGGCCTATCGGGTCGAGGCGGTGCTGCCGGCCTTGTCCGCCCGCCGGCGCCTGAACCGCGGCTTCGAGGCCCTGGCCTTGTCGCCGGACGAGACGCGGCTGCATGTGATCCTGCAGAGCCCGCTGGCGCCGGAGGACGAAGTCGTCGCCGAAGGGCGGGCGCGCGCCAGGCTCTGGACGCTGGACGCCCGGACCGGCGCGCCGCTGGCCGAACACTTCTATCCGTTCGATGCGCCCGAGACCTTCCGCCGCGACGCCGAGGCCGGTCCGGTGGGGCCGGATGACCCGAAGATCTCCGAGGCCGTGTCGCTGGGCGGCGACCAACTGCTGGTGCTCGAGCGGATCTCGCGGACCTCCAAGCTCTATCGCGTGACCCTGGACGCGCCGGTCCTGACCAAGACCCTGGTGCTCTCGACCGACGATTGGCCGCAGATCGACCCCGACCTGGAGGGCATGGCGCTGCTTTCGGACCGGGACCTGCTGCTCAGCACCGACAACGACTTCGGAGTCGAGGGACGGGAGACGGCGTTCTACCGGGTGACGTTCGCGACGCCGCTTGCTGACATCGGGGCGGCGGCAGGCCCGAGCTACATCCAGGCGTGAGCTCCATGGCGAAGACCTTGAACCGACGGGCGCTGAACCGGGCGTTGCTGGCGCGGCAGCACCTGTTGGGGCGCGCCGACCTCTCCGTGCCTCGGGCTTTGGATCGACTGATCGCCTTGCAGGCCCAGGCGGCGCCGGCTCCCTATTTCGCTCTGTGGACCCGCCTGAAGACCTTCGCGCCGGAGGACCTGTCGGCGCGGCTCGAGGATCTCGGCGCCGCGCGCGGGACCTTGATGCGCGGCACGCTGCACGTGGCGATGGCGGTCGACTTCGCGGCGATCCGCCCGCTGATCCAGCGCGGCCTGGACCGGTTTCTGACCGACGGCAGCGTCCATGGCCGCGCCTTGGCGGGGTTGGACCAGGCCGAGGTCGTGGACGCCGCGCGGAATCTGCTGGGCCGAGGACCGCTCACCGCGGCGCAACTCCGCGGCGCCTTGGCGGCGCGCTGGCCCGATCGCGATCCGCAGTCCCTGGCCATGGCGGCGCGCATCCATCTGCCGATGTTGCAGCTGCCGCCGCGCGGCCTGTGGGGGCGCGGCGGCCAGCCGACCCTGGCGGCGATGGCCGATCGGCTCGAAACACCCAAGCCGGGCTTGACCTTGGCCGATCTCGTGATGCGCTACCTGGCGGCGTTCGGGCCCGCCAGCGTCGCGGATGCTCAGATCTGGCTGGGCCTCAGTCGTCTGGCGCCCACGTTCGAGGTGCTGCGGCCATCCCTGGCCGTCTTTCATGGCGAAGACGGCCAGGAACTGTTCGATCTGCCCGAGGCGGACAGGCCGTCGGGCGAGGCCGATGCGCCCGTCCGCTTCCTGGGCGAGTTCGACAACGTGCTGCTGGCCCACGACGACCGTTCGCGGATCATGTCGGCCGAGCACAAAAGTCGGCTCTACACCGCCAACGGCATCCTGCGCGCGGCGGTCCTGGTCGACGGGTTCACGGCGGGGCGTTGGCGGATCGAGGACGGCAAGGCGGAGTCGGTCCTGCGGATCGAGCTGTTCGACAAGGTCGCCAAGCCCGTCGCCAGGGCCCTGGCGGAAGAGGGCGAGCGCCTGCTGGCCTTCGCCGCCAAGAGCGCCGTCCACGATGTCCGCATCGACGTCGTCGAGACCTAGGTCGCCAGCGCCTCGAGCACCGACGCCGCGTCCCGGGCGGCCTCGTCGGCGCGGATCGCCGCGCCCAGGCTTTCGGCGGCGGCCTTGAAGGCAGGCTCGTCCAGCAGGCGGCGCACGGCGGCGGCGATGGCCTCGACGCCGGCGTCGGCCGGCAGGGTCAAGCCTGCGCCGCGATGGGCGACGCGGGCGGCGTTGTCGCTCTGGTCGCGGCCCATAGGCAGGCACAGCAGCGGCACGCCGGCCAGCAGCGGCCGCAGGGTCGAGCCGTGGCCGGCATGGGTGACGAACAGGGCCGCGTCGTTCAGCAACGCGCCGTGCGGGGCGCTGCGGACGACGGCGACATTGGCCGGGGCGTCGAATTCGCTCGGATCGATCGTCGGGCCGGTGGTCACCACGCCGCGCACCGGCAGCTGGCCCAGGGCGGCGATGATCGCGCGCAGGGCCGGTTCCTGCGCCTGGTAGAGGCTGGAGAACGACACGACCACCAGCGGCGCGTCGCAGGACGGGCGCGCGAACGGCTCGACCCAGGCCGGATCGGCCAGATACGGGCCGACATGGGCGAAGCGGGCGGGCAGGGGATCCGGCGCGAAGTCGAACGCCTTGCTGGTGGCCAGAAGGATCGCCTCGGCGACTTCCAGCTGGTCGAACAGGTCGGCCAGCGGCGGCAGGCCCAGGGCCGCGCGGGCGGCGTTCAGGTCGGGCAGGCCGGCCTGGAAGAAGGTCCGGCTCATCTGCCCGACCATGGCGTGCATGGCGCGTTCTTCGTCATTGGTCGCCGGAAGCATTCCGGCCCCGAACGGCGGCGCGCCCGGCATCGTCGGCAGCGACCAGACATTGGCGGCCAGCAGCGCCAGCGGCAGGCCTCGCGCCTCCGCCGCCGCCATCGGGCCCAGCAGCAGCTCCTGCGAGACCACGACGTCCGGCGCGAAGGCGTCGATCGCGGCCAGCGTGTCCTTGGCGTAGGCGAGGGCGGGGCCTGCCATCACCCGGTCCAGCAGGCGCTGGATCACCGCCAGCGGATTGTCGGCCTCGTGATCCTTCAACCGGTCGTCGTCACGGGTCTTGCCGGTCTGGAACGGCGCGGTCGTCCAGGCCCCGAACGGCACGTCCAGGGCGGCGGCGTCGGGCGCGTTGCACGGATCGCTCAGGACCAGCACGGCGTGGCCGCGCGCCGCCAGGTCGCGGGCGACCAGCAGCATGGGCTGCACATGGCCGCCGCCTTCCCAGGTGGTGAAGAGATATCGCGCCATCCGACCTCGCACGCCCCGCTTTTTGCAGGCTTTGGGGATGCCTGCCTACGCGGTCCGGGCGAGCCTTGCCATAAGCGATCAAAGTGATATCACTTTGACATCAAACCTGGAGGGCTCCATGTCCGACGCGCCGAATATCAACCGATCGACCGAACGCGCCTTTGGCGGGATCGGCGGCGGGCTGCCGCTGCTGTCGCTTCCCCTGCTGATCGCCGCCGCCGTCTGGGGTTTCACGCACGGCCTGCCGGCGGTCGGCGCCGTGCTGATCGTCCTGTTCCTGCTGACCAGCCTGGGCTTCTACTCGCTGCAGCCCAACGAGGCCTATGTCGTCACCCTGTTCGGGACCTATGTCGGCACGGATCGCCGGACCGGCCTGCGCTGGGTGCTGTTCTGGTACGGCCGCAAGAAGATCAGCCTGCGCGTGCGCAACGTCACCAGCGAGCGGCTGAAGGTCAACGACAAGCGGGGCAACCCGATCGAGATCGCCGCCAACATCGTCTGGCGCGTGTCGGACACCGCCCAGGCCCTGTTCGACGTCGACGACTACACCGCGTTCGTGAATATCCAGATCGAGACCGCGCTGCGGGAAACGGCCTCGCACTATGCCTATGACCACGACGACAGCGGCGAACCCACGTTGCGGGCCGACGCCGACCAGGTCGGCGAGCGCCTGCGCAGCGATCTGCGGGGCCGCACGGCGGTGGCCGGGGTGGCGATCGACGAGACCCACCTGATGCATCTGGCCTACGCCCCGGAGATCGCCGGCTCGATGCTCAAGCGCCAGCAGGCCGAAGCGGTGCTGGCGGCGCGCCGCACGATCGTCGCCGGCGCGGTCGGCATGGTCGAGAACGCGCTGCAACAGCTCAGCGAGCGGGACGTCGTCGTCCTGGACGACGAGCGCAAGGCGGCGATGGTGTCCAACCTGCTGGTGGTGCTGTGCGCCGACCGCGAGGCCCAGCCCGTGGTCAACACCGGCACCCTCTACGGCTGATCCGTTGGCCGCGTCCCCACCCGAGTCGCCGAAAAGCGGGCGCCGCGCGTTCCTGATGCGCGTGCGCCCCGAAGTGCTGGCCGCCGTCGAACATCTCGCGGCGGCCGAACTGCGCAGTGTCAACGCCCAGGTCGAAATGCTATTGCGCGAAGCCCTGTTGCACCGCGGTGCGCTGCGACCGCTGGACAGCGGTTCAGCTTCGGAGGAACCTCCGTCCCCGTGAGTGTCTTAAGGCTCTGTGGCCGCCTCGGTGGGCGCGGCTGACTAAGCGAGGTTCCGGCGTGATGGATTTGAGGTTTGATCCGCCCTCGGCGTTCAACGAGGCAGAAGAACCCCTGTTCAGGGCGGTCCGGTCCGGCGGCAAGCCGGTCAGGCTGGTTGACACCACCATGCTCTACGCGCCTCGCAGCGGTGGAGTGCGACGCTATTTGAACTCCAAGCGGACGTGGATCGCGGCGAATCGGCCCCAGGTCCGGCACACGCTCGTGGTGCCCGGTCCGCGCGATGCGCACGACGGTCACGGACGAGTCTCGATCTACGCGGCGCCTCTGCCGTTCGGCGACGGCTATCGCTGGCCGGTGGTCAAGAACGCCTGGATGGAGCGCCTGATCCGCCAGCGGCCCGACATCATCGAGGCCGGTGATCCGTACACCCCAGGTCTGGCGGCCCTGAAGGCCGGCGACGCCCTGGGCGTGCCGGTGGTCGGCTTCTGCCACACCGATCTGGGCGCCCTGGCGGCGCTGCATATCGGCGAATGGGCGGAAAAGCCGGTGCAGAAACGCTGGGCGGCGATCTACAGCCAGTTCGACCAGGCCGTGGCGCCCAGCCAGTTCATCGCCGGGCGGCTAATCGAGGCCGGGGTCCAGAACGCCATCGGCCTGCCGCTGGGCGTCGACACCGAGATCTTCAATCCGCACCGCGGCGACCGCGAGGCCTTGCGGCGCAAGCTGGGCCTGACCAGCCGTCATCGGATCCTGGTGTTCGCCGGCCGTCCGGCCAAGGAGAAGAAGCTGGACGTGCTGGTCGAGGCGGTCGAGCGCCTGGGCGATCCCTACGTGCTGCTGTTCGTGGGGGCGGGCTCCGGAGCGCCGTCCAGCGACCGGGTGATCTGCATGGACTATCAGCGCGACCCGCAGAGCCTGGCCGCCGTGCTGGCCGGCTGCGACGCCTTCGTCCACGCCAACGACAACGAGCCGTTCGGCCTGATCGTGCTGGAGGCCATGGCCTGCGGCCTGCCGGTGATCGGCGTGGCGGCCGGCGGCGTGGCCGAGTCCGTGGACGAAACGGTCGGGGCCCTGGCCACGGCCTCGGAAGCCCGCGCCTTCGCCGAGGCGGTCGAGTCGGTGTTCGCCCGCGACGTGAGGGCCTTGGGCCAGGCCGCGCGACAGCGGGCCGAGCTGCGGCACGGCTGGGACCCGGTGTTCCGCAAGCTGTCGGCGATCTACGGCCGGCTCACCGGCTGCGCCGCCTTCGAGGACGTGGCCGCCGCGCCGGTCCCCGAACTGATCGGCTGGAACTAGGCGGCGGCCTTCGTCAGCTGGCCGCGCACCTGGGCCAGGATCTCGTAGGACCGCAGGCGCGCCCCGTGATCGTGGATCTGCGAGGCGGCCATCAGCTCGTCGGCGCCGGTGGCGTCCAGCACCTTCTGGATCTTGGCGCGGACCGTGTCGGGCGAGCCGATCGCCGAATAGCGGAAGGTGTGGTCCAGCCCCGCGATCTCGGCCTCCGAGGCGACCTCGCGAATATCGTCGACCGGCGGCGGCAGCAGGCCCGGATTGCCGCGACGCAGGGCCACGAATTGCTGCTGGCTTGAGGTGGACAGGCGGCGGGCCTCGTCATCCGTGTCGGCCGCGCAGACCCCGATGCAGACCAGGACGTAAGGCTGGGCCAAGGCCGCCGACGGCTTGAAGGTGCGCCGATAGACGGCGATCGCCTCCATCAACTGGTCGGGCGCGAAGTGGGCGGCGAAGGCGAAGGGCAGGCCGAGGGCGGCGGCCAGCTGGGCGCTGTAGGTGCTGGAACCCAGCAGCCAGAGCGGCACGTCCTGGCCCTCGCCCGGCACGGCGCGCACGGCCTGGCCCGGCTGGGCCGGCTGGAACCAGGCCTGCAGCTCGACGACGTCCTGGGCGAAGCTGTCGACCGCGCCCATGTAGCGGCGCAAGGCCCGCATGGTGGCCTGGTCGGTGCCGGGCGCGCGGCCCAGACCCAGGTCGATGCGGCCGGGATGGAGAGCGGCCAGGGTCCCGAACGCCTCGGCCACCATCAGCGGCGCGTGGTTGGGCAGCATGACGCCGCCCGAGCCGACCCGGATCGTCGAGGTGCCGGCCGCCACGTGGCCGATGACCACGGCGGTCGCGGCGCTGGCGATTCCCGGCATGTTGTGGTGCTCGGCCAGCCAGTAGCGGTGATAGCCCAGCCCTTCGGCGTGGCGAGCCAGGTCCAGGCTGTTGTGAAGGGCTTGGCCGACGCTGGTTCCTTGCGGAACGGGGGCCAGGTCGAGGACGGAAAAGGGCAGGGGATGGGCGTGCGACATGCACGCTAGATCGGGACGCGAAGGGCGAACCTCAAGGCAGCAGCTTCCTACTAGCCGCGTCATCGCGATCCGCGCACTAATCGCGATGTGAGACCGCGCTGGCGGTGAGCGGGAGACGGCCATGGCGTTGAAATGCACCCACCTCGACCAGATCCAGGACGTGACGCCGGGAACGGCCGGCTGCGAGGAATGCCTGCAGTCCGGCGATCGTTGGCTGCACCTTCGGCTTTGCCGCACGTGCGGTCATGTCGGCTGCTGCGACCAGTCCAAGAACAAGCACGCCACCAAGCACTTCAAACTGACGGGCCACCCGATCATCGAGGGCTACGACCCGCCGGAAGGCTGGGGATGGTGTTATGTCGACGAGGAGTTCTTCGAATTCGATGCGCCGACCCCACATCCTGGGCCCATCCCACGTTTCTATTGATCGAGCGTCGAGACCTCCGCCATGGGCAAGCCGAGCAAGATTCTCCTCCAGACCACCATCCAGACGGCCGCTGAAGACTGGTCGATCGCCCGGTTCTCGATGCTGGCGGACTATCTGGGGCAGCTTCGCGACCCTGACGGCGACCCGGTCTTCGAGGTCGTGGCTCGCGACCGTGGACCGCTCGACAGGCCCGATCCGGTGTTATCGGAGCTGGAGGAGTCGGATTTCGCGGCGATGTGGCTGTTTGCGGTCGATGTGGGCGACGGGCTCAGCGCTGACGAATGCACGGCCATCTCGCGGTTCCGGGCTCGTGGCGGCGGCCTGATGGTGACGCGCGACCACCAGGACCTGGGCAGCAGCGTCTGCACCTTGGGCGGGGTCGGGGCGGCGCATTACTTTCACAGCAAGAATCAGGACCCGGACGGATCACGCCACCAGATCGACGACCCGTTCACGACCTACATCAGCTGGCCGAACTATCATTCCGGCGCGAACGGCGACTTCCAGACCATCAAGATCGTGGGCGACGTCCATCCCGTCCTGAGCGACGCCGCCTCGGAAAGCGGGGCCATACGCTTCCTGCCGTCGCATCCTCACGAAGGGGCGGTCGGCGCGCCGGCCGATGATTCGACCGCGCGGGTGATCGCCACGGGCGTCAGCAAAGTCAGCGGCGCGGCCTTCAACCTGGCCGTGGCGTTCGAACCCTCGCCGGATGGCGGCCCCGCGGTGGCCCAATCCACGTTCCATCACTTCGCCGACTACAACTGGAATCCCGCCGTCGGTGCGCCCAGCTTCGTCTCCGAACCGCCCGGCGACACCCTGTCGCGTTCGCCACAGGCTCAACGCGACATCAGGCTCTATGCGCGTAACGTGGCGCTCTGGCTGGCAGGACAACCCGTCGAAAGGCCCGTGCATGACGCTGTGCTGGATGACTTGCATCAGGACATCGTGCTGGATGAGGAGCTGGACGAAAGCTTTCCGGCCAGCGATCCGCCGGCCGCTACGCGTCGTGGCGGCTGATCTGCAAGGGAAGTGGAAGTGGCGCGAATGACGGGACTTGAACCCGCGACCTCCGGCGTGACAGGCCGGCGCTCTAACCAACTGAGCTACATCCGCGTCGGGCGCGAACCAATGTCCGGCGCGGTCGTTCCATAGACTAGCCTGGCGGTGGGAAGCAGCCAACTTCAGGGAAGTGGCGCGAATGACGGGACTTGAACCCGCGACCTCCGGCGTGACAGGCCGGCGCTCTAACCAACTGAGCTACATCCGCATCAGGCTCCGCCGAAGCGAAGTGCGACCCGCCGTGCGGCGAGGGGCGTCTGATATGTCGGGCGAAGACTCGTGTCAACGGCCATATCGAAGAAGCGACAAAACGCGGCTGAGGCGGGCGGGATTTCGTCCGGACCGGCCAAAAAGCAACAATCCGACGTGCTGTTCGCGATGCACGCGCCGGTGTCCGTTTTTCACAGATCGCCGTTAGGTAAAGGCGGTCTAGTTGCGACCGTTTCTCAATGTAGCGCAGGCGTTTGAAGCGTCGGCGACACTGGGCTACAACCCGCTCGATTCAAGCCAAGGGCTGTCATGAACGCCTTCCTTCTCCAGTATCTGCCGATCGTGATCTTCCTAGGGATCGCGGCGGTCATCGGCATTGCCTTCATCCTTGCCGCCGCGGTGCTCGCGCCCAAGGCGCCGGACCCGGAAAAGCTGTCCGCCTACGAATGCGGCTTCAACGCTTTCGACGACGCGCGCATGAAGTTCGACGTCCGGTTCTACCTGGTCTCGATCCTGTTCATCATCTTCGACCTGGAAGTGGCGTTCCTGTTCCCGTGGGCCGTCTCGCTGATGAAGCTGCCGCATGACGTGGCCGCCTTCGCGTTCTGGTCGATGATGGTCTTCCTGGGTGTTCTGACCGTCGGCTTCATCTACGAATGGAAGAAGGGCGCCCTCGAATGGGAGTGATCGTTCCCCCCACCGGCGCGGCGCCCAGCTCCCCGCTCGTTCCCGCCGGCTCGGCCGCGCGGTCGACCGTGCAGGGCTATGACCCCAAGCTGCACGACCCCTATTTCGACGGTCTGTCGGGCCAACTGGCCGACAAGGGCTTCGTCATGGCGGCCGCCGACGACCTGATCACCTGGGCCCGTACCGGCTCGCTGATGTGGATGACGTTCGGCCTGGCCTGCTGCGCCGTCGAGATGATGCACTCGGCCATGCCGCGCTACGACCTGGAGCGCTACGGCTTCGCGCCGCGCGCCAGCCCGCGCCAGTCGGACGTGATGATCGTCGCCGGCACCCTGACCAACAAGATGGCTCCGGCTCTGCGCAAGGTCTACGACCAGATGCCCGAGCCCCGCTACGTCATCTCGATGGGCAGCTGCGCCAACGGCGGCGGCTACTATTATTACAGCTACAGCGTCGTGCGCGGCTGCGACCGGATCGTGCCGATCGACATCTATGTGCCGGGTTGCCCGCCGACCGCCGAGGCCCTGGTCTACGGCGTGCTGCAGCTGCAGAAGAAGATCCGTCGCACGGGGACGATCGAGCGATGACCGACGTTGTTTCCACCGAAGAAGTCACCCCCGAGCCGGCCCTGGCGCCGCTCGAGACGCTGGGCCAGGCGATCGTCGCCAATTCGGCCGGCGCGATCACAGCCTGGTCCGTGGCGTTCGGCGAGCTGAACCTGCTGGGCCCGGCCAATCGGGTCGTCCAGGCGCTGACCTATCTGCGCGACCACCCCGACTATCGGTTCCACCAGCTGGTGGACCTGACGGGCGTTGACTATCCGGAGCGCGAGCGCCGGTTCGACGTGGTCTATCACCTGCTGTCGCTGATCAAGAACCATCGCGTGCGCTTCAAGGTCCAGACCGACGAGGACACCGCCGTTCCCAGCGTCACGCCGGTGTTCCCGGTCGCCGACTGGTTCGAACGCGAAGCCTTCGACATGTACGGGATCTTCTTCGACGGTCACCCCGACCTGCGCCGGATCCTGACCGACTACGGCTTCCACGGCCACCCGCTGCGGAAGGACTTCCCGATGACGGGCTATGTCGAGGTCCGCTACGACGACGAGCTGAAGCGCGTGGTCTACGAGCCCGTGAAGATCACCGAGTTCCGCGCCTTCGACTTCATGTCTCCGTGGGAGGGCGCCAAGTACGCCCTGCCGGGCGACGAGAAGGCCGAAAAGCGGGCAGGGGACGCGTAAGAGTCATGACTGGTTCCAACTCCCCCGCCGCCGCGACCGACTTCTTCCACGACGCGCCGTCGCTGCCGGCCGTGCCGGAAACCCCGGTGCGCAAGTTCAACATCAACTTCGGTCCGCAACACCCGGCCGCGCACGGCGTGCTGCGCCTGGTGCTGGAGCTGGACGGCGAGATCGTCGAACGCGTCGATCCGCACATCGGCCTGCTGCATCGCGGCACCGAGAAGCTGATGGAGGCCCGCACCTACCTCCAGAACATTCCGTACTTCGACCGCCTCGACTACGTGGCGCCGATGAACCAGGAACATGCGTTCTGCCTGGCCATCGAGAGGCTGCTGGGCGTTGACGTGCCGATGCGCGGCAGCCTGATCCGCGTGCTGTTCTGCGAGATCGGCCGGGTGCTGAACCACCTGCTGAACGTGACGACCCAGGCCATGGACGTCGGCGCCCTGACGCCGCCGCTCTGGGGCTTCGAGGAGCGCGAGAAGCTGATGGTGTTCTACGAGCGCGCCTGCGGCGCTCGCCTGCACGCCAACTACTTCCGGCCGGGCGGCGTCCACCAGGACCTGACCCCGTCGCTGATCGACGACATCGAGAAGTGGGCGAAAGCCTTCCCGAAGATCTGCGACGACATCGAAGGCCTGATCACCGACAACCGCATCTTCAAGCAGCGCAACGTCGATATCGGCGTGGTGACCAAGGAAGACGCGCTGGCCTGGGGCTTCTCGGGCGTGATGGTGCGCGGCTCGGGCATCGCCTGGGACCTGCGCCGCAACCAGCCCTACGAGTGCTACAACGACTTCGAGTTCGACATCCCGCTGGGCAAGAACGGCGACTGTTACGATCGCTATCTGTGCCGCATGCAGGAGATGCGCGAGTCGACCAAGATCATCCTGCAGGCCATCGAAAAGCTGCGCGCCACGCCCGGCCCGGTGATGACCGAGGACAACAAGGTCAGCCCGCCGCGCCGCGCCGAGATGAAGCGGTCGATGGAAGCCCTGATCCACCACTTCAAGCTCTACACCGAAGGCTTCCGCACGCCGGAAGGCGAGGTCTACGCGTCGGTCGAGGCCCCCAAGGGCGAGTTCGGCGTGTTCCTGGTGTCGAACGGCACCAACAAGCCGTACCGCTGCAAGATCAAGGCGCCGGGCTTCTCGCACCTGGCGGCCATGGACTGGATGAACCGCGGCCACCAGCTGGCCGACGTCTCGGCCATCCTGGGCTCGCTCGACATCGTGTTCGGCGAGGTCGACCGGTGAGCCTGGAAGCCATCGCTCAGGCCCAGCTGGACGCCTACAACGCCCAGGACCTGGACGCCCACTGCGCCCATTTCGCCGACGACGTCGTGGTCGCCGGCCTGAACGGCGACGTTGCCCGCACGGGGATCGAGGCCTATCGCGCGTGGTACGAGGCCGCGTTCGCGCAGTTCCCGAACAACAAGGCCAAGCTTCTCAACCGCATCGTGGTGGGCGCGAACGTGATCGATCACGAGCACGTCGACCGCGGCAACGGCGATGCGCCCTTCCAGGTCGCCGCCATCTACACCTTCAGGGGCGACAAGATCGCCCGCGTGGATTTCGCACGATGAGCGTACGTCGCCTCGCCAAGGAACAGCCGGCCAGCTTCGCCTTCTCCAAGGACAGCCAGGCCAAGGCCGACTGGTGGAAAGCCAAGTATCCCGCCGAGCGCAAGCAGTCGGCGGTGATCCCGATGCTGTGGCTGGCCCAGAAGCAGGAAGGCTGGGTCTCCGAACCCGCCATCCAGGAGATCGCCAAGCAGCTGCAGATGCCGGTCATCCGCGTGCTGGAGGTCGCCACATTCTACGTGATGTTCCAGCTGCAGCCGGTCGGCAAGGTCGCCTTCGTCCAGCTGTGCGGCACCACGCCGTGCCAGCTGCGCGGCGCGCTGGACCTGAAGGCCGTGCTGAAGGCCAAGATCGGCGAAGCCAACGACGTCTCGGCCGACGGCAAGTTCAGCTGGGAAGAGGTCGAGTGCCTGGGCGCGTGCTGCAACGCGCCGATGGCCGCCATCAACGACTATTACTACGAGGACCTGACGCCGGAGAGCCTGGCCCAGATCCTCGACGACTTCGCCGCCGGCAAGTCGCCCAAGCCGGGCAGCTATGAAGGCCGTGGCGCGTCGGAACCCAAGGGCAAGATCCAGACCCTGACGGACCCGAAGCTGTTCGACGGCTCGCTGGCCAAGAAGATCAAGATCCCGAACCTGCCCGAAAAGCCGAAGAAGGCTCCGAAGACGGAGCCGGCGGCCTGATGCAGAACGCCGACGCCATCCAGAAGAAGCGCCTGACCACGATGTTCGCCATCGATGTGGTCTGCTTCGTGCTGGCCGGCGCGGCGATCATCGGGTTCGTCGCCGCCAAGATCGCCTGGCTGGCGCCCGTGTTCATCGGCGCCATCGCCGTCGGCCTGGGCGCGCAGATCTGGTTCATCCTGGGCTGGATGAAGGCCGCCAAGCAGAACGAGGAGGGCAAGCCGTCGTGACCGACGATTCCGCACTCCTGGCCAAGCGCGTGGCCTATGTGAGGACCATCCGTGGTCTTTACCGCAACGAGCGCATCGCCGGTCTCGTCGGCTCCCTGATCGGGGCTCTGCTCCTGATCTGGGGCCGGATGAGCCCGGAAGCGCCCGCCTGGGCCGTTCCTGTCGCTTTCCTGGTGATAGGCGCCGCTTGGGTGCTTTTCGCCTATGTCATCATTCGTCGGACGCGCTATGTGCGCGCCCATCCATTCGATCCGCAAAGCTGAGTCATGGTCGGTATCCTCGAAGACAAGGACCGCATCTTCACGAACCTCTACGGTCTCCACGATTGGGGCCTCGAGGGCGCGAAGAAGCGCGGCTGCTGGAATGGCACCAAGGACATCCTGGACGCGGGTCGCGACTGGATCATCGACAACATGAAGAACTCCGGCCTGCGCGGCCGGGGCGGGGCGGGCTTCGGCACCGGCCTGAAGTGGTCGTTCATGCCCAAGGAAGTGAAGGACGGTCGTCCGCACTACCTGGTCGTCAACGCCGACGAGTCCGAGCCGGGCACCTGCAAGGACCGGGAGATCATGCGGCATGACCCGCACCTCCTGATCGAAGGCTGCCTGATCGCCTCGCGCGCCATGCTGGCCCACGCCTGCTACATCTATATTCGCGGCGAATACGTCCGTGAGCGCGAAGTGCTGGAAGCCGCCATCAAGCAGGCCTACGAGGCCAAGCTGATCGGCAAGAACAACGTCCACGGCTGGGACTTCGACCTCTACGTCCACCACGGCGCCGGCGCCTATATCTGCGGCGAAGAGACGGCCCTGCTGGAAAGCCTGGAAGGCAAGAAGGGCCAACCGCGCCTGAAGCCGCCGTTCCCGGCCGGCGCGGGCCTCTATGGCATGCCGACCACGGTCAACAACGTCGAGTCGATCGCCGTCGCCGGCACGATCCTGCGTCGCGGCGCGGCCTGGTTCGCCGGCTTCGGCCGTCCGAACAACGCCGGCACCAAGCTGTTCTGCGTCAGCGGCCACGTGAACCTGCCGTGCAACGTCGAAGAAGCCATGAGCATCCCCTTCCGTCAGCTGATGGAAGACCATTGCGGCGGCATCCGCGGCGGCTGGGGCAACCTCAAGGCCGTGATCCCGGGCGGCTCGTCCGTGCCGATGATCCCCGCCGAGCAGTGCGAAGACCTGCCGATGGACTTCGACGCCCTGCGCAACCTGCGCTCGGGCCTGGGCACCGCGGCCGTCATCGTCATGGACAAGTCCACCGACCTGGTCCGCGCCATCGCCCGGCTGAGCTACTTCTACAAGCACGAGAGCTGCGGCCAGTGCACGCCGTGCCGCGAAGGCACCGGCTGGATGTGGCGGGTCATGGAGCGCATGGCCACCGGCGAGGCCGATCCGAAGGAGATCGACACCCTGCTGGACGTCACGACCCAGGTCGAGGGTCACACCATCTGCGCCCTGGGCGACGCGGCCGCCTGGCCGATCCAGGGCCTGTTCCGTCACTTCCGCCACGAGGTGGAGGACCGGATCGCATCCTATCGTAGCGGTCGCCTGCACGTGCAGGGCGCCAAGCTGATCGCGGCGGAGTAAACGATTATGGCAATCGCCAAGGTCAACGGCGTCGAGGTCGAGTTCGAGCCCGGCATGACGGTTCTGCAGGTGGCGGAACTGGCCGGGGAAGAGATCCCGCGCTTCTGCTATCACGAGCGCCTGAGCATCGCCGGCAACTGCCGCATGTGCCTTGTCGAGGTGAAGCCCGGCCCGCCCAAGCCGCAGGCGTCATGCGCCCTGCCGGCCGCCGAGGGCCAGGAGATCTTCACCAAAACCCCGATGGTCAAGAAGGCCCGCGAAGGGGTGATGGAGTTCCTGCTCATCAACCACCCGCTGGATTGCCCGATCTGCGACCAGGGCGGCGAGTGCGACCTGCAGGACCAGGCCATGGGCTATGGCCGCGACGACAGCCGTTACGAAGAGAACAAGCGCGCGGTCGAAGAGAAGGCCATGGGCCCGCTCATCAAGACCGTGATGACCCGCTGCATCCAGTGCACGCGCTGCGTCCGCTTCATCACCGAAGTTGCCGGCTCGCCCGAGATCGGCCTGATCTCGCGCGGCGAAGACGTTGAAATCACGACCTATCTGGGCGCGGCGGTGACGTCGGAGCTCAGCGCCAACGTCATCGACCTGTGCCCGGTCGGCGCCCTGACCTCCAAGCCCTACGCCTTCGAGGCGCGGCCCTGGGAGCTGAAGAAGACCGAGAGCGTCGACGTCATGGACGCCCTGGGTTCGGCCATCCGCGTCGACAGCCGCGGCAACGCGGTGCTCCGCGTGCTGCCGCGCGTCAACGAGGAGGTCAACGAAGAGTGGATCAGCGACAAGACGCGCTACGCCGTCGACGGCCTGCAGCGTCAGCGCCTGGACCGCCCGTACGTCCGCGTCGGCGGCAAGCTGCAGCCGGCCTCGTGGGCCCAGGCCTTCGCCGCCGTCGCCGCCAAGATCAAGGCCGCTCCGGCTGACCGCATCGGCGTGATCGCCGGCGACCTGCAGGACGCCGAGAGCCTGAAGGCGACCAAGGACCTGTTCACCGCCCTGGGCGTGAAGAACCTCGACGCCCGCCAGGACGGTTCGGCCCTGGGCGCGGGTCCGCGCGAGAGCTGGCTGTTCAACTCGACGATCGCCGGCATCGAGAACGCCGACGTGGTGCTGTTCGTCGGCGCCAATCCGCGCCTCGAGGCTCCGGTCCTGAACACCCGCTTCCGCAAGCAGTGGATCGCCGGCAAGACCCGCTTCGGCGTGATCGGCGAGCAGGTCGACCTGACCTTCGACTACGACTATCTCGGCGCCGGGACCCAGACCCTGTCGGGCCTGGCCAAGGCCAAGAACGACTTCGTCACCGCCCTGAAGAACGCCCAACGTCCGGCGATCATCATCGGCCAGGGCGCCCTGTCGCGCGCCGACGGCGCCGCCGTGCTGAAGGCGGCCGCCGCCGTGGCCAAAACCTTCGGCGTGGTGCGCGAAGGCTGGAACGGCTGGAACGTGCTGCACACCGCCGYCGCCCGCGTGGCCGGCCTGGACCTGGGCTTCACGCCCGGCGAGGGCGGTCTGTCGGCTTCGGAGATGCTGAAGCCGGGCGCGCTGGACGTGCTGTTCCTGCTGGGCGCAGACGAGTGCGAGACCGCCGCTTCGGACGCCTTCAAGGTCTATCTGGGCACACACGGCGACGCCGGCGCCCACAAGGCCGACGTCATCCTGCCGGGCGCGGCCTACACCGAGAAGAACGGCCTCTATGTGAACACCGAAGGCCGCGTCCAGATGGGCGAGCGGGCGGTGTTCCCCAAGGGCGACGCCAAGGAAGACTGGTCGATCCTGCGGGCTCTCTCCGAGCACCTGGGCGCCAAGCTGCCCTATGACAGCCTGGACCAGCTGCGGGCCAAGCTGTTCGCCGAGCACCCGACCTTCGGCCAGATCGACTTCGCGCCGGGCTCGATCGCCACGTCGTTCGACCTGTCGGGCCTGGGCGGGGCCGGCGAGCTTTCGGACGCCCCGTTCGAAAGCCCGATCAAGGCCTTCCACCTGACCAACCCCATCGCGCGCGCCAGCGTGACCATGGCCGAATGCGCGGCCACGGTTTCCGGCGCCGCCAAGATCGCGGCGGAGTAGGCCGGTGAGCGAATTCTTCTCCAACCCCGCCGTCACCTGGACCCTGCTGACCACCGGCGGGATCCTGCTGGTGGTGATCTGGGTCCTGCTGAGCCTGGCCTTCCTGCTGCTGGCCGACCGCAAGATCTGGGCCGGCGTGCAGATGCGCAAGGGCCCCAACGTGGTGGGTCCGTTCGGCCTGCTGCAATCGTTCGCCGACTTCTTCAAGTTCGTGCTGAAGGAAATCATCATCCCGGCCGGCGCCGACAAGGTGATCTTCCTGCTGGCCCCGCTGCTGAGTCTGGTCCTGGCCTTCGTGGGCTGGGCCGTGGTGCCGTTCGCGCCGGGCTGGGTGGTCTCCAACCTCAACGTCGGCATCCTGTACCTGCTGGCGATGAGCTCGCTGGGCGTCTACGGCATCATCATGGGCGGCTGGGCTTCGAACTCGAAGTACCCGTTCCTAGGCGCGCTGCGTTCGGCGGCGCAGATGGTGTCGTACGAAGTGTCGATCGGCCTGATCATCATCACGGTGATCCTGCTGGCCGGCACCATGAACCTCAGTTCCATCGTCGAACAGCAAGCCGGCTGGATCTGGAACTGGAACGTGTTCGGCGGCTCCGGCCTGAAGAACATCATCCTGGCCCCGGTGATGATCATCGCGATGGGCATGTTCTTCATCTCGGCCCTGGCCGAGACCAACCGCCCTCCGTTCGACCTTCCGGAAGCTGAATCCGAACTCGTGGCCGGCTACCAGGTCGAGTACAGCTCGACCCCGTACCTGCTGTTCATGGTCGCCGAATATTCGAACATCGTCCTGATGTGCGCGATGATCAGCGTCCTGTTCTTCGGCGGCTGGAACCCCGGTTTCCCGATCGGCTTCACGGCCGGCTGGCCGCCGTTCCTGGTCAACTTCCTGCTGGCCCTGGTGTTCTACTTCAAGATCGTGGTGGCGTTCTTCATGATCGCCATGGCCAAGGCCATCGTGCCTCGCTACCGCTACGACCAACTGATGCGCCTGGGCTGGAAGGTCTTCCTGCCGATGTCGCTGGTGCTGGTGATGCTGGTCTCGGCCTGGCGCGTCTTCGGAATCCAGGGGTGATCGGCGGAAGGGCATATCTGGCGGTCGCCGCCCTCGGCCTGATCCTGGCCGGTTGCGCGACCGACGGCGCGGCTCCGGCCAAGACGTCCTATTCGCTGGGGCGCGGCACGGCCGGTTACGACCAACTGCGTCGCGACAGCGAGAGATGCGCCGCCGACGGCGGCAAGATCGAAGCCAAGCAGGACGGGGGCGACCCCACCCAGCTTTCGAACTACACCTGCGTCATCCCGAAGTCGGGCAAGTGACGCGAACGGCCCTCATCCGGTGGATGGGCGGCCGCGAACGGATCGAAGCGGGCAGGGGGCGTTCGTCCCTCCCAAGAGATGAAGTGTTAGGAGAGCTCTGGTGTTCCAGCGCATCACACAGGCGGTCAAGGGCGTGGCTCTGCTCGACTTCGCGGGCGCCTTCGGCCTGGGCATCAAGTACATGCTCGCGCCCAAGAAGACCGTGATCTATCCGAACGAGCGCGGCCCGCAGTCGCCCCGTTTCCGCGGCGAGCACGCCCTGCGCCGCTATCCTTCGGGCGAAGAGCGCTGCATCGCCTGCAAGCTGTGCGAAGCCATCTGCCCGGCCCAGGCCATCACCATCGAGGCCGAGCCGCGCGACGACGGCAGCCGCCGCACGACCCGCTACGACATCGACATGGTCAAGTGCATCTACTGCGGCCTGTGCCAGGAGGCCTGCCCGGTGGACGCCATCGTCGAGGGGCCGAACATCGAGTTCGCCGTCGAGACGCGCGAAGAACTTTACTACGACAAGGAAAAGCTGCTCGACAACGGCGACCGTTGGGAACGGCTGATCGCGAAGAATCTGGAGTTGGACGCGCCCTACCGCTAAAGGACGGGTCGCGATTCCGAGGGTTAGCGGCGGGGCCGTCCGGCACGTCGGGTTTTTGTGGTTTTCTGAGGGAGCACCTGCCTTGCAGGCGATAGCTTTCTATTTGCTCGCGGTAGCGACCGTGGCGGCGGGTCTTCTCGTCGTCTCGGCCAAGAACCCCGTGCACTCGGTGCTCTTCCTGATCACCGCCTTCTTCTCGGCCGCCGGCCTCTTCGTCCTGCTGGGCGCGGAGTTCCTGGCGATGCTGCTGATCGTCGTCTATGTGGGCGCGGTCGCGGTGCTGTTCCTGTTCGTCGTGATGATGCTCGACGTGGACTTCGCCGAGCTGCGACAGGGCTTCGCCCAGTACCTGCCGGTCGGCGGTCTGGTCGGCGGGGTGCTGACGATCGAGATGATCATGGTCGCCGCCTCGGTGGTGACGGGCGGCGCGGCCGGCAAGAACGCGATCCCCAACGCCTCACCGGGCGGCGTGCCGAACACCGAGGCGATCGGCCGGGTGCTCTACACCGACTACATCTTCTTCTTCCAACTGGCGGGCCTGGTGCTGCTGGTGGCCATGATCGGCGCCATCGTCCTGACCCTGCGTCACAAGCCGGGCGTCAAGCGCCAGAACATCGGCCAGCAGAACGCCCGCACGCCCAAGACCGGAATGGAAATCGTGCAGATCAAGCCCGGCGCGGGGATCAGCGAATGATCGGCCTGTCTCATTATCTCGTCGTCGCCGCCATCCTGTTCACGATCGGCGTCTTCGGCATCTTCGTGAACCGCAAGAACATCATCGTCATCCTGATGTCGATCGAGCTGATCCTGCTGGCGGTGAACATCAACCTGGTGGCCTTCTCGGTCTATCTGCATGACGTGGTGGGGCAGGTCTTCGCCATGTTCGTGCTGACCGTCGCCGCGGCCGAAGCGGCCGTCGGCCTGGCCATCCTGGTGACGTTCTTCCGTAACCGCGGAGACATCGCCGTCGACGACGCCAGCGTGATGAAGGGCTGATCGCAGTGCAGACTCTCGTCACCATCATCGTCTTCGCGCCGCTTATCGCCGCGATCATCGCGGGCCTGTTCGGCCGCCGCATCGGCGACGTCGCCTCGCAGGCGATCACGACCGGCGGCCTGCTGCTGGCCTGCGGCCTGTCCTGGTACACGTTCAGCCAGTGGACCTGGGGTCACATGGAGGCCTTCACGGTCGACCTGCTGCCCTTCATCCACGTGGGCAACTTCGTCTCCAACTGGTCCATCCGCATCGACGCCCTATCGTGCGTGATGCTGATCGTGGTGACGACGGTATCGGCCCTCGTGCACGTCTATTCCTGGGGCTACATGGCCGAGGACGACAGCAAGCCGCGGTTCTTCGCGTACCTGTCGCTGTTCACCTTCGCCATGCTGGCCCTGGTCACCGCCGCCGACTTCATGCAGCTGTTCTTCGGCTGGGAAGGCGTGGGCCTGGCCTCGTACCTGCTGATCGGCTTCTGGTTCAAGAAGCCCTCGGCCAGCGCCGCGGCCATCAAGGCCTTCGTCGTGAATCGCGTGGGCGACTTCGGTTTCGCCCTGGGCATCATGACCACCTACTGGGCGTTCGGTTCGATCCAGTTCCACGAGATCTTCCCGCAGATCGCCGCCGGCGCGGCGCGCACCTGGGAGTTCGCGGGCCACACCTTCCCGCTGGTCGACATCGCCTGCTTCCTGCTGTTCATCGGCGCGATGGGCAAGTCGGCGCAGTTCTTCCTGCACACCTGGCTGCCGGACGCCATGGAAGGCCCGACCCCGGTCTCGGCCCTGATCCACGCGGCGACCATGGTCACCGCTGGCGTCTACATGCTGTGCCTGCTGTCGCCGATGTTCGAATACGCGCCCGTCGCCAAGAACATCGTCACGGTGATCGGCGCGATCACGGCCCTGTTCGCGGCCACGGTCGGCCTGACCCAGAACGACATCAAGCGGGTCATCGCCTATTCGACCTGTTCGCAGCTGGGCTACATGTTCTTCGCGGCCGGCGTCGGCGCCTATCAGGCGGCGATGTTCCACCTGTTCACCCACGCCTTCTTCAAGGCGCTGCTGTTCCTGGGCGCCGGTTCGGTGATCCACGGCATGCACCACGAGCAGGACATGCGGAAGTACGGCGCCCTGGCCAAGCTGCTGCCGGTGACCTTCTTCGCCATGACCATCGGCACCATCGCCATCACGGGCCTGGGCCTTCCGCCCCTGCACCTGGGCTTCGCCGGCTTCTACTCGAAGGACACCATCATCGAGGCGGCCTACGCCGCCGGCGGTCACAACGGCATCGCGATGTTCGCCTGGGTGATCGGCGTGCTTGTGGCCGGCCTGACCTCGTTCTACTCCTGGCGCCTGGCGTTCTTCACCTTCAACGGCCAGGCCCGCTGGGGTCACGACGATCATCATGCTCATGACGCGCACGCCGCCCATGGCCATGACGACCACGCCCACGCCGAGACGCACGACGAGCCGCTGCCCGACGATCATGCGCACGACGACCATGGCCACGGCCATGATCACAAGCCGCACGAGAGCCCCTGGGTGATGCTGGTTCCGCTGATCGTGCTGTCGGTCGGCGCCATCTTCGCCGGCTTCTTCTTCACCGACTTCTTCGTCGGTCACCACCAGGAAGAGTTCTGGCGCGGCGCGATCTTCAACGCCCCGACCAACCACGTGCTGCACGAGGCCCATGAAGTGGCCGAGTGGGTGAAGTGGAGCCCGCTGATCGCCTCGATCGTCGGCCTGCTGATCGCCGTCTGGGTCTATCTGATCAAGGGCAACGAGCGCCTCGGCGCCGCTCTGGCGGCCCGCAACGGCCCGCTGTACGTGTTCTTCTACAACAAGTGGTTCTTCGACGAGCTGTACCAAGCCACCTTCGTGCGCGCGGCCAAGTTCCTCGGCGACCTGTTCTGGAAGGGCGGCGATCAGAAGCTGATCGACGGCTTCGGACCGGACGGCGTCAGCGCCGTCAGCTACGGCGTCGGCCGTCGGACCGGCAAGCTGCAGTCCGGCTACCTCTACCACTATGCGTTCGTCATGCTGCTCGGTGTCGCCGGTCTGCTGGCCTACGCCCTGTTCCGCTTCCACTAGGGAAGATCGATGACCGGCCTTCTCAGCCTCACCACCTTCGCCCCGCTCGTCGGCGTGGTCCTGTTGCTGGCGGTTCGCGCCATGCAGGGCGACAGCGCCAAGACGGACAACCTGGCCAAGTGGATCGCCCTGGCGACCACCCTGGTCACCTTCGCCCTGTCGGTCGTGCTGGTCGCCCAGTTCGACCCGAAGAACCCGGGCTTCCAGTTCGTGGAAGACCTCAACTGGTTCGCGGGCCTGCACTACCGCATGGGCGTGGACGGGATCTCGATCCTGTTCGTCCTGCTGACCACCTTCCTGCTGCCGATCTGCGTGATCGCCGGCTGGAAGTCGGTCGACAAGCGGGTGGTCGAGTACCTGATCTGCTTCCTGGTCCTGGAGACCCTGGTGGTCGGCGTGTTCTGCGCCCTGGACCTGATCCTGTTCTACCTCTTCTTCGAGGGCGGCCTGGTTCCGATGTTCCTGATCATCGGCATCTGGGGCGGCAAGCGCCGGGTCTACGCGGCCTACAAGTTCTTCCTCTACACGCTGCTCGGCTCGGTGCTGATGCTGGCGGCCATCCTGTCGATGATCGCCATCGCCCACACCTCGTCGATCCCGGCGCTGATGGTCTTCAAGTTCGCCCCGTGGCTGCAGACCTGGCTGTGGCTGGCCTTCTTCGCCAGCTTCGCGGTCAAGATGCCGATGTGGCCGGTCCACACCTGGCTGCCCGACGCCCACGTCGAGGCGCCGACGGCCGGTTCGGTGATCCTGGCGGGCATCCTGCTGAAGATGGGCGGCTACGGCTTCCTGCGCTTCAGCCTGCCGATGTTCCCCAACGCCTCGGAGCTGTTCCAGCCGCTGGTGTTCGCGATGTCGGCCATCGCCATCGTCTACACCTCGCTGGTCGCCTTCCGTCAGACCGACATCAAGAAGCTGATCGCCTATTCGTCGGTGGCCCACATGGGCTTCGTGACCATGGGCATCTTCTCGGGCAACGTGGCGGGCGAGCAGGGCGCGATCTTCCAGATGCTGAGCCACGGCCTGATCTCGGGCGCGCTCTTCCTCTGCGTCGGCGTGGTCTATGACCGCATGCACACCCGCGAGATCGCCTTCTACGGCGGCCTCACCAACCGCATGCCGTGGTACGCGGCGGTGTTCATGCTGTTCACGATGGGCAATGTCGGCCTGCCGGGCACCTCGGGCTTCGTCGGCGAGATCCTGACCATGACCGGCGTCTACCAGGCCTCGACCTGGACGGCGATCGTCGCCACGACCGGCGTGATCCTGTCGGCGGTCTACGCGCTGAACCTGTACCGTCGCGTGATGTTCGGCGAGAT
The DNA here is from genome assembly GCF_056397765.1 of Caulobacter sp. 05L422. NCBI lineage: Bacteria > Pseudomonadati > Pseudomonadota > Alphaproteobacteria > Caulobacterales > Caulobacteraceae > Caulobacter > Caulobacter sp. 05L422. The sequence goes on along the minus strand of NZ_JBFTOB010000012.1, from coordinate 35,645 downwards.
CGTCAATCCCGAGCTCAAGACCATCACCGACCTCGACAAGCGCGAGATCCTGATCTTCGCTCCGCTGATCATCGGCACCCTGGTGCTTGGTGTTTATCCCAATCTCATCTTCAACCTGACCGCGTCGTCCGTCGACGGGCTCGTCGGCGCCTGGCGCGCCGCCGTGGGCGGGTGAGGGACCCCATGACGTTCGCCGCCAACTTCTCCCTCGTTCTTCCCGAAGTGATCCTCGGGGCCTCGGCCCTGGTGTTGCTGGTCTGGGGCGCCTTCCACGGCAAGGTCACGCCGCTGTTCACCGGCGCGGCCGTCCTGGCCCTGCTGGGCGCGGCCGTCGCCGCCGTGGTCGGGCCGCACGGTCACGCCTTCAACGGCGTCTATTCCGCCGACGCGGCCGCCACCTACGCCAAGGTCGCGATCTTCGGCTTCAGCGCCGTGGCGATCGTGCTGGGCGACCGCTGGCTGGCCGTTCGCGGCGACCAGAAGTTCGAGTTCGCCGTCCTGGTGATCCTGTCGGCGCTGGGCATGGGCGTCACCGCCTCGGCCGGCGACCTGATCAGCCTCTATATCGGCGTCGAGCTGCAGTCGCTGGCGCTGTACGTCCTGGCCGCCTTCCGCCGCGACGACGCCAAGTCGTCGGAAGCGGGCCTGAAGTACTTCGTGCTGGGCGCGCTGTCGTCGGGCCTGCTGCTGTACGGCGCCTCGCTGATCTACGGCTTCGCCGGCTCGACCCGCTTTGAAGACATCGCCGCCGCCGGCGCCGCCATGGCCCACGGCGGGCACGGCACGGGCCTGCTGTTCGGCTTGGTGTTCCTGCTCTGCGGCCTGGCGTTCAAGGTCTCGGCCGCGCCGTTCCACATGTGGACCCCGGACGTCTACGAAGGCGCCCCGACCCCGGTCGTCGGCTTCTTCGCCGCCGCGCCGAAGCTGGCCGCCATGATGATGTTCGCCCGCGTGCTGGGCGACGCCTTCCCGGACTCGGTGGCCCAGTGGCGCCAGATCCTGGTCATCACCGCCCTGGCCTCGGTCTTCGTCGGCGCGTTCGCGGGCCTGGCCCAGAACAACCTCAAGCGCCTGTGGGCCTACAGCTCGATCGCCAATGTCGGCTACGCCCTGCTGGGCGTGGCGACCGGCGGCGAGACCGGCCTGCACTCGATGCTGCTGTTCATGACCCTGTACATGGTCGACGTCACCGGCTTCTTCGCTTGCCTTCAAGCCTTGTCGCGCGACGGCAAGCCGATGGAGACCATCGAGGACATGGCCGGTCTGGTGAAGCACCGTCCGGGCATCGCCGTGGCCATGACCGCGTTCTCGCTGTCGGCCCTGGGCATGCCGCCGTTCTCGGGCTTCTGGGCCAAGTTCTACGTCTTCGGCGCGGCCATGGGTTCGGGCGACGTGCTGCTGCAATGGGCGGCGGTGCTGGGCCTGGTCGGCAGCGTGGTCGCGGCGTTCTACTATCTGCGTCTGATCAAGACGATGTGGTTCGACGCACCGGCCGGCGCGGTGGACAAGCCGCAGCCGATCGCCCGCGTGGTCGGCTTCGTGGCCGCCGCCTTCTCGTTCCCGATCGTGCTGGTCGCGCTGATCTGGCTGGACCCCGCGGCAAGGGCCGCCGCGGCGGCCTTTGGCCACGCGTGACGTGACGGGCGCTCTTTCGCCCGCGCCCGTCGTCGTCCTCGACGAGATCGACTCGACCAACGCCGAGGCCCGTCGCCGCGCGGAAGCGGGGGAGGCGGGCCCGGTCTGGATCGTCGGCCTGCGCCAGACCGCCGGCCGCGGCCGGCGGGGCCGCGCCTGGGAGACCGGCGACGGCAACCTGGCCGCCACCCTGCTGTTCGCCACCGACAAGCCGCCGGCCGAGGCCGCCCAGGTCTCGTTCGTCGCGGCCCTGGCGGTCGCGGACCTGCTGGCCGCCTACGTGCCCGCCAGCCTCGTCAGCCTCAAATGGCCCAATGATCCGTTGCTCGGCGGGCTGAAGGTCAGCGGGATTCTGGTCGAGTCCGGCGCCCGGCCTACCGGCGGCCTGTGGATCGCCGTCGGGGTGGGCGTGAACCTGGCCCGCAAGCCGATCGACAGCGAACGGCCCGCCACCGCCCTGACCACCTACAGGGACGCCCCGCCGCCGTCGCCCATCGACGCGATCGAAATCCTGGCCGCCGCCTTCGCGCGTTGGCAGGACGTCTGGATGCGCCTGGGCTTCCCGGCCATCGCCGACGCCTGGACCGCCCGTGCCCACGGCCTGGGCGAGGCCTGCGTGGCCCGTCTGGGGACCGAAACCCTGGAAGGGATCGCGGAAGGGCTGGACGGCGACGGCGCGCTGCGTCTTCGTCTGGCGAACGGCCAACTGCGGCGGGTCACCGCCGGCGACGTCTTTTTCGGAGGGGCCTCCTGATGCTGCTGGCCATCGAACAGGGCAACACCAACACCATGTTCGCCATCCATGATGGCAACGAGTGGATCGCCCAGTGGCGCGCCGCCACCGAGAGCACGCGCACGGCCGACGAATACGTGGTCTGGCTGTCGCAGCTGCTGTCGATGCACGGCCTGGGCTTCCGGGCCATCGACGCCTGCATCATCTCCAGCGTCGTGCCGCAGTCGATCTTCAACCTGCGTAATCTTTCGCGCCGCTATTTCAACGTCGAGCCGCTGGTGATCGGCGAGAACGCCAAGTTGGGCGTCGACGTGCGCATCGACAAGCCGTCCGAGGCCGGGGCCGACCGCCTGGTCAACGCCGTGGGCGCGCACATGATCTATCCCGGCCCGTTGATCGTCATCGACAGCGGCACGGCCACCACCTTCGACATCGTCGCCGCCGACGGCGCGTTCGAGGGCGGCATCATCGCTCCGGGCATCAATCTTTCCATGCAGGCCCTGCACGAGGCCGCGGCCAAGCTGCCGCGCATCGCCATCCAGCGTCCCGCCCGCAACCGCGTTGTCGGCACAGACACCGTCAGCGCGATGCAGTCCGGCGTGTTCTGGGGCTATATTTCACTGATCGAGGGCCTGGTGGCCCGCATCAAGGCCGAACGGGCCGAACCCATGACCGTGGTCGCCACCGGCGGCGTCGCCTCGCTGTTCGAGGGCGCCACCGACAGCATCGACCACTTCGATTCAGATCTGACCATTCGTGGTCTCCTCGAAATTCATCGCCGTAACACCCATTTAGAGACTCAATGACCAAATATACCGACAAGCCTTCCCCCAAAGACGAGCTCGTCTTCCTGCCTCTGGGCGGGTCGAACGAGATCGGCATGAACTTCAATCTGTACGGCTATGGCCCGGCCAACGACCGCAAGTGGATCGTCGTCGACCTGGGCGTGACCTTCGGCGACCAGACGACGCCCGGCGTCGAGATCATCCTGCCCGACCCCGAATTCATCGAGGCACACGCCAAGGACATCATCGCGATCGTCCTCACCCATGCCCACGAAGACCACCTGGGCGCCGTGCACTGGCTGTGGCCGCGCCTGAAGGCGCCGGTCTACGCCACGCCGTTCACCGCCTTCCTGCTGCGCGAGAAGCTGCGCGACGCCGGCCTGCTGGGCGAGGTGCCGATCACCGAGATCCCGCTGGGCGGCAGCTTCGACCTGGGTCCTTTCCACCTGGAAATGATCACCCTGACGCACTCGATCCCCGAGCCGAACGGCGTGGCGATCAAGACGCCGCTGGGCACGATCCTGCACACCGGCGACTGGAAGATCGATCCCGATCCCCAGCTGGGCGGCCCCACCGACATCGAGGCCATCCAGCGCCTCGGCGACGAGGGCGTGCTGGCCATGGTCTGCGACAGCACCAACGTCTTCGTTGATGGCGTGGCGGGCTCCGAAGCCGGCGTCCGCGTGGCGATGAACAAGCTGATCAAGGGTCTGACCGGCAAGATCGCCGTGGCCTGCTTTGCCTCGAACGTCGCCCGGATGGACACCGTGATCCGGGCCGCCCAGGCCGCCGGCCGCAAGGTCTGCCTGGCCGGCCGCTCCATGCACCGGATGAGCGCCGCGGCCCGCCACGTCGGCCTGCTGGAGGGCCTGGAGCCCTTTATCACCGACGACCAGGCCAAGTACCTGCCCGAGAACGAAGTGCTGTTCCTGTGCACCGGCAGCCAGGGCGAAGCCCGCGCTGCCCTGGCCCGGATCGCCGAAGGCACCCACCCGCACGTCAAGCTCTCGCAGGGCGACCACGTGATCTTCAGCTCGCGGGTGATCCCGGGCAACGAGATCCCGATCCGCAACCTGCAGAACAAGCTGGCCGACCGCGGCGTGCGCCTGCACACCGAACGCGACACCCCCGGCATCCACGTCAGCGGCCACCCGTGCCGCGACGAGCTGAAGCAGATGTACCAGTGGGCCCGGCCGCATATCGCCGTGCCGACCCACGGCGAGCGCCGCCACCTGATCGAGCACGCCGCCTTCGCCAAGGACCTGCAGGTGCCGCACGCGGTCAGCCCGCGCAACGGCGACATGGTGCTGCTGGCCCCCGGCCATCCGCAGATCATCGACGAGGTCCCGTCGGGCCGCCTCTATGTCGACGGCGGCGTGGTGACGCCCGAGAACGGCGAGGCCCTGCGCGAGCGGCGTCACGCCGCGTTCAACGGCATGCTGGCCGTGTCGGTCGTGCTGGACGGCCGCAACAAGATCGTCTCCGGCCCGCAGGTCCGCGGCCTGGGCCTGGCCGGCGACGCCGAATATCCGCTCGACGACGCCCTGGACGACCTGGCGGAGGAGGCCGAGACCGCCTTCAAGCGCCTGAGCGGCGACCAGTGCGAGATCGACGAGGCGATCGAAAGCGCCCTGTCCAAGGCCGTGAAGAAGGCCGCCTTCCGCATCTGGGAACGCAAGCCCGTGGTCGAGACCACGGTCCTGCGGATCTAGCCCCACGATGAGCGACGGACGGACCTCCGTTCCCGAGACCCCCCAGGATGCTCCGCGTCGCGAGACGATGTGGGGCAGGGGGCCGTCCATGCTCTGGTTCGAGGCCTGGCCTGTCCTGGTGATGACAGGCCTGCTCTGGCTGGTCTTCGCGGGCCAGCTGCTCGCCGACGCCTACGGCCAGGGCGACGCGGTCTTCGTGTTCGGCGCGCTGTCGAAGGTCGGGCTGGACTATGGCCTGTGGTGGACGCCGATGACCCACATGTTCCTGCATGCGGGTTGGCTGCACATCGCCATGAACAGCGCCGCGTTGGTGGCCTTGGGGCCCGCGATCGCCCAGCGGCTGGGACGCGACGCCATGGGCGGTCTGCTGTTCCTGGTCTTCTTCCTGGTCTGCGGCTTGGCCGGCGGAGCGGCCTTCCTGCTGCTGGCCCCGGCGAACGTTCCGGCGGTCGGCGCCTCGGGCGCGATCTTCGGCCTGTGGGGCGCCGTCGCCCGGCTGGCCGCTCCGGGACAGATCAAGCTGGCGCCGCTGTTCTCACGCGGCGTCGCCCAGCAGGTCGGCTCGGCGATCGTCTCCAACCTGCTGGTCGTCGGACTCGGCGCCGCCTATGGCCTGGCGTCGAACCAGGGGATCATCGGCATCGCCTGGCAGGCCCACCTGGGTGGGTTCGTCGCCGGAATCCTGCTGATCCAGGTCATGCCGGTGCGTTTCCACTGGCTGAAGGGCCTGCCCAAGGGCTCGCAGCCGTTCTGATCGGCTGCTAGGCTGTTCCCGTCGAAAAGGAGCCTGCGGGTCAGGTAAGCCCCGCCAGGCCGCAAGGCCCTCCGTCCATCCGGACCCTCGGCAAGCCCAGGCGCTCACGCGTCGCCGGGCTTGGCGAGGCCGTGTCCGGGCAGGAATCCGGCCGTCTCTCCAGGCCCCATTCCAGACCCATGTCGGAGAGACCTTCATGCCCAGGATCATCGCCAATCTCGGCGTCGTCACCCAGATCAACGTCTTCACCGCGCCGCAAGGTGGGCAGGACGCCCTGATCGACTTCCTGAAGGACGCCGCCCAGGCCGCCAGCGGCGTCGACGGTTGGCTGTCGGCCAGCCTGCATCGCGAGCTCGGCGGAAACCGCGTCGTCAACTACGCGCAGTGTACGGACCAGGCCGCCATGCGCCGCGTCTTCCAGGCGTTGGACGCAGGCGGCTGGATCGACGGCAACAAGCACCTCGGAAACGCCTCGCCGGGGCTCTATGAAGTCGTCTATACCCTCGAAAAATAGAACAGGGTCGCGCGGTCCTCACCGGACCGCGCCGCCTTCGCAGGACAGACGAACGCGCATGATCGGCAAGCTCAACCACGTCGGCGTGGCCACGCCCTCCATCGACGAGTCGGTGAAGATGTATCGCGACCTGCTGGGCGCGACCTCGCACACCGAGAAGTGGGCCATGCCCGAGCAGGGCGTGTGGGTCTGCTTCGTCAACCTGCCCAACAGCCAGATCGAGCTGATCGAGCCCTATGGCGAGGCCTCGCCGATCCATGGCTTCCTGGCCAAGAACCCCAAGGGCGGCCAGCACCACATCTGCTTCGAGGTGGAGAACATCTTTGAGTCCCGCGACAGCCTGGTCGCCAAGGGCGCCACCGTGCTGGGCGAACCGCGCATCGGCGCCCACGGCACACTGATCATCTTCGTTCACCCCAAGGACATGGGCGGCATGCTTGTCGAGCTCATGGAAACCCCTAAGGAAGCCCACTGATGGGTCCCGTCACCTGCATCGCCGTCTATCTGACCATCTGGTGGACCACGCTGTTCGCCGTGCTGCCGCTGGGCAACCGCACCTTCAAGGAGATGGGGATCGAGCCGCCGCCCGGCGCCGACCCCGGCGCGCCGGTCAATCCGAACCTGAAGCGCAAGTTCTTCACGACGACCTGGGTGTCGGCCCTGGTCATGGCCGCGCTGCTGCTGGTCATTCACTTCGGGCTGATCCAGCTGCCGGCTCTGCCCGCCACCTATTGATCACAGGAATGGCGCCCAAGCCTTGGGCGGGCGACGTCATAATTGCCGGCATTCGCCCAATCCGTGGGCGAACTTCGCCAACTGGTCAGGCCAGACGCAATCGGGCGCCCCGAACAGTCGTTCGGGGCATAACCTCAGACTCACGAGGCCGGCTTTTCCGACCTTGCTCTGTGGCGTCTTCCCCGACGATGACTTGAAAGGCCGCGCGAGGACCGCGCGGCCTTCTTTTCTTTGTCCACAGCATTGGCTCAGCCATCTTTTCGCCGCGCGCGTTGCCAAGCTGACGCCCAAGCGGCTATCTCAACGCCTCGAATTCCCCGGAGACGTCTCGTCCATGCGCCTGTCGCGCTATTTCCTGCCCGTTCTCAAAGAAGCCCCCTCCGACGCCCAGATCGTTTCGCACCAGCTGATGCTGCGCGCGGGCATGATCCGCCAGGAGGCGGCGGGCATCTACGCCTGGCTGCCGCTGGGCCTGAAGGTGCTCAAGAAGGTCGAGCAGATCGTCCGTGAAGAAATGGATCGGGCCGGCGCGATCGAACTGCTGATGCCGACGATCCAGCTAGCCGACCTGTGGCGCGAGAGCGGCCGCTACGAGGCCTATGGCGACGAGATGCTGCGCATCACCGATCGCAACAAGCGCGATCTGCTCTACGGCCCCACCGCCGAGGAAGTCGTCACGGACATCTTCCGGGCTCACGTGCGGAGCTACAAGGAACTGCCCAAGAACCTCTACAACATCCAGTGGAAGTTCCGGGACGAGACCCGTCCGCGCTTCGGCGTGATGCGTGGCCGCGAGTTCCTGATGAAGGACGCCTACAGCTTCGACCTCGACGCCGAGGGCGCGCGCAAGGCCTACAACCGCATGTTCGTGGCCTATCTGAACCTGTTCTCGCGCATGGGCCTGAAAGCCGTGCCGATGCGCGCCGACACCGGCCCGATCGGCGGCGACCTCAGCCACGAGTTCATCGTCCTGGCCGACACCGGTGAAAGCGCCGTGTTCTGCCACAAGGATCTGGTCGAGATGGCCGCGCCCGGCCCGGACGTCGACTGGTTCGGCGACCTGCAGCCGCTGGTGAACCAGCGCACGGCGCTCTACGCCGCCACCGAGGAAATGCACGACGAGGCGGCCTTCGACGCCATTCCCGAGGGCGACCGCCTGTCGGCGCGCGGCATCGAGGTCGGCCACATCTTCTCGTTCGGGACCAAGTATTCCGAGCCGATGAAGGCCCTGGTCACCGGACCGGACGGCAAGGACGTGCCGGTCCAGATGGGCAGTTACGGCGTCGGCGTCTCGCGCCTGCTGGGCGCGATCATCGAGGCCAGCCACGACGAGGGCGGCATCATCTGGCCCGAGTCCGTCGCTCCGTTCGACGTGAGCATCATCAACATGCGCCAGGGCGACGCCGCCTGCGACGAAGCCTGCGAGACCGCCTATCAGGCGCTCAAGGCCGCCGGCCGCGATCCGCTCTATGACGACACCGACACCCGGGGCGGCGCCAAGTTCGCGACCGCCGACCTGATCGGCGTGCCGTGGCAGCTGATCGTTGGTCCCAAGGGCATCGCCGAGGGCCTGGTCGAGATCAAGAACCGCAAGACCGGGGAGCGCCACAGCGCCCCGCTGGCCGATGTGATCGCTCAGCTCTCTGGCCCCAAAACGGACCGGGCCGCCTGATGGCTCTCGGCGCCGGCCCGTTCGGAACCTGGGAACGCACCGTTGCCTGGCGGTACCTGCGCAACAAGCGCAAGAACGGCGGCGTGGCGCTGATCGCCATCATCTCGTTCGCGGCGGTGATGCTGGCGGTCTTCGCCCTGATCACCGTGATGAGCGTGATGAACGGCTTCCGGGCTGAGCTTCTGGGCCGGCTGCTGGGCTTCAACGGTCACGTCTATGCCCAGGGCCCGCTGCTGAACGGACCGGACCGCGACGGCATCATCGGCCGCATCAAGGCCGTGCGCGGCGTGACCCAGGCCGCGCCGATGGTCGAGGCCCAGGCCATGGTCATCGGCCCGAGCCAAGTGTCCGGCGCCATCGTGCGCGGGGTCACCCCGGCCGACCTGCGCGGCATGAAGATGATCTCGACCAACATCAAGCGCGGCTCGTTGGCCGGGTTCGGCGAAGGCGAATACGGCGGCGACATCGTGCTGATCGGCGACCGCATGGCCCGCAACCTGGGCCTGTCGGTCGGCGACGCCATCACCCTGATCTCGCCCTCCGGCCCGGCCACCGCGTTCGGCACCTCGACGCGCGAGAAGGACTATACGGTCGGCGGCATCTTCAGCGTGGGCATGAGCCAGTTCGACGAGAGCTTCGTCTATATGGCGCTGCCCCAGGCCCAGCTGTTCTTCGGCCGCGACACCTCGATCGACTACGTGGAGATCAAGGTCACCGACCCGGACAAGGCCAAGGAGATCAAGCCGATCATCGAGCAGGCCAGCGGCCCGGGCGCCTTCGTCCAGGACTGGATGGACAAGAACTCCAGTTACTTCAACGCCCTGCAGGTCGAGCGCAAGGTGATGCGGCTGATCCTGTTCTTCATCGTCGCCATCGCCACCCTGAACATCATCTCGGCCCTGGTCATGCTGGTGAAGAACAAGGGCCGCGACATCGCCATCCTGCGGACCATGGGGGCCAGCCAGGCCTCGATCCTGCGGATCTTCATCATGGCCGGCGCCTCGATCGGCCTGTCGGGCACCCTGGCGGGCCTGCTGCTGGGCACGCTGTTCTGCGCCAATATCACCGCCATCCAGAACTTCGTGGAGTGGGTGACGGGTACGGCGGTGTTCAGCGCCGACATCTATTTCCTGGCCCACATCCCGGCCAAGATCGACTGGGCCGAGGTGGCCAGCATCGTCGGCATCTCGACGGCCATGAGCATCCTGGCCACCCTGCCGCCCGCCATCCGCGCCTCGCGGCTCGATCCGGTCGAGGCCCTTCGCTATGAGTGATCCCACCCAGCCCGTGGCCAGCCCCGTCCTGGCCCTGCGCGGCGTCGAGCGCACCTATGTCACCGAGGCCGGGGCGCTGAACGTGCTGCGGGGCGTCGACCTGGACGTCTATCCAGGTGAAGTCGTGGGCCTGATAGGACCGTCCGGTTCGGGCAAGTCGTCGCTGCTGCACGCGGCCGGCCTGCTGGAAAAGCCCAACGCCGGCCTGATCGCCCTGGACGGTCGCGACTGCTCCAAGCTGTCCGAGCGCCAGCGCACCAAGGTGCGGCTGTCGACCGTCGGCTTCATCTACCAGTTCCACCACCTGCTGCCCGAGTTCAGCGCCGTCGAGAACGTGGCCATGCCGGCCATGATCGCCGGCAAGAGCCGGGCCGAGGCGCGCGCCGCCGCCACGGAGATGCTGAACCAGCTGGGCCTGGCCGAGCGGCTGGGCCACCAGCCGGGCCAACTGTCCGGCGGCGAGCAGCAGCGCGTGGCCATCGCCCGGGCCCTGGCCAATCATCCCAAGCTGCTGCTGGCCGACGAGCCGACCGGCAACCTCGACCCGGCCAATTCGGCGGCGGTGTTCCAGTCTCTCTACGAGCAGGCCCGGCAACGGGGCGTGGCGGCTTTGATCGCCACCCACAACATGGAGCTGGCCCGCTACATGGACCGGGTCTTCGCGCTGAAGGACGGGCACCTGGTTCCCCAGAGCTTCTAGCTGGAAAGCGCTTCTAGACTCTAGAACAGGTACCGCAGCGCGGTCTGCACCACCGTCTGGGTCTGCTGGGGCGCCTCGCCCAGGCGGACCCGTTCGGGGCGGTCGCTGTCGATGTGCAGGCCCTCGAACACCGGGTGGACGTCCGGCCGCACGTCCCAGCGATAGGCGACCAGCGCGGCCCAGCCGTGCTCGGCGTTGTTGTCGACCGCCTTGTTGGTGCGGTCGGTGGTCGAGAACTGATCCAGCCGGCCGGTCAGCGATCCGGGACCCAGGTCCCGTGTCGCCGAGACATAGGTCGCCTGGAAGCCGACATCGGTCCAGACGCCGTAGGCGGTGGACTTGCCCATCAGGGTCTCGCCCTGCATCGCCTGGGCGCGCAGGTGGGTGGCGGCGTCGATGTCCCAGCGGGCGCCCAGGTTGAAGAACCGCGTCTCCCAGGACCATTCGTGATTGTCGACGGTCGTCCGGTCGCCGTCGTTGTCGTAGGCGAACAGGTCCAGCATCAGGTTCGGGCTGGGCCGCCACTCGAGGCGCGCATAGACGCCGGCGCGGCCGTCCAGCTCGCGCACCGGGGTCGTGAACGGCGCCTGCCGCTTGGCCATGAACGGGCTGACCGGCGGCAGCGGGAAATCGCCCGTGGCGCTGGACTTCAGGTCGTGCAGCGCCCAGCCGCGGAAAGTCAGCAACGTGCCCGAGGTGTCGCCGTGGGTGAAGACGCCGACCGTGGCGGCCAGTTTCTGGCCGGCGAGCGCGCCGCGCACCGTGGCCTCCAGCCCGACGACCTTGGTCTCCTCCGCCACCCAGCTGTTGATCGCCGAGGGGGTGATCGTGTCGGGCACGGACCATTCCAGCCCGTCGTGCTCCAGCGAGATCGGCGGGTACATCAGGCCGGCGCGGGCGTTCAGCCTCAGGCTGCCGGCGATGTCGCCGCGATAGGTCAGATAGGCTTCGCCGGCGTCGACCACGCGGTCCTGGGCCTGCTGGCTCTGGGCGACGATGACCGCGCCGAGGCGGGAGGAGAAGCGGGGGTTCCAGACGATCGAGGCCTCGCCGAGCGCGGCCTTGCCGCCGTCCCCGAACCGACCCTTGCCCAGGCCGCCGTCGATCCACGAGGTCTCGCCGTCGGCGGCGCCCAGGCGCAGGTCGATCAGGCCCGAAACGGTCTGGCGCGAGAACAGGTCGGCCTCGGCGCGGGCGTCGATCGCCGCCGACAGCCCGACGGTCGCGGCCATGAGCGCGACGAACTTCCGCAATGATTTCTCCCCCAACGGAGGAAAGCTAGTCCGACGCGTGCTGAGATTGAGTTAAGCGCTGCGGGTCAGAGCAGAGCGCGGCGCAAGGCCGCATGGAAGCCCGCCTGATCGATCTTCTTGATCACCCGCGCGTTCGGCGCCCGGCGTTTCAGCGCCGGATCGGCCACCTCGATGTCGGGCAGGATCGTGTGTGAAACGCTCAGATAGCCGCGCGTCAGCTCGCCCATCGTCTCGACGTCGACCACGGCCATCTCGGCCTCCAGGATCAGGCTCTCGTCCAGGGCCACGGCGCAGGTCAGGGCGTCGGGGTGCAGGCTGCCGTCCAGGTGCTGGGTCTCCTGGGCGAAGGCCAGGGAGGTGCGGTTGACCTGGGTGAAGAACCTGGCGCGCGGCGTGCCCAGGGCGTCCAGCGCCGCCAGTTGCTCCAGGTCCAGCAGACCGTCGCGCAGGGTCTCCGTCCAGGTGACGATGGTCATCGGGAAGCCGGCGTTGATGACGATCTTGGCCGCCTCCGGATCGACATAGAGGTTGTACTCGGCCGCCGGGGTGACGTTTCCGACGCCGTTGTCCGTGCCGCCCATGATCCACAGGTGCTTGACCGCCTGTGCGATGCGCGGCTCGCGCAAATAGGCCAGGGCAATGTTGGTCAGGGCGGCCTGGGCGATCAGGGTGATCTCGCCGGGCGCCTCCATCACCCKCCGCACGATCTCGTCGGCGGCGTGGCCGGGGGAGGGGCGTTGCGCGGCTTTCGGAAAGCCGCTGTCGCTCATGCCATCGGCCCCGAACACATAGACCGCGTCCAAGGGCGCGCGGGTGAACGGCCGCTGGGCGCCCAGATAGACCGGAACCTCGCCGCCGCGCTCGCAGGCTTCCAGGGTGGCCAGGGCGTTCTCGGCGTGCTGCTCGAAGCCGACATTGCCGTGGGCGATGGTGATGGCCTCGACGCTCACGTCGGGACGGCGCAGGGCGAGCATCAGGGAGAACACGTCGTCCCCGGCGGTGTCGGTGTCGATGATCAGGCGCATGGGGCGATCTGCGCCGATCCGCCTGTCAAATCCACCGGAAATCGCCGTTTTGGCCCGTCCACGCGAGGCCGCGGCAAAAAAGCTCGCAATCGAACAAGGGTCTCTTGCGCATGAGAACAAAAGTGGAATATAGAACAAACAAGCAACGACCGCAGGAGGGTTCCCATGGTCCGTATCGCGCGTGAGTCTTTGGCGCTTGTATCTGTCGCCAGCTTCGTCTGGATGATGTGCCAGGTCGCCCAGTTGGTGGCCTGAGTCGTGTAGCCATGAGGTGCGGTGATGTCGGGCAATGAAGGGCAGGGGTTCGTCCACCTTCGCGTGCGCTCGGCCTATTCGCTGCTGGAAGGCGCCATCAAGGCCGACAAGATCCCGGGCCTGGCCGCGACGGCCGGCATGCCGGCGGCGGGTCTGGTGGATCGCAACAACCTGTTCGGGGCGCTGGAATATTCCGTCTATTCCAAGGACTACGGGGTCCAGCCGATCATCGGCTGCGCCCTGGCGGTCTCGGGGGTAGGGGCCGGGCCGACCGAGCGCTGGGCCCGCACGCCGACCATCACCCTGCTGGCCCAGAGCGAGCGAGGCTATCTGAACCTCTCGGAACTTTCGTCCCTGGCCTATCTGGAAAGCGGCGAGATGGCCGAGCCGGTGGTGCCCTGGGCCAAGGTGGTCGCGCACGCCGAGGGGCTGATCCTGTTGTCGGGCGGCACCGACGGTCCGGTCGACGCCCTGCTGGCCGCCGGCAAGACCGCCGAGGGCGAGGCGGCCCTGGCCGAGATGCAGCGGGTGTTCGGCGACCGCTTCTATGTCGAGCTTCAGCGTCACGGCCTGCCACGCCAGGCCGCCGCCGAGCCGGGTCTGGTCCAATGGGCCTATGAGAACGACGCGCCGCTGGTCGCCACCAACGACGTCTATTACGCCAAGCCCGCCCTCTACGACGCCCACGACGCCCTGCTGTGCATTTCCGACGGCGCCTTCGTGGGCCAGGACGAGCGCCGGCGGGTGACGCCCGAGCATTGGTTCAAGCCGGCCGAGGACATGCGCAAGCTGTTCGCCGACCTGCCGGAAGCCTGCGACAACACCCTCGACATCGCCCGCCGCTGCGCCTTCATGGTGCAGAAGCGCGACCCGATCCTGCCCAGCTTCCCCACCGGCGACGGCCGCAGCGAGCCCGAGGAACTGACCCACCAGGCCAAGGAAGGCCTGAAGATGCGCCTGGCGGCCCTGGATAAGCTGGCGGTCGAGGAGCAGGTCTATTGGGACCGGCTGGACTTCGAGCTCTCGATCATCATCAAGATGGGCTTCCCCGGCTACTTCCTGATCGTGTCGGACTTCATCAAGTGGGCCAAGGAACACGGCATCCCCGTGGGCCCCGGGCGGGGTTCGGGCGCCGGGTCGCTGGTCGCCTGGGTGCTGACCATCACCGACCTCGACCCGCTGCGCTTCGGCCTGCTCTTCGAGCGGTTCCTGAATCCCGAGCGGGTTTCCATGCCCGACTTCGACATCGACTTCTGCCAGGAGCGGCGGGAAGAGGTGATCGTCTACGTGCAGGAGAAGTACGGCCGCGACCGCGTCGCCCAGATCATCACCTTCGGTTCGCTGCAGGCCCGCGCCGTGCTGCGCGACGTCGGCCGGGTGATGCAGCTGCCGCTGGGCCTGGTCGACCGGCTCTGCAAGATGGTGCCCAACAACCCGGCCGCGCCGGTGACCCTGGCCCAGGCCATCGACATCGAGCCGCGCCTCAAGCAGGCCCGCGACGAGGACGGCAACGTCAAGGCCTGTCTGGACGTCGCCCTGCAGCTGGAAGGCCTGTTCCGCAACGCCTCGACCCACGCCGCCGGCGTGGTGATCGGCGACCGGCCCCTGACCCAGCTGACCCCGCTCTACAAGGATCCGCGCTCGGACCTGCCGGCCACCCAGTTCAACATGAAGTGGGTCGAGAGCGCCGGCCTGGTGAAGTTCGACTTCCTGGGCTTGAAGACCCTGACGGTGCTGGACCGGGCCGTGAAGCACCTGGCCAAGCGCGGCGAGATCATCGACCTGGGCAAGCTGCCCTTCGACGACACCAAGACCTACGAGCTTCTCGCCTCCGGCCAGACGGTCGGCGTGTTCCAGCTGGAAAGCCAGGGCATGCGCGACACCCTGCGCAAGATGCGCTGCGGCTCGATCGAGGAGATCACCGCGCTGATCTCGCTGTACCGCCCGGGTCCGATGGACAACATCGACACCTTCGTGGACTGCAAGTTCGGCCGAAAGCCCGTCGACAACCTACACCCCTCGCTGGAGGTGGTGCTGAAGGAGACCTACGGCGTCATCGTCTACCAGGAACAGGTGATGCAGATCGCCCAGATCCTGGCGGGCTACAGCCTGGGCGAAGCCGACCTTCTACGCCGGGCCATGGGCAAGAAGAAGAAGGAGGAAATGGATCTCCAGAAGATCCGTTTCGTCGCTGGGGCCAAGGAAAAGAGCGTCCCCGAGGAGCAGTCCGGCTCGATCTTCGAACTGGTGGCCAAGTTCGCCGGCTACGGCTTCAACAAGTCGCACGCCGCCGCCTACGCCCTGATCGCCTATCAAACGGCCTGGCTGAAGGCCAATACGCCGGTCGAGTTCCTGGCCGCGTCGATGAGCCTGGATCTGTCGAACACCGACAAGCTGGCGGTCTTCCACCAGGACGCCCGGCGCTTCGACATCACCGTGCGGCCGCCGGACGTCAATCGCTCGGGCGCCGACTTCGAGGTCGAGAACGGCGAAGTGCTGTACGCGCTGGGCGCCGTGCGCAACGTCGGCCTGGAGGCGATGAAGCACCTGGTCGCCATCCGCGAGGAGGGCGGTCCGTTCCGCGACATCTTCGACTTCGTCGAGCGGGTCGACCCCAAGCTGGTCAACAAGCGGGCGATCGAGAACCTGGCGCGGGCCGGGGCCTTCGACTCCCTGTCCAAGAACCGCGCCCAGATCTTCGCCTCGGCCGACGTGCTGATCGCCCACGGCCAGAGCATCGCGGCCGATCGCCAGGGCGGCCAGCACGCGCTGTTCGGCGGCGACCCGGCCGCCGGCCGTCCGCGCCTGAAGAAGACCGAGCCCTGGAGCCAGGTCGACCTGCTGGACGAGGAACTGGCCGCCGTCGGCTTCTACCTGACCGGCCACCCGCTGGACGACATGGTCGGCGTGCTGCGCCGCCGGCGCACCCACATGCTGACCGAAGTGATCCCGCGCGCCGAGGCCGGCATGGAGGCCTTCCGGATGTGCGGCGTGGTCCGCCGCCGCCAGGAACGCGCCTCGCAGAGCGGCGAGCGCTTCGCCTTCGTCTCGCTGTCGGATCCCAGCGGCGAATACGAGGTGCTGTTCCCGCCCGAGGCCCTGCGCAAGTGCCGCGAGGTGCTGGAGCCGGGCAAGGCGGTGTCGATCAAGGTTCGCGCCAAGGCCCGCGACGGCGAGGTGCGGTTCTTCGGCGACGACGCCGAGCCCATCGAGAAGGCCATCGAGAACATGGTGGCGGGCCTGCGCCTGCACCTGTCGCCCTCGGCCACCGAGATCGAGGCCTTGCGGAAGCGGCTGGAGCCGGCCGCCTCGCCGCGCGGCGGCGAGGTCAGCCTGATCGCCGCCCTGGGCGGCGGCCGCGAGATCGAGATGAAGCTGCCCGGCCGCTACACCCTGGACGCCGCCCTGCGCGGCGCCCTGAAGACCGCGCCGGGCGTGGCGCTGCTGGAAGACGTCTAGGGCGACCGCTCGACGGCGCTTGGGAGCGGGCTTCCGGCCCTTGGCGTTGACTGCGCTTGAGATCGGTTGGCCCGGTGTCGGTTCGGGCCGCTTTCTTACGTCTTGAAGAGAAGGCCGGGTCCACCGGCTCGCGTTCACATCACGCGCCGGGCTTCGGCGCGACCATCAGGGAGAGAGGCGATGGCCAGACACGAAGGCGGCTGCCAGTGCGGCGCGGTGCGATACGCGGTCGAGGTCTCGCTCGACAACCTGATCACCTGCAACTGCTCGCGGTGCGGCAGGCTGGGATCGGTGCTGGCCTTCGCGCCGGCCTCGGCGTTCGAGCTGAAGCAGGGGCAGGACGCCCTGACCGAATACCGCTTCAACACCCACAAGATCGCGCACCTGTTCTGCAAGACCTGCGGCATCGAGTCCTTCGGCCGCGGCGTCGGGCCGGACGGTACGGAGATGGCGGCGATCAATGTCCGCTGCCTGGACGACGTCGACGTCTTCGCGCTGGAACCGCACAAGTTCGACGGCAAGTCGCGTTAGGGCGGTTCACAGTCGAGCCTGATCCCCGAGTTTGCTGTCCGCCATGAACACGTTTGTCGGCCGCCACCGAAAATCGGTTCGCGCCATGATCCACGGGTCAGGTTTCGGGCTGGACGCCGGTGGCCGTTTCCGCCCCCTTCCGGTCCTTGGCGGGGTCGGTTTCGGGCCCCTGCTGGAAACTCTAGGCGACGTCCGAGACACCCGTGAAATGGCGCGCCAAAGCCGGATCGGTCATTTCGCCCCGGGCAATTTGATCCCCAGCAGGACCAGTCGGTCGCCAGTGATCCCGAACCAGTGAGGTACGCCCGCGGGGATCAGGATGACGTCGCCTGGGCCGAGTGTCCGTGTCACACCACCCTCGATCTGGCTTCCCTCGATCAAATTGGCGTTTTTGACCTTTGAATCGGCCATGGCTCCGCCCGAAACAAGCGTGCCAGAACCTTCCAGGACGATCGCGTATTCCGCTTCGGCAGGGTGAACAGCGGGGCGGCCCGGCTTCTTCCATATTTCGATCGCCGCCACGGTCGCGCCATCGCGAACCAGGGGGCGCCACATGAACCCCTGGTCGGGCTTCATCGTGGCGAGCATCTCGCGTAGCTGAGCTTGGACATCCGCGCCGCTCGCGAAACCGGACGGGTCGGTTGCTTGAGCGGGGCTCGTCTGCGCGCAAGCGGCGGCGACGCCTGACGAGAGCGCAAGCAGCAACGACGTCGCGCAGATCGTGAAGGCTCTAGCCATTGTCTTCACCGCAGCTCTCCCTGGGTCGTGGACCATAAACGCGAATGACCGCTTCCGCCTAGGTTAGCTGCTCCCCCTCTGGGGGAGGTGTCGCGGAGCGACCGAGGGGGCCATCGCCGCCGATTCAAAGCTAGCCCCGTCCGGCCCGCCAGGCCACCTCCGCCAGACGGTGGGGATTTGACCGCGTCGGCTAGCCACCCCTGACGGTCAAGTCGCCCCTACCAGGCCATGGCGCGGCAATTGGGCAGGCGAGCGCGGCTGAGGCGGCGATGGGCGGCCTTGCCGCAGCCGACGATCATCGGCGCGTCGGCCCCGCGCAGCAGCGGCAGGTCGTCGAGGCTGTCGGTGTAGGCATAGGCCCAGCGCTTGCCGTGGCCCGCCTCGGCCAGGGCCTGGCACTTGCGTTGGTTGCGGCAATGGACGTCGGCCACCCAGCCGCCGGCCCGGCGCTTGAGCGAGGTGCCCAGCACGACGATGGGCCGGCCCAGCGGGGTGATCAGGGCCTGGGCCAGCACGGTCGGGGCCGCGGTGACCACCACCACCTCGTCGCCGTGGGCCAGATGCTCGTCGAGCGTTTCCATGCCCGGCCCGCGCCAGCGCAAGGGCAGGGTCCTGGCCTGGAGCTGGCCGGCGAAGTCCGCGCAGGATTCGCGCAGCTTGCGCTCGCACAACCCGGCCGTGGCGATCCAAAGCAGGATCGAGGCCCCGGCCCGGCGGGTGCGGGGCGCGATCACCATCGGAATGGCGACCGGGGCGACCAGCAGCGTGGCCAGAAGTCGGGGAACGGAGCGGCGAACCCGGCCCCACAGCCACAGCGCCGTGGAATCGCCATCCAGCAGAGTGCCGTCGAGATCGAAGACCGCGAGCATGGCCTTCTCCTAGCGTCCGAACCTGTCAGGCATGTGTCACGCCTGTGGGCAGGGTGTGTCGGTCTGTGGATAAAACGCGGCCGGTGACCTTTTCGCTCACACGTCGGCGAAGGCCTGCCTGTGTCGCGCGACATAAGCGGAGTGCGGCCAGAGGCTCCGGTCCGCAGGTAAATGGATGCGGTCCATCTGATTGACGAATAGCCCGCGCAGTTCGCTTGGCACTTTGTTGTGAGAAACCAACAATCGGTAGTCGTCGGTCAGGGAGATCAAATGGCGATCGAATAGCCAATGGATCGTGCCGGATAGGGCGATGCCGTTCTGTATGGTGTCGGGGCCGCCGTCGCCGACGGGCCAGATGTGGGCGGCCTGGACTTCGGACCGACCACCACCGTTGATGATCTGCAGGCGTGTCACCGCGCAACGATCATCATAGGCCTCGCAGACTTGCCTTCGAAAGTTCGCATCTCGGATTTTGCGATTGATCAGGATCGCCTCGACGCGTCGGGCTTGCTCCGCTGGCGGAGCATCGAACACGAACGTTTCGCTGAGCTCTTGAAAGCCGCCGGGCGGTCCTAAGCGACGTGCGTTTGATGGCTCCAGGGTCTCGCTCAAGCCCGCTAGGACGATTGCCGCGAAATCCGCGTCATCCAGTGGCCTCATGGCGCGACCCTGGACGCCCGCGCCAACTCGATTTGCGTCCTCGATCGCTCGCAGGGGGCCTTCCCAATAGCCAAACTGCCCAACGAAGGGCACGGGGACGTCGAAGGGGAGATAGTCGCCAAGCATCGCGTAGGCGTGGTCTGGGCGCATCGGATCAGGCCTGACGTCCAATACGCGTGCAACCGCCACATAGGCTCTGCGGCCTCTATTTCGCTGAGGTTCGCGCAAGATGACCCAATCGCCCTGTGCTGCGAGCGCGGCGGCCATGTAATTGCTGCGCGCGGGAAAATGATAGCGATGGGGAAGTTCGTCATCGTAGCCAGAGTTTGGCTTGGTGTCGAAAACAGCCTTCACAGTCATTCCCTAGTTGGCGCAAACATCCAAGCGTCGCCGAGCACTGGAGCGCTGCCAGCTTGACCGGTCAAGGGCATGATCCCGCACCATACCGCGCCGTTGGGGCTTGCTTTCTGGTCCGTTCACGCCTATTTGCGCGGCCATTCCACACGTGGACGTGCGGCGACGCCGGGGAGACATCCCGTCGTTACCGTTCCGGTCCCGGTCCGAATCGTCGGAGCGGGGGTGTCCACGGAGGTTCAACCGGAAGAAGGAGACCTATCATGGCGCTTCCCGAATTCTCCATGCGTCAGCTCTTGGAAGCTGGCGCCCACTTCGGCCACCAGACGCACCGCTGGAACCCGAAGATGGACCGCTACATCTTTGGTTCGCGTTCGAACATCCACATCATCGACCTGTCGCAGTCGATCCCGCTCCTGCACCAAGCCCTGGTGAAGGTGCGTGAAGTCGCCGCCGCCGGCGGCCGCGTGCTGTTCGTCGGCACCAAGCGTCAGGCTTCGGACCCGGTCGCCACCGCGGCCAAGCGCTGCGCCCAGTACTACGTCAACCACCGCTGGCTCGGCGGCACCCTGACCAACTGGCGCACCGTCTCGGGCTCGATCGCTCGCCTGCGCGAACTCGAAGGCATCATGGGCGGCGAAGGCGCCGGCCGTTCCAAGAAGGAACTGCTGCAGCTGACCCGCGAGCGCGACAAGCTGGAGCTGTCGCTGGGCGGCATCAAGGACATGGGCGGCATCCCCGACATCATGTTCGTGATCGACACCAACAAGGAAGCGATCGCGATCCTGGAAGCCCGCAAGCTGAACATCCCGGTCGTCGCCATCCTCGACACCAACTGCGATCCGGACGGCATCACCTACCCGATCCCGGGTAACGATGACGCCGCCCGCGCTCTGCAGCTGTACTGCGACCTGATCGCCGACGCCGTCCTGGACGGCCTGGCCGCCGGCCAAGCCAACTCGGGCGTCGACCTGGGCGCCTCGATCGCTCCGATCGAACCGACCCTGGCTCGCGAACTGACCCCGGAGCCGGTGGCTGAAGCCGCCGCCGCCCCGGTCGCCGCCGAGGAAGTCGCTGCACAGGAAGCGGCGTTTGAAGCCGCCGCAGCTCCTGAAGCGGCCCCGGCCGTCGAAGCCGCTCCGGAAGCCGCTCAAGAAGCGACCGCCGAAGCGATCGAAGCCGTCGCCGAAGAGCCGGCCGCGAGCTGATTTTCCGATCGCCGGATCGGGATTTCGGTCCCGATCCGGTCTTCGTGAACCTGACATGCGACCGGGCTATCAAGCCCGGTCGTAATTTTGTTTCACGCGTTTCCCGAAGGCGACCCGGTCGCGGTGGGAGACGCTCCGATATTCAATGGAGGAACTCATGGCTGAAGTGACCGCTGCGCTGGTGAAAGAGCTGCGCGAAAAGTCCGGCGTCGGCATGATGGACTGCAAGAAGGCCCTCGTCGAAAACAACGGCGACATCGAAGCGTCCATCGACTGGCTGCGCGAGAAGGGTCTGTCCAAGGCCGCCAAGAAGGCCGACCGCGTCGCCGCTGAAGGCCTCGTCGGCATCGCCGTCCGCAATGACGGCGCCGGCATGACCGCCGCCGCCGTCGAAGTGAACGCCGAGACCGACTTCCTGGGCCGCAACGAGCTGTTCCAGAACGCCGTCCGCAAGATCGCGGCCGTCGGCCTGGACAACGACGGCGTGGACGCCATCAACGCGGCCAAGACCGCCGACGGCGACGTCGTGTCCGACACCCTGACCAACCTGATCGCCACGATCGGCGAGAACATGGTCCTGCGCCGCGCGGCCAAGTTCACCGTCGCCCAGGGCGCGGTGTCGTCCTACATCCACAACGCGACCGCTCCGGACCTGGGCCGCATCGGCGTGCTGGTGGCCATCGAAGGCGCCGGCGACCAGGCCAAGATCCTGGAGCTGGGCCGCAAGATCGCCATGCACGTGGCCGCGACCGCCCCGCTGTCGCTGTCGCCGGACGACCTGGACCAGGCCGCCATCGAGAAGGAGCGCCAGATCTTCACCGCGCAGGCGCTCGAGTCGGGCAAGCCCCCGGCCGTCGTCGAGAAGATGGTCGAAGGCCGCATCCGCAAGTTCCTGGAAGAAGTCGTGCTGCTGAAGCAGGCCTTCGTCATGAACCCGGACCAGACCGTCGAGCAGCTGGTCGCCGAGACCGGCAAGGAACTGGGCTCGCCGCTCACCGTGAAGGGCTTCGTTCGCCTGGCCCTGGGTGAAGGCGTGGAGAAGGCTCCGGAAGGCGATTTCGCCGCCGAAGTCGCCGCCATGGCCGGCCAAGCCTAAGTCTCTTCCGCCGCCTTCAGGGGCGGCGGACTGGACCGCCTATGAAAAGGCGCGGCGCGCATCGAGCGCGCGCCGCGCCTTTTTTGCGCCCGGGTCGCGCATCTGCACGCGATCTGGCCGGTTTCAGCCCGGAAAACCGATCCCACTTTTTCGGAACGCGCACTATGTTGCGTCCCGACGACTCAGGAAGAGCCTCCGCATGTCCGAACCTCAGCACAGACCCTACCGCCGCGTGCTTCTGAAGGTTTCGGGCGAGGTGTTGATGGGCGACACGCCCTACGGCATCGACACCAAGACCGTCGAATCGGTGGCCGAGGACATCCGCGAGATCGTCCAGTCCGGCGTCGAGCTGTGCCTGGTGATCGGCGGCGGCAACATCTTCCGCGGCATGGCCGGCGCGGCCAAGGGCATGGAGCGCTCCAGCGCCGACTACATGGGCATGCTGGCCACGGTGATGAACGCCCTGGCCATGCAGGACGCCCTGGAGCGCATCGGCGTCTCCACCCGCGTGCAGTCGGCCATCCCGATGGCCACGGTCTGCGAGCCCTACATCCGCCGCCGCGCCCAGCGTCACCTTGAAAAGGGCCGGGTGGTGATCTTCGCCGCCGGCACCGGCAACCCGTTCTTCACCACCGACACCGCCGCGGCCCTTCGCGCCGCCGAGATGCAGTGCGACGCCCTGTTCAAGGGCACCAGCGTCGACGGCATCTACAGCGCCGATCCCAAGAAGGACCCGGCCGCCAAGCGCTACGACACGCTCAGCTACATGGACGTCCTGGCCAAGGACCTGCGGGTCATGGACGCCTCGGCCGTGGCGCTGATGCGCGACAACAACATTCCGATCGTGGTCTTCTCCATCAAGGGGCGCGGCAACCTGCTGAACGTCTTGAAGGGGCAGGGAACGCACACCGTCGTTTCCGGCGACCGCGCCGCTTAAACTTCCAGCGAAGAGAGCCCAAGCCATGGCCACCGCCGAAAAACCCGTCCTATCCGGTTACAAGGACCGCATGGACAAATCCGTCCTGTCCCTGAAAGAGGACTTCGCCGGTCTGCGCACCGGTCGCGCCTCGTCCAGCCTGTTGGACCAGATCATGGTCAACGCCTACGGCTCGATGGTGGCGCTCAACACCGTGGCCTCGATCAGCGTGCCCGAGCCGCGCCAGATCAACGTCAACATCTGGGACAAGGGGGTTGTCGCGGCGGTCGAGAAGGCCGTGCGCAATTCCGATCTGGGCCTGAACCCGGTTGTCGAGGGCAACAACCTGCGCATCCCGATCCCGCCTCTGACGGAAGAGCGCCGGAAGGATCTGTCGAAGATCGCCGGCAAATATGCCGAGGCCCAGAAGGTCGCGGTCCGCAACATCCGTCGTGACGCCAACGACGACCTCAAGAAGGCCGAGAAGGCTTCCGTCATCAGCGAAGACGAGCTGAAGAAGATGGAGACCGAGGTCCAGAAGATGACCGACGAGGCCATCAAACGCATCGACGAGGCCTTGAAAACCAAAGAACAAGAGATCATGCAGGTTTAGCATCGACCTGCGTTGTGGGGGGCGATGAGGGAAGGCTGAAGCGCATGGCGCCGACGACCGGCCTGCAGAATGTCTCGACGCGCCCCGGGGGCGCGAAGTCGGGGCAATCTCTGCATGTGGCCATCATCATGGACGGCAATGGCCGATGGGCGAAGCGGCGCAATCTGCCGCGCGTCCTGGGCCATCGGGCCGGCGTCAACGCCCTGAAGCGGACCGTCGAAGGCGCCGCCGACCTGGGCGTGGGCGTGATGACGGTGTTCGGTTTCTCCACCGAGAACTGGAGCCGGCCGCCGCAGGAGGTGTCGGAACTGATGGGCCTGCTGAAGGCCTATCTGGAATCCGACCTCGAGCGCCTGGCCCGCGAAGGCGTGAAGGTTCGGATCATCGGCCGTCGGACCGGCCTGGCCGCCGACGTGCTGGCCGTGATCGATCGGGCCGAGAGCCGGACCAGCCACAACAGCGACTTCCTGCTGCAGGTGGCGTTCAACTACGGCGGCCGCGCCGACATCGCCGACGCCGCCCGCGCCTTCGCAGAGGCCGTGGAGCGCGGCGAGGCCCGGGCCGCCGACATGAACGAGGCCGTGTTCGAACAATACCTGTCCACCGCCGGCGCGCCGGCCCCGGACCTCATCGTGCGCACCAGCGGCGAGCAGCGGATCTCGAATTTCCTGCTTTGGGAATGCGCCTACGCCGAACTCGTGTATCAGGACGTTCTGTGGCCGGACTATGGGCCCGAACACCTGGCCGCCGCGTTGACGGAGTATCGCAGCCGCGACCGTCGCTATGGAGGTATCGCCGTCGATGACGTCGCCGTCGCCGGCTAAACGTTTTAACTGGAGCAACCTGCGGATCCGTGTCGCTTCGGCCACGGTGCTGGTGCCTACGGTCGTGGCCGCCGTGTGGTTCGGGAACGTCTGGTTCCTGGGCCTGATCCTGGTCGGCGTGGCGCTCCTGGCCCGGGAGTGGGCGGAGATGAGCGCCCGCCGCGCCGCGCTGGGCGTGGCGGTGGCCATCGGCGCGGCCGTGGCGATCTCGGTGATCGTCGCCTTTCTCGGCCACTACTACATCACCTGGCCCGTGGTGATCGCCGGCGCCCTGGCCGCGGCCCTGATGGCGCGCGGCGCCGTCGAGCGCCGGGCCGACGCCGCCTATGGCGTGATCTACATCGCCCCGGCCGTCATCGCGATGATCTGGCTGCGCCGCATGGACGCCGGCCTCAGCTGGACCCTGCTGCTGTTCACGGTGACCTGGTTCGCCGACATCTTCGCCTTCGCGGTCGGCAGCCTGCTGAAGGGCCCCAAGCTGTGGCCGCGCTATTCGCCCAACAAGACCTGGTCGGGCTTCTTCGGCGGTCTGGTCGCCGCCTCGCTGGGCGCGGTCGGCATCGTGGCCCTGTCCCAGGCGCTTCCGGCCTTGCCCGACCTGCATCTGCCCTGGCCCGTCGCCGCCGCGATCGGCCTGCTGGGCGGCTTGGCCACCATGGCCGGCGACCTCTGGGAATCGATGCTCAAGCGCCGGTTCGGCGTGAAGGATTCGGGCGACCTAATCCCCGGCCATGGCGGCATGCTCGACCGCGTCGACGGCCTGATGTTCGCCGCGATCGTGGTCGCCGGCGCGCGACTGCTCGACCAGTGGGGATGGCTGCCTTGACCCCCACAAGCGAGGGTAGGGCCCGCAAGGTGGTGGTGCTGGGGTCGACGGGGTCCATCGGCGTTTCGACGCTGGACCTGTTCGAACAGGCCGAGGTCGCCGTCGAGATCCTGGCCCTGACAGCCGGCCGCAACGTCGAGAAACTGGCCGAGCAGGCGCTGCGCTGGCGGCCGCAGGTCGCGGTCATCGACGACGAGACGTGCCTGCCCGAACTGCGCGAACGCCTGGCCGGTTCCGGCGTGCGGGCCGCCGCGGGCGCCGCCGCCGTCTCCGACGCCGCCGCCATGGGCGCGGACTGGGTGATGTCGGCCATCGTCGGCGCGGCGGGCCTGGCCCCGACCCTGGCCGCCGCCCGCACGGGCGCGGTCATCGCCCTGGCCAACAAGGAAAGCCTAGTCTGCGCCGGACCGGCCCTGCTGGCCATCGCCCGCCAGGCCGGCGGCTCGGTGATTCCCGTCGATTCCGAGCATTCGGCGATCTTCCAGGTGCTGCAGCGCGATTGTATCGACCAAGTATCGCGCCTGATCCTGACGGCCTCGGGCGGACCCTTCCGCACCTGGGACAAGGCGGCCATGGCCCTAGCCACGCCGGAGCAGGCGGTGGCCCATCCCAACTGGTCGATGGGCGCCAAGATTTCGGTCGATTCCGCGACGATGATGAACAAGGGCCTCGAGATGATCGAGGCCTCGTACCTGTTCGAGACCCCGCAAGAGCGCATCGACGTCGTGATCCACCCGCAGTCCGTGATCCACAGTCTCGTCGAATACGCCGACGGCTCGACCCTGGCCCAACTGGGCCCGCCGGACATGCGCAGCCCGATCTCCTGCGCCTTCTCCTGGCCCCAGCGCCTGTCCTGGCCCGCCAAGCCCTTGAATCTGGCCGCCTACGGCCAGCTGACGTTCGAAGAACCGGACCTGGACCGCTTCCCGTCGATCGCCATCGCCCGCGAGGCCCTGCGCCTGGGCGGCGGCGCGCCGGCGGCGATGAACGCCGCCAACGAGGTGGCCGTCGCGGCCTTCCTTGACCGCCAGATCGGCTTTCTGGATATTGCCGGCGCGGTGGCGGGGACTCTTGAGCGCATGAACGGCCTAGGAAATTTGGCTCAGAGCGACGACAACGCTCTCGAGAGCGCGATGATGACGGACGCTTCGGCTCGCCGCATTGCGGCCGAGGTTGTCGGTCAAGTTCGCCGTCCAAACTGAAGACGAGAAGAAATCCGACATGCTCGGCTTCATCCAGTCCGCCGCGACCTACCTTATCGCCTTCCCGTTGGTGATCCTGCTGGTCGTGACGATTCACGAACTGGGACACTTCTGGGCGGCCAAGGCCTGCGGCGTGGCCATCGACCGATTCTCGATCGGGTTCGGCAAGCCGATCGCCAAATGGCGCGACAAGGCGGGCGTGCAATGGCAGCTCGGCTGGCTGCCCCTGGGCGGCTACGTGCGCTTCTCGGGCGACGAGAACGTGGCCAGCGTGCCTGACCAGGACGACCTGCAGGCCTTGCGCGCCGAGATCGAGCGCCGCGAGGGCCGGGAAGCGGTCGCCCGCTACTTCCACTTCAAACCGCTGTGGCAGCGCGCGATCATCGTCGCGGCGGGCCCTGTCGCCAACTTCATCCTGGCCATCGTGCTGTTCGCGGCCCTGGTGGGCGTTTTCGGCGACGTCATCCGCCGGCCGATCGTCACCGGCGTGAACGCCGGCAGCCCGGTCGCCGAGGCGGGCTTCCGGCAGGGCGACGTCATCCTGTCGGTCGACGGCCGCAAGCTGAAGGACTTCACCGACCTGGATCAGTACGCGATGCTTCGCAGCGCGGTGCCGATCGATTTCGAGGTCAAGCGCGGCGACCAGACTCTGGCCCTGACGGCGACGCCGGCGCTCGCCGAGATCCCCGACGGCCTGGGCGGCAGCCAGAAGGGCGGCGTCCTGGGCTTCGGCGTTCCGGCGGTCGTCGACGAGGTGCAGCCGGGCGGCGCCGCCGAGCGGGCGGGCTTCAGGCGCGGCGACGTCGTGCAGCGCGCGGACGGGACGGCGATCAACAGCTTCGAGGACCTGACGGCCTTCGTGAAGCGACGCGGCGCGGTTCCGATCGCCTTCGACGTCTATCGCGGCGGACAGACGATCCAGCTGGTGGCGACCCCGGCCCTGGGCGACGCGCCCATGGCCAACGGCAAGACCGAACGCCGCCTGATGCTGGGCCTGAGCCGGATGATGCCCCGCCAATACATCGAACGGGTGCGCTACAATCCGATCCAGGCGCTCGGCTTCGGCGTCGCCCGCACCTGGGGCGTGCTCGACACGACCGTCTACTATCTGGGCCGCATGATCCGCGGCGAGGTTTCGGCCGACCAAATCGGCGGCCCCATTGGCATCGCCAAGACTTCGGGGCAGATGGCCCAGATGGGCGCGGCGGCCGGCACGAATCTGCCCACCATGCTGCTCGGCGCGGGGGTCAATCTTCTCCAACTCGCCGCGTTCCTGTCGGTCAGCATCGGCTTCATGAATCTGCTGCCGATCCCCGTTCTGGACGGGGGGCATCTGCTGTTCTACGCCTACGAAGCGGTCGCGCGGCGACCTCTGGGGGCGCGGCTGCAAGCTGCCGGTTATCGGGTTGGCCTTGCACTGTTGATGGGTTTCATGTTGTTCGCGACCTGGAATGATCTGCAGCGCTTGAGCGTGTTCAAATTCTTCGGCGGTCTGTTCTCTTGAGCGGTCGCCTTCCGTCCATGATTGGTCCCATGAACAAAATTCGCGCCCATAGCGCCGCGTTCGCCACCGGCGTTGCGCTCCTTCTCGGTTCCACGGCGCTGACCGCGCCACAGATCGCCTTCGCTCAGGCCCAGACGACGGGCGTGGTCCAGCGCATCGTGGTGCAGGGCAATGAGCGGATCGAGCAGGGGACCGTGCTGTCCTACCTGCCGATCCAGCCGGGCGAGACGGTCGATCCCCAGCGCCTCGACCTGGCGCTGAAGACCCTGGCCCGCACCGACCTGTTCGCCGACGTGAAGATCGAGCTCCAGGGCGGCGACCTGATCGTCAAGGTCGTCGAGAACCCGATCATCAACCAGGTGGTCTTCGAGGGGAACTCGGCGCTCAAGGAAGACAAGCTGAAGGACGAGGTGCAGATCCGTCCGCGCGGCATCTTCACCCGCGCCAAGGTCCAGGCCGACGTCCAGCGCATCATCGAGCTCTATCGCCGTTCGGGCCGCATCTCGGCCACGGTGACGCCCAAGGTGGTCGAACTGCCGCAAAAGCGCGTCGACCTGGTGTTCGAGATCAACGAAGGTCCCAAGAGCGGCGTGCTCGGCGTCAACTTCCTGGGCAACAGCGAGTTCTCGGACAACGACCTGAAGGACGTCATCGTCACCAAGGAGTCGCACTGGTACAAGTTCCTGACCAGCAACGACAACTACGACCCGGACCGGATCGAGTACGACCGCGAGCAACTGCGCAAGTTCTATCGCAACCGCGGCTATTTCGACTTCCGCGTCGTGGCCTCGGTCGCCGAACTGGCCACCGACAAGAACGGCTTCGCGGTCACCTACACGATCGAGGAAGGCCCCAAGTACAAGTTCGGCAAGATCACCGTCGAGACCGAGCTGAAGAAGCTGAATGGCGACCTGCTGGCCCAGATCCTGCCGGTCCGCACTGGCCAGCTGTACGAAGACGAGAAGATCGAGCAGGCCACCGACGCCCTGACCTTCGCGGCGGGCGCCGCCGGCTTCGCCTTCGTGGACGTGCGTCCGCGCTATGTGCCCAACCACGAGACCAACACCGTGGACGTGGTGTTCTCGGTGCGTGAAGGCCCGCGCGTCTACGTCGACCGGATCGACATCGTCGGCAACACCCGTACGCTCGACTACGTCGTGCGCCGCGAGCTGGAAGTGGCCGAAGGCGACGCCTACAACCGCGTCCTGGTCGACCGTTCGAAGAACAACGTCCGCGCGCTGGGCTTCTTCAAGGACGTCGACATCGAGGAGGTGCCGAGCGACCGGCCCGACCGCACGACCCTGCGGGTCAAGACCGAAGAGCAGCCGACGGGCGAACTGTCGTTCAGCGCCGGCTACAGCTCGGTCGACAAGCTGGTGCTGGACGTCGGCATCACGGAACGCAACTTCCGCGGCCGCGGCCAGAACCTGAGGGCCCGCGTCTCGGTCGGTTCGCTGCGTCAGCAGATCGACTTCGGCTTCACCGAGCCGCGCTTCCTGGGCCGCGACCTGCGCGCCGGCCTGGACCTGTATTCCTACCGCTACGACCTCAGCGACTACGCCGCCTACGACACCCAGTCGACCGGCGGCACGCTGCGCCTCGGCTTCCCGCTGACCTCGAACGCCTCGATGAGCCTGCGCTACCAGCTCCGTCAGGACAAGGTCAGCGTCGAGGACAGCCTCTGCGCCAGCGGTTCGGTGTCGGACATCCTCTGCCTGCAGCGCGGCTCCTACATCACCTCGCTGTTCGGCTACGGCATGCGGATCGACAAGCGCAACGACCCGATCCAGCCGACACGCGGCTGGTTCGCCGACCTGAGCCAGGATCTGGCCGGCTTCGGCGGCGACGTGAAGTACCTGAAGACCGAGACCGACGGTGGTTGGTACTGGGGCTTCAACAAGGACTTCATCTTCAGCGCCACCGGTTCGGCGGGCTATATCGAAGGCTGGGGCGGCGACAACATCCGCATCAACGACCGCTTCTACAAGGGCGGTTCGACGTTCCGCGGCTTCGAGATCGCCGGTATCGGCCCGCGCGACACGACGACGCAGAGCAGCGCCCTGGGCGCCAAGCTCTATGCGATCGGCACGTTCGAATTGACGGTTCCGACCTTCCTGCCCGAGCAGTACGGCATCAAGGCCGCGGTCTTCTCCGACTTCGGTACGGCCGGCCAATTGGACGACATCGATCGTCTGAACTCGGACGGCACCATCAACCCGAACATCAAGGACAACCTGGCCTTGCGTGCTTCGGCCGGTCTCAGCATCGACTGGAAGTCCCCCATGGGTCCAATCCGGTTCGATTTCAGCCATATTCTCGCTAGAGAAGACTACGACAGAACCGAAACCTTCCGGTTCTCCACCTCCACAAGGTTCTAACCAACATGACCTCCAAGTTCCTCGCCGCGACCGTCTCGGGTCTGGCCGCTCTCGCCACGGCGTCGGGCGCTTTCGCCCAGGCCGCGCCGCCCGCCGCCGCTCCGGCGGTCACCCATGGCGCGCCGATCGCCGGCGTCTGCATCTTCTCCAGCCAACGCGCCGTGGCGACCTCGCTGGTCGGCAAGGCTGTCGACGCTCGCCTGAAGGCCATCATCGCGCAGGTCAACGCCGAGCTGACCGCCGAGCGCACCAGCCTGGACAACGACGCCAAGGCGCTAGAAGCCAAGAAGGCCACGCTGGACCAGAGCGCCCTGGAGCAACAGGCCGCCGCCCTGCAAGTGCGCGCCAACGCCTGGCAGCGTAAGGGCCAGCTGCGCCAGCGCGAAGTCGAGGCCACCGAGCAGAAGCAACTGGCTCGCGTCTATCAGGAACTCGACCCGGCCATCCGTCAGGCCTATCAAGCCAAGACCTGCGCGATCCTGATCGAGCGGGAATCGGTCCTGCTGGGCAATCCGGCCATGGACATCACCGACGGCGTCGTGGCGGCCGTGGACGCCCGCATCAAGACCCTGACCTTCGACCGCGAACGTCTGGACCAAGCGGCTCCGGGGGCTCAAGCTCTCCAACCGACCCCTAAGAAGCCGTAGTTGAGTCGGCTCGGGCCTAACGCCCGGGCCGCTCCCCCGAGAGGACCAATGCCGGACCCGCGCTTTTTCGAAGACATGGGTCCGGCGACCCTCACGGAACTGGCCAGCCTGAGCGGTGCTCGGCTGGCCGATCCGGCCGACGGCCACCACCTGATCTCGCACGTCGCTCCGCTCGAGAGCGCCGACGCGGGCGCCGTCACCTTTCTGTCCGATCCCAAGCGCCTGGGCGACCTGGCCGGCCTGAAGGGCGCGGCCTGCTTCCTGCGGCCCGAGCACGCGGCGCAGGCTCCGGCTGGCTGCAGGCTGCTGCTGACCAGTCATCCGCAGGCCTCATGGGCCGCCGCTGCCGAAAGGCTGCACGCGCCGCGCCGTCACGACGGTTCGGTGCAGTCCATCCATCCCGATTGCGAACTGGAGGAGGGCGTCAGGCTGTCTCCGGGCGTCGTGATCGGGCAGGGGGCCAGGATCGGTMGCGGGACCTATCTGGCGCCTGGCGTGGTGATCGGACCGGGCGTGGCGGTCGGCCGCGACTGCCGGATCGGCGCCAACGCCGTGATCGGCTTCGCGCTGGTCGGCGATCGGGTGTCGATCCACGCCGGAGCGGTGATCGGCGAGGCGGGATTCGGCGCGGCCGGCGGTCCCAAGGGCGTCGTCGACCTGCCGCAATTGGGGCGGGTCATCCTGCAGGACGGGGTGACCATCGGCGCCAACAGCTGCGTGGATCGGGGCGCTTTCGGCGATACGACGATCGGCGAGAACACCAAGATCGACAATCTCGTCCATGTCGCCCACAACGTCCGGCTCGGTCGTAACTGCGTCGCCGCCGCCTTCACGGGCATTTCCGGCAGCACCGTGGTGGGCGACGGAGTCGCGTTCGGCGGCAAGGCCGGCGTGGCCGATCACCTGACGGTCGGCGCGGGCGCCCAGATCGGAGCCTCGGCGTCGGTCTTCAAGGACGTGCCGGCCGGCGAAACATGGACTGGGTTTCCGGCGCGACCGCTGAAGCGGTGGCTCCGAGAAACCGCATGGCTGTCGCGCAAGGCGGGCGGCCGGGGAATCAAGGGGCCAGAATGAGCCAATCCAAGACTGAAGAGCCTCTGGCCAATATCGACATCGCCGAGATCCTGAACCGGATCCCGCATCGCTACCCATTCCTGCTGGTCGACCGGGCCGAGGCCTATCGCGCCCACCAGTCGATCGTCGGCATCAAGTGCGTGACGATCAACGAGCCGTTCTTCCAGGGCCATTTCCCGGGCAACCCGGTGATGCCCGGCGTGCTGATCATCGAGGCCCTGGCCCAGACCGGCGCGGTGCTGATGAGCAAGTCGCTCGAGGTCGACACCGACGGCAAGACCATCTTCTTCATGTCGGTCGACAACGCCCGCTTCCGCAATCCCGTGCGCCCCGGCGACGTGATCCGCATGGAAGTCGAGGTGGTCCGCGCGCGTTCCAGCATCTTCAAGTTCAAGGGCGTGGCCAAGGTCGGCGACAAGGTCGCGGCCGAGGCCGAGTTCGCGGCCATGGTTGTGGAGACGCCCAAGGCATGACCCAGATCCATCCGACCGCCATCGTTTCGCCCGGCGCGCAGCTGGGCCAGGACGTCGAGATCGGCGCCTTCTGCACCGTGGGCCCCAAGGTCCAGCTGGGCGACGGCGTGCGGCTGGTCTCGCACGTGGTGATCGAGGGCGCGACGCAGATCGGGGCGGGTTCGACCGTCTATCCGTTCGCGGTGCTGGGCGGCGCGCCGCAGCACCTGGCCCACAAGGGCGAGGACACCCGGCTGGTGATCGGCGAGCGCAACATCATCCGCGAGCACGTGACCATGCACACCGGCACGGTGGGCGGCGGCGGAGTGACCAAGGTCGGCTCCGACAGCCTCTACATGGTCGGCGCCCACGTCGCCCACGACTGCATCGTCGGCGATCGCGTGACCTTCGCCAACAACGCCACGTTGGGCGGCCACGTGGTGATCGGCGACTTCGTGTTCATGGGCGGACTGTGCGCCGTCCACCAGTTCACCCGCATCGGCCGCTATTCGTTCGTCGGCGGCGGCGGCGTGGTGACCAAGGACGTCATCCCCTACGGCTCGGTGTGGGGCAACCACGCCCACCTCGAGGGGCTGAACCTGGTGGGCCTCAAGCGCCGCGGCTTCAGCCGCGAGGCGATCAACGCCCTGCGCGCCGCCTACCGCCTGCTGTTCGCCGACGAAGGCACCTTCCAGGAGCGCCTGGACGACGTGGCCGAAGCCCATGCCGACACGCCCGAGGTGATGGAGATCGTCGAGTTCATCCGCTCCGAGGCCAACAGGCCCCTGTGCCTTCCCGAGCGCGAAGTCTAGGAGGGCGACCATGCGCAAGCTTGGTCTGATCGCTGGAGGCGGGTCCCTGCCGGTGGAGCTGGCCCAGCACTGCGAGGCGGCCGGCCGGCCGTTCGCGGTGATGCGCCTGCGGTCGTTCGCCCAACCGGTCCTGGCCCGTTATCCGGGCATCGAGGTCGGGCTGGGCGAGTTCGGCAAGGTGTTCAAGGCGCTGCGGGCCGAGGGCTGCGAGGTGGTGTGTTTCGCGGGCGTGGTTGATCGGCCCGACTTCGCGGCCATCAAGCCCGACCTGCGCGGCCTGACCGTGATCCCGGGCCTGGTCAACGCCGCCCGCAAGGGCGACGACGCCCTGCTGCGCCGCCTGCTGGCCGAGTTCGAGAAGGAAGGCTTCGCGATCGAGGGCGCCCACGAGGTGCGGGGCGAGATGACGCTGCCGCGCGGGGCGCTGGGCAAGCATGTTCCCAAGGACAGCCACGTCGCCGACATGGACCGCGCCCTCGACGTAGCCCGGGCCATCGGGGCGCTGGACGTGGGGCAGGGCGCCGTGGTCTGCGACGGCCTGGTGCTGGCCGTCGAGGCCCAGGAGGGCACCGACGCCATGCTCCGCCGGGTGGCCGACCTGCCTCAGGCCATCCGCGGCAACGCCGAGGCTCCGCGCGGCGTGCTGGCCAAGGCGCCCAAGCCGATCCAGGAGACCAAGGTCGACCTGCCCACCATCGGCGTCGCCACCGTCCAGCGCGCGGCCCGCGCCGGCCTGGCCGGCGTGGTCGGCGAGGCCGGACGCCTGCTGATCGTCGATCGCGAGCAGGTCATCGCCTGCGCCGACGACCTGGGCCTGTTCGTGTACGGGGTCG
Source organism: Caulobacter sp. 05L422 (assembly GCF_056397765.1). Taxonomy (NCBI): domain Bacteria; kingdom Pseudomonadati; phylum Pseudomonadota; class Alphaproteobacteria; order Caulobacterales; family Caulobacteraceae; genus Caulobacter; species Caulobacter sp. 05L422. The sequence goes on along the minus strand of NZ_JBFTOB010000012.1, from coordinate 1,602 downwards.
AACCACGGGCCGACGCATGAGCCCCGAGAGCCTCCCGAAGTCCGGACCGCTGACCGTGATGCTGGTGGCGGCCGAGGCCTCGGGCGACGCCCTGGGCGCCAAGCTGGCCCGCGTGCTGCGCGACCGGCTCGGCGCCGACAAGGTGCGCTTCGTCGGCGTCGGCGGGGCCAAGATGGCGGCCGAGGGCGTCGAGAGCCCGTTCGACATCGCCCAGCTGTCGATCCTGGGCATCGTGGAGAGCCTGAAGGCCTATCCCAGGGCCATGGCGCGCCTGAAGGACACCCTGGCCCTGGCGGCCCGCGAAAAGCCCGACGTGGCGGTGCTGATCGACAGTTGGGGCTTCAACATCCGCCTGGCCAAGGCGCTGCGGAAGCAGGATCCCGACCTGCCCCTGGTCAAATATGTCGCTCCCCAGGTCTGGGCCTATCGCGCCAGCCGCGCCAAGGACCTGGCCGGGGCGGTGGACCTGCTGCTGTCGATCCAGCCGATGGACAAGCCGTTCTTCGACGCCGTCGATCTGCCCAGCGTCTTCGTCGGCAACTCTGCCCTGGCCCACGATTTCAGCCACGCCGATCCGGCCAAGCTGCGCGCCGCGATCGGCGCGGCGCCTGGCGAGCCGATCCTGCTGGTGCTGCCCGGCAGCCGTCCGTCCGAGATCCAGCGGGTCATGCCGCCGTTCGAGGACGCCGTGCGCCGGCTGAAGGCCGAGCGGCCGAACCTGCACGTCGTCGTGCCGGCCGCCTCGACCGTCGCCGAAAGCGTCAAGGCCCGGGTCGCGGCCTGGCCGTTCCGGGCCCATGTCATCGAGGGCGACGACCTCAAGGACGACGCCATGGTCGCCGGCACGGTCGCCCTGGCCTGCAGCGGCACGGTGACCACCGAACTGGCCCTGGCCGGCTGTCCGATGGTGGTCGGCTACGTCACCGGCAAGATCACCTACGCCTTGCTGAAATCGATGTTCAAGCCGCACTGGGTGACGCTGTTCAACATCGCCGCCGACGACACGGTCGCGCCCGAGCTGCTGCAGGAGGCCTGCACGGGCCAGGCCCTGGCCGCCGAGGTCGCCAGGCGGCTGGACGACCCTTCGCTGCGCAAGTCCCAGATCGCCGCCCAGAGCGCCGCCCTGGACCGGATGGGGCGCGGCATGCCCGACCCTTCGGAAGCCGCGGCTTCGGCCCTGCTGGACTTCCTGAGGGCGCGCGGATGGGCCGTCTAGGCGGCCGAGGTCCCGAAGGCGTTAAGCAAGCCTTTAAGATACGCTTCACGGCTCTCCGCTAGGTTGGAGGCCCTGGCGGTCCTCTCGTCGCCGGCTGGAGCCCTGGCGTGACGATCTTCCCGGTCGCCCCTTTGTCGCCCCTGACGCCGTCCACTCCGGTGAACCAGGCGGCCGACGCGCTTGCCCGGATCGCCGTCATCCAGACGGTCGAGACCCTGGGCGCGATGATCGACCAGTCCGATTCCCAATCTCAAGAGGATCTGGTCAACCTGGCCAAGAACGCCGTGGGCGAAGGCGAGGCCAGCCGGGCCCGGTTGGCCGAGGCCCGAGGCGTCGCCGGTGGTCCCGAGGTCCTGGCCGACACCCCCGCCCGCGCCGTCGCGGCC